>CABXOR010000060.1 GCA_902513935.1 uncultured SAR324 cluster bacterium
CTAAAATAATTTGTAGGCTTTAGTGGTATTACTTTATCTAAATTATTCATAATTATATAAAATTCGTTTACCCAATCATTCGGCAAACTACTGTGAACATTATATTTAAAATTAAATCCAAAAGATGTAGTAAGTGTTCCTTGACCAGTCTTAAAACCATCCTTCCATTCTCCTACATATTTTCTTCCATCAGACCAAGAATATTCCCCTTTACCATCTTGATTCCCCTCCTTCCATTCTCCTTCATAACTATTCCCATCAGAAAAAGTTTCTGTACCTTGACCATGTTTTTTATCATCCCTGTACTCCCCTTCATACTTACTTCCATCAGAAAAAGTCAATGTGCCTTGACCATGTTTTTTATCATCCCTGTATTCCCCTTCATACTTACTTCCATCAGAAAAAGTCAATGTGCCTTGACCATGCCGTTTACCGTCTTTCTTCTCACCTACATATACACCTTTATCTGCACACCCTACCAACAACAAAGTTAACAAAAAATGAAATACAATTATTAAATTTTTCATATCAATCTTCAGGTTTGAAAAGTTTGGGGAAAATGTTCTATCTCTTCTATTGAATGATATGAGTAACATGAATGTTTCTATTTTGCAAAATATTTTAGTATACAAAATGTGAGGATTTTACTTGGAGGGCGTCTGACTGTGAAAAATTAGTGAGAGTCAATCACAGGAGATGATGGGGTTCGTTTTTAGGGAAATATTTTTTAATCACTTTCTATTCACCAGAAAAAAAAAACGTCCTAAATATTTAGCCAATATACTGGCTTTGAAGTCGAGTGCGGATTTGTGTTTCTATGAGGAACATACCATGCATATATGGTTTTAAGACCTAAAGCAAAAGAAATCAAAACCTGGTATAGTTCAATGGAGATAAATATTAATGAAAGGATTTGTCCTAACTGTGGTGAGTCCTGCGAAAATGAGTTTGAGACTGTTTTTGTTAACGGTCAAGAACTATGTGTTTGTTGTAATTCTAATATAGAGCCGTGTTATGAAGAAGATGGTTTCACCGATGACTCCATCGACAATGCAGGGGGAAATAATAATGTGTTTGTAGATATTTACGAAGAACTTCACCTCTCATATAATCCCCTTGATTAAAAATTTAATCTGGAAAAATCGGAAAGGACTTTCTGTTAAGAATTAGCGGGAGTTACTCTCAGAAGAAGAATGGGGTTGGTTTTACGGAGATTGATTACTGGTCAAACCATCCATTCATAAACTTTCCAATGATTTTTCCTTCTTTGTCATAGAGTGTTCCGTTCCATCTTTTTCCATCCTTCCATTCCCCTATATACTTTCCTCCAGAAAAGATAATGTATGTTCCTTGACCATGTTTTTTCCCATCCTTGAATTCCCCTTCATACATATCCCCTTCCCATTTCCCTTTTCCATAAATGTAAGATCCTTGACCAATTGGTTCCCCATCTTTCCATTCCCCTACAAACTTTCTTCCATCAGGGTAGGTTAGTTTTCCTTGACCATGTCTTTGCCCATCTTTGAATCCCCCTTCATACTTTCCCCCACGGGGGGAAGTGAATATTACATCTTTCTTTTTAGACATTTTGACTTTTAAGATTAGTTGATAATGGAATCATAATTCTTATTACCATGAAGATGTTGTCAAAGAAAATAAGATGTTAGTTTCCTTACCAAACAGAGGGGCTGAAAGAAAAAGGATTGAGAGGACAATGAGTAGATGTCTCACAAGATTTCATATTGGTTCGTTTCGAAGAACCCAAAATATAACACCAATAGGTTTTTTATACAAGGAAATGGTTAATTTACTTGGAGGGTGTCTGACTTGTGAAGAATTAGTGGGGGTTACTCACAGGTTATGATGTGAGTGACCTTAGGCAACAATCATTTTCATCAGTATCAGTTTATTAAATTCTATGCAGGAAAAGTCAATCATATCAGCGTCACCCATTTCACGGCTGAACTGTAAAGAGGCCCAGCACTATGGAATCAATGGAAGGGTCAGATGCCATTGATCTACTAGCAAGGCATCTAATTGAATTTAAGTTGAATCCTACTACAATGTAGGAGATTTTGATTCAGCATGCTTACCGATCATGCATAATCGTATTTGCCACCTTTAAGTAGTGCGGACTGATAGGCAGGCTGTTGATGAATCCGTTCAACATAGGATTGAATGTCAGGATAGTGGTCATCAATTAAACCCTTGGCAACGCTTGCTTCCAAAGGATAACTCATTTGAATATCGGCTCCGCTTAATTGATCCCCTAAAAGCCATTGTTTACCTTCCAGGCTGGCTTCAATGAAATCCAGCAAACATTGAACATTTGGATTTACAAACTCTGACAGAACTTTGTTGGCGATAGCTTTGGCAATAGGCTTCACAAAAAAGGGAACCGGAGCCTTTTTCACCTGATGAAAGATCAATCGCAACAGCAAAGGCGGCATCAAGGATCCTTCAGAAAAATGTAACCAGTAACGGTAATCCCGTTCTTCCTTACTTCCAGTCTTTGGGGTGATTAAAGGACTATTTTTGCCATAGGTCTGCATCAGATACTCAATGATGGCACCACTCTCCACAATAAGGATCTGTTCACCACTACCGTCATCAGTGATGGCAGGTGATTTACCCAACGGATGAACCTCACGAAGGGATGCTGGTCCTTGCATGGTCTTCACGTCACGTTCATAAAGGATAATCTCGTATCCCAAATTAAGTTCTTCCAACATCCAGAGGATCCGCTGGGAACGAGAGTTATTTAAATGATGGACTGTAATCATGATGTTTTTTCATTAGTTCTCGTTGGAAAGATGCAAGCGGTATAGATCTGTTCCAGAACCTAAAAAAAGGCGCCTACTAACTGGTTGTTTTAAGATAAACCAAATTGTACCAGAATATAAGGGATTTTACAAGAATGTGGGGAGTTTATGGAGGGTGTCTGACTGTGAAAAATTAGTGGGAGTAATTCACAGGAGATGATGGTATGAAGTTAAAGGAAACTCTTTGGGGCCAGATGCCCTTCTCTGACTGTCGTGCCCCAAAGCTTTTTTTGGTATGCCTCTCTCCATATTATAATTCCAATCACGCCTGCAGTAGCAGAGATAGTCGAAGCCTTTTGGAACCACATTAGGGGCAAAGACCCCCTGATATATTGCTTATACTGCCGGGATCTTGTTGGTCTTTTGAGTTTGGAAGAAAAGGTAGAAGATTCCGGGACGATGGACACCTATATGGACACCTAAGAACATTCAATCAATGTTCAATCTCAGCAACTAATTGATTTTATGGTGGGCCAGCAGGGACTTGAACCCCGGACCGGACGATTATGAGTCGTATCAATCCACATACATTGATTACTATTATCTTTTATTAATTATTATTATTTATAGTATTATCAACGTATTATAGTGTCAATAGTACTGCCACTTGCTATCAAGTGTGAGTGCTTATAGACACCTATATGGACACCTTTTCCGGAATGATGGACACCTATATGGACACCTAATTATTTAACTCAAGTCGAACCACTAATTCTTAACAGTCGTACAGAAACTTGAAGCTTTGTGAGCTTACTGATCAGAACCAGAATGTTCTTTTTTTGAGAAGTAAAATGAAACTGTCGCAAGAATTACTAAAAGGATAAAAGGTGGAAAAGGAAAAGAGGTAACTGCATCAACGACACCTACTTTGAGTATCATAAGAGCATTCAATAAAAAACTAATCCCTGATGCAAATAAAAATCGCTTTGCAATTGCTTCTTCTGCATCTCTCATAAACCAGTGAAAAATACTAAAAACAAGGACCATTGCTCCCATTACTTGACGATGGAATACTCCAACCATAATTGCTTCTCCACCTACATTAGGAAAAATCTGGTTTGTAATTAAAGTAGGGAAAATAATAAAACTTAACCCTACTAAACCAGTTACAACAGTTATTACAGTCATGACATTTTTTAGACTCATATGCCCTTTGTTATTAGAGGTTAGAAATATAATTTTAATTTAACATAGTAGAAGACAAGGACAAGATCAATGCCTAATTCAAATCGATTCGAAATTATTTGTAATTTAGTAATTATTATGATTTAATATATATATAATCAAAAATAAACATATATGAGACAAGTTCAATTATCTGACAGACAAAGCAGCTTTATCTTCTACCTCGTCCATCAGGCCAAGGGACGCACTGAAGCAGCACGCCTAGCAGGCTTTGCTGCACCCCGGCAGAGTGCATTTACTTTGACACAATCTCCAAAGATCATAGCTAAAATCCGGCAAGAGCGAAACAAAGTTTACCAAACCGAACTTGCGTCTACGGCTGTTCAGACACTGAAAGAGGTAATGGAGGATACTGATGCACCGGCCAGTGCAAGGATTGCTGCTGCCAGGACATCTCTGGAGCTGGCTGGAGACATTGGCAAGCACTCACAGTCCCAACGAAACTATGAGCAAAATCTAGCTGAAATGACACCTGAGGAGTTGTCTGCTATTATTGACAGATGGGAAGGCGAAAAAGCGGCAATTGCAAAGGATATTACACCTGTCTGATAAAGGACTATGTACGTTAAACTGCATTATCGTACTTATAAAAACTGTCTTTTTTTACCACTTTAAAATAGGCCATCCCACCCCCCTGCCATACCCAAAAGAGGGCAAACATTTCTATTATGAACTGCAACACAAAATCGTTGCAAAACGATATCAGTCTACTCTAAAGGAAGGAAACAACAGCCGTTTATTATTCCTAACCCACCAATTTGTACTGTTGTTCCGAGTAAAGCGGTAATCATAGAGCCAGGCCCTGATGGTAGTGCGACCAGTGGGCCATTCCTCAGTGGAAATTAACTTAAGCACTGGGGGGCTTTCATAAAGGATACTTTCCATAAGTTTATGGACCCAGACATGTTGGTGGTAGGTCTGGCGTAAATTACCATAGATAAAGTGGTGAATTTCGTCATACGATTCCGGTATCCGGCCATACATACCCTGAAAGACATTCAGGACCTGTTCGTAATACAGACCGGCAAACCAGAGCTGCCAGTCCAGCCGTGGTTGATGGGGTTGTATCAATCCGGGTGTTTCATTCAGGCGTACTGGTTTCCATTTGAATTTCAGTTCTTCCCAGTCCTTGCCATCGGTACTCAACTCAAAGATAATTTCTGGGCGGGTCTTGGTCATCACCGAAAACAAGCCGTAGGTGTTTACTGACCGGAAAGGCCTGACAAAACTATACACTTGGGAAACCACGGGGTACTGACCGAAGGGAAACCAGCGGTGGCCTTCGGTGATGAGCACCAGTGTCACCATCACCCCACATATCACCTTTTGGATGAGTCCAGTATATTTCCCAGGAATGGAGTAGTTCTGTTTCTGCAGAAATGTCAGCCACCCACCGGGAAGTCGAAGCTTATATAAACTGTTATCAAAGAGCGGCAGGCAGAGGACAATGGTCAGTAGATTGAAAAAGGTGTAATTCCCTGAGAGGGTGATCATTACCATAAAACCAATAAACAAAATCCCAGCTGTGTGACGCAGACGGGCCCCCAGGAAAATGAAAAATGGCACTACCAGTTCGATAAAAAACATGATAGCTGTGCTCACTTTTAAAAACCAAATCGGGAGCTGATGGAAATACCAACTCAGGGCATGGGGCAATGGCTGAGTCTCAAAATGTAGGCTGAGGGACGTGAGGTCCCACCAAACTGGGTCATTGCTGGCAAGTTTAACATAACCGGAAAAAAACATGAGTCGGAACAGCAACAAGTACAAGAGAAATAGAATGAAAGACGATAGCTGCTGATCCTGCCTTCTAAACCCTGCCAGCCAGATTGCCAGGAAACCGCTTTCCAGTAATAGGTTATCCCACTGAAAACTTAGGAAAGGGGAGCCCAGGGTAACCAGGGATAGATAGAGAAGCCAGCACAGCAGAAGACTGATACCTCGGTAGAAATTGAACAGGGCCAGAAGGGAACATACCAGGCCGGTTCCGCAGATTAAATGCAGTGCGGTATTCCCCAATTTCAGGAAATGGTCCAGCCATAAGAGGGAGGGATAGTGCAGGATGTAACTCCAGTGATTTTCCTGGCTGGCCAGCCGGTCGAAGTAGCGTTCGATCGGCATGATTCCTTCTGAGCCAAACAGTCCCTCCACCTGCAGCCAAAGGGAGGCAAAGGCGATGAGATAGACCAGGGCGATACCGCTTAGGAACAAGCGTGAGCCAATGGTGAAATTATCCCGGGGTAAATTCTTCACCTGCATACTCTCTAGTGTTTCTTAATTGTTTCTCAGTTATTCCTTGTGTTAGTGTCTTCTTTTCCATTTCTGCAGCTTTTTTGGGGCCATCAGAAAAAAGTGTTTTAATATGGAAGCCTTTGAAGGAATGATGACATCACCAGAGATGAAAGAGTGGGACAAAGAAAATAACTGCGTTGATATTGTCTACTCACTCGAAAAAATTAATTAGCCACCTAACTCCACAGATTTAAGGAAAAGACTAATTTCACCCTTGCTCTTATGAAAACACAACAAGTCTTACAGAGGTTATATACTCTGTTGAATCGTTTGTCTGTGCTGGGAGGAGTTTCATAGAATTGATTTTCTGTTCAGCTAGGGTCATCCGTTTGAAAAGAAAGTCTTCTTTATTCAGGGAGTGACCCTGTATGTATAATTGTGTCGTTAAAATATTTTCCCTTTCATTCCAAAGCTTCAGGTGGATGTGTGGGGTTCTTCCAGGATATTCTACTGGAATGATAGTTCGGAAGAAAAAATGACCATTCCGGTCTGTGATGGACTTGCCAAATCCCTGAAATTGATCATCCCTCATTTTGCTTCCGAATGAGCCCGTATGTAGATATACACCATTCATATCCGTCTGCCAGATCTCAGCGGTCATTCCTTTAATAGGTTTAGAATCACGATTTACAAGACTACCCATTAGGTTTAAGATCTTCCCGCCTGCCTCTATTGTAGAGTGTCCATTTTTTACAAGATCATTGTCACTGTCTTCTGGAATTCTATCAGGATAAAAAGGGCCTTCTCCTTGCCAAGGTGTTCTGATGAGTTCCCCTAAGGAAACACCAGGTAAAACTATTGCTCCACACATAGCAAAAAAAGATCTTCTTGAGGTCAACATAGTTGTTGTATATAAAATGTGTTACTCTTCAAAAGAATAAGGATAAAGAAAAGAATGAGATGATGTTTCACTTGGTTTCCTAATTTGGTTGGTTTAGGATAACCCAAGTTATACCAGAATATGTGGTGTTTTACAAGAATTGGGGGATTTTACTTGGAGGGTGTCTGACTGTGAAGAATTAGTGGAATAATCAGAAGAGATGATGCTGGCAACAAATTTTCGCAAGAGTGGCACAATAAAATTGTGCTAAAATCTCGGGTTAGCTACTTGACAAATCATATCTAGGGCTTTCACGTCAGGTATCCCCCCTTTGGCGAGGCTCTATCTGTTTTTGATGCGCTTTGGCACCTAAGCTGGTTTAAGTGTTAGCCAGATGGATGTAGCAAAGATCAGAAAAACACATATTAGAGTTCTATGAGCCAGTTTTATCTTGTTACAACATTTCAACGGCTGTGCTGGCAAGTTTTTCCGACCATAATTTGTAGGCTAACTGGGAAGGATGAATGCCGTCATCCATAAAAAACTCTTTACCATCTGGGAAACGGTCCTCCAGAAGGTGGGCATCCTCAATTGAATTCATCACGAGATCGAGGCTAGTCTGCAACAGTAATTCCCAGTAACCAAATGCCAAACGAAGGGGATTGGGAATGGCTGGGAAGCGTCCCACACATGGTACAGGGGAAAATATGATCACTGGTTTTCTCCCATCCCTAACCAAATTTTTTATGCATCTAATTAGATCCCTTTCCCAAACCCATGGCGGTGTCAGATTGAAAACATCATTTCCTCCGATGGAGGCAATGATCAAATCTGCGTCAACGGAAGGCTCTTCCTCAATCAATTGATTCAAGTTATTTATCGTCAGCCCATTTTGGGCCATAACCTTCCAATTCACTTGACGGTCCATCAATTGATTTAAACGGACCGCTGTTAAACCTGTTAACGTTTCCAAATGTTTTGCTATTCCTACTCCTGCCATTGGAGATTCTCCGAGTCCCAGAATTTCGAGTTTCCGACCACTACCCTGTAAGACTCCCAAAGGTGCGTCAGTTGGTGACGGTAGTCTCAACACCACTTTTTTTAAGTAAATACCCTGCAACCAAAGCCATGGGAAAAAGAGGCCTATTATGAGATATCCCAGCAGTGCCCTGATGTAATTCGATAAGGATTTATATGACATTGGTTTGCAAATCTGGAAATTATACTAGAGAGCGGGGCATGGATATTAGATTTTATTCATTATTGGCTGGTTTAGGACTACCCAATATATAACATCAATTGGTTTGAATTACAATGTGTGGCGATTTTACTTGGAGGGTGTCTGCCTGTGAAGAATTAGTGGGAGTTACTCACAGGAGATGATGTGAATGACCCTGCCAGGAGTATTAGTGTTTGAAGAGGTTATTGTTTGACACCATCTGAATTGTACTTCACAAGAAAGGCGTC
>CABXOR010000061.1 GCA_902513935.1 uncultured SAR324 cluster bacterium
ATCCACTACGTCGAAATCAACCAGTCCAATTTGTCCGACACCAACCGCTCCCAGATACATACCCAGCGGAGATCCAAGTCCTCCTGCACCAATCATCAGCACTCGAGATTCCTTTAATTCCAACTGACCTGCCATACCAACTTCCGGCAAAGTCAGGTGCCTGCTGTAGCGATTTATTTCCTCATTATTTAACTTCATTTTAATCCTCCATTAAACAAATTTTACAGTTTATCTACCTCCTGCGACAGACGGTACGATCTGGATGCAATCTCCGTCTTGCACTGAACTGTTCATGCCGTCCGCATAACGGATATCATCATCGTTGAGATAGACATTGATAAAATTTCGGACTTTTCCGTTTTCGTCAAATAAATTTGTTTTCAGCTCGGCAAAGTCTTTACATAAAGAATCAAATGCCTCCTCAACTGAATTACCCTGGACCTCAACTTCGTCCTGATTATTCACATACTGCTTTAGTGCAGAAGGAATTTCGATGACTACTCCCATAATTCTCCTTTTTTTGTCTGGATAATGGCTTAATTGTTCGTTTATACTCAAATAATGGATTTGTCTATTATATTAAACAATGATCCAATATAATGAATATAACATTTTATTACGATCATGCAAGTAAAAAATCACTTGAGAATGAAAATTTTCTTTATTTGATGAACAGGTAAAAAGCCAAAATACAATACCTGTTTGTCAAATGTAATCAGATAATATTATATATGCAAATAAACAATACAATATTGGAAGCTCCTCCAAAGGTCGGCTCCGAAATTCAACGACTGAGACTTCAGCACAACCTTACTTTGGAGCAGTTAGCTGTCAAGCCCGGAGTTTCAAAATCTATTCTTTCACAAATTGAACGTGATTTGAGTAATCCCACTTTGGCAACAATATGGAGAATTACGAAAGCTCTGGAAAGTCCTCTTGAAGATATTTTCTCCGTAAAAGAAGGAACAACTTGTTTTGAAAAATTGACCCAGAATGCAACACCGGAAGTGATGAGCGAAGACAGCGGGTTTCGCTTGAAAATCCTTGGTACTCTCAACACTGTTTCTACGGTACAGTGGTATGAATTCTCTGCCGAACCAAAAGCAGAATTAGTTTCAGAAGCACATGGATCCGGAAGTCTTGAAAGTTTGACCCTCTGCACAGGAGAATTGACAGTAATAGTTAGTGATGAGGCACAATATATTTGTAAAGGAGACACACTTCGTTTCCGTACCGATGTTGCGCATCGACTGAAAAATGAAGGAAAGGAAAAAGCTCACGGATTTATGGTAAATTTACTCTAAAAATAATCTTGTCCTCAGGAAATTATTGTTGCTGCAAAAGTAATAAAAGTTGTCATATCCCCTAAAGAGGGAATCAAAAAATTAGACTTACCAACTCTCCTCTTCAAGGCTTGTATGGACGAATTTGTTGAATCTCACCGTCATCCTCCCCCCTTTGCCGAGATGGTTAAGTTGGTTAAGGCAATTGCTACCTCCACTCTGCTGGCAATGTAAAAAGGTTCTGGGCGGAAGAAATTTCCTTGATCCAGCCTCTCCGTTTCTCTGTACCAGCTGTCTGCTTGAACTTCCATGGACAGATCAGGCTTATCATTGCCGACAATGCGGAAATCACATTGCTGAACCAAATCGTCTCCGCTGTCAGGAATGTATTGAGGATATTTGGGAATTAGATGAATCCCGAAGTGTTTTTGCCTAAGAAGATATTGTCCGGCATTGGATATTACAGCTGAAATTCTATGGTAAAGAACATTTGTCTCAACTGATGGGACGTCTTTTAGCGTTGAGTTTTCAAAACAGTAACTGGCTGGAAAAATATTATATTTCCATTCCAATTCCTCTCCACTCCTCACGTCTGCGAAATAGGGTCTTCAATCAGTCTCTTCTCTTGGCGTATTACTTTAAGAAAATTCTGGGTAAGTCTGCACCCGAATTACAGACTCATTGGCTGAGACGTATTCGTGCTACTCGTCCCAAAACAGAATTGCCTTTGGCGGGAAGGCGGGTAAATATGGATGATGCTTTCGAGACCTATTTGGAAGTTCAGAATCATCAAATACTGCTCCTGGATGATGTGATGACAACAGGTTCCAGGCTGAACGCAGCAGCAAGATGACTCAAAGAAGTCGGTGCAGTGTAAGTACATTTGTCCTGGGCAGGAGAATGTGGGATACAGTTGAAGATGGATTGCCTGATGCCTGAAATACAAAAAATTAGGACAAGCCGTCCATCAAAAAAGGTATACAGATCTTTGCTGCGCCAGCTTGAGTTTCAACAAATTCTTTCGAGGATCGGCCCAATTGATCACAAAGTTCCTGGTTGCCTAATATATCAAAAAGCCAGTTTTGGAATTCAGATGAATTTTTAACAGTAGTTGCCAGTTTTTGCTCAAGCATTATCAGGGCCTCCATTGAGTTGCTGTGTTTTGGGCCAAAAGCAACCGCGACTCCCATGGCTGCAGGTTCGAGAATATTATGTACTCCCGTTGTGAATGCTCCTCCTACGTAAGCTATTTTTGCAGAATGATAAATTCCAGCCAGTATACCTACAGAATCAATTAACAGGATACGGACATCCAAAGTGGCAGTATTGACCTGCGACCAACGCACCATCTGAGTTCCAGAAAAATAGTTTTCTGCATTTTTCAAATGTTCTTCGGTAGGTTCATGTGGTGCAAGAACCAGAAACAATTCAGGAAATTTATTCAGAGCTTCCTGCAGTCCATGGAAAATACATGTTTCATCAAGAGGCCATGTACTTCCGGCAACAAATACAAAACTGTCTTTTGCAGCAGGAGGCAATTGCGGAATTTCTAAATTATTTCTGCGCTCCAACACACTGTCACAACGGGTATCACCCATTACTTTGACCTGAGGGTGATCAGGAATTGCAGATAGTACCCTTTGACTGTCAGCTTCAGAAACAGTTAAAATATGCTCCAGGCATTCGTAAAGGGAATGATAAAAAGAACGTCCAATAAAGTTGACAGTACGTAATGATCCCGCATGAATAATGCCGGAAATCAGTGATTGAGGAATCCCCTGCCGGTGTGCTTCCCAAACTAAATTCGGCCACAAATCATAACTAACCCATACTAAACGCGAGGGCTGCAGCAACCCCAGCAAACTGCGAATGTTGTAGATATTATCAACTGGTAAAAACTCTGCTGCGAGCAAATTCTGAGTTTCAGTTTGGTCTGGCCGTTGAAGCCAGTAAAAAGCATTTACTGAACTGAAGGTTACAACACACTCTGCACCTTCCGCAATGCATCGGTCAATCAGCGGTTGTGCCTGCAAAAACTCTCCAGCACTTGCTACATGAAACCAGAGCAAAGGCTTTTGCCAGTCCCGTTTTGAAACTGCCACTCCCAATCGTTCCCACAAACCTTCCCTTTTTTCAATACCCTCAATGATTTTTGAGTTGTAAGAAGCGAAAATCTTAACGATCCCCGACAGCAATGGCAGTAAAATAAAATTGTAAGTCAGAAACCAAAAACGGGAAGTCATTGAGATAGTATTTGCTGGGAAACAGGTTCATCCTGAAATGAGCTGGGGAGTATATTAAAGGGTAAAACCTTGATCAGTATCGGTAAAAGAATGCCTCCGCCGGGAAGAGCAAATATGGCCAGTGCCGGGATGGACTTGACAACATCTATTAGCTGATCCTGCACCTTTTGTTTTTCTTCTGTAGTGAGCGGTTTTGTGGTTGCTTTAAACAGTAATTCAGAAAGTTCTTTGGTCTCACCGATTTCTTTCATTATATTATCCACATTTTTTTTGACTATCTTGACAATCTTTTCGTTCATATAGTCTTGAAAATGCTGTACGGCAGCATTGTTTTTCAAGAATTCAAGGCGCTCATTGTGAACGGAAAAAAATTCTGCAACAGAAAAATATAATTGTTCCAGTTTTTCTGAAGTCAGCTCCAGTTTCAGGGAAAGTTTTTCTATGAATTCTTTCTCCTGCCAGGCTCTCTGGTTATCGATCAATGAAAGCAAAATCAATTGTTCCACCATATAGCTGCTGATAATTACTGAAATAGAGGAACATGGAATATCCTCTATTTTGACGGGATGAAGGATACGCTGATTTAGCTTATTTTGTTTAGCTTCAGTGAGCCTCGTTTGTTTTATGTATTTTTCAATAACCTGTTGTTCGGCACTGTCTACATAATCATTTGCCCATATCAGTGCAGCAAATGTTATTATCATTTCCTCCCGGAGTTGTTTGTCCATTTCATGGAAAGTCTCTGGTATTGATTTATCATTATTTACTTTTGCTCTTGCCCAGAGCAGGAAAAAATAGAGCTTGGAAAAAGCAAAATTATTTTGACGGTTACCCAATGAAGAATAACCGCTCAAGGTTATAGAATCTAACAGTGCCTCTTCAAACTGTTTCAAAGCACCATGCAATGTCTCATTTTCTACAAGCAATTCCGGCAGTGGAATATCCTCCGGGATACGGTAGTAAATGCCCGGCAAATGATAGTCTAATGCCAGCAGCATAATTTTTAATAGACGAATTTGATAAGGAATTGGGGTTGCATTCTGTAAATTTGAGGTCATGTTTTCATTTTCAATTAAGGCTACAGAGAAAAGAGTTTCCAAATAAAGTAAAATTGTTCCACCCTGCTGTTTTGGGAAATTCAGCTCGTCTGCTAAGTTTTGTACAGCCCGTGAAATAACCGGACAGCCTAAGAACATCCCATTTTCTTTAACTTCCAAATAGAGGAATTCATCAAATTTTTCTTCACCAGTAAACTCAAGATATTGCTCTGGGCCGGAAAAGGGGGTTGAGGCTCTAAAAATTAAATAACGGGCAAGCCAGCCGGTTTTTCTGAAATTTAAAGAAAACATGAACTTAACAGTATCGTATATGAATCAACAAAATGAAAACCAATCCAGTTTGCTGACAGAGATGGAATATTGATTGCTTTTCTCTTAAACTAGCTTTGAGAAGCTTGACAGACAAACCTATATTCTACTTTGTTTCAAGTGAGCTACCAGTTTTTTAGTGTTTAATCATATACTCGACATTCAAGAGTTTCTTCGTGTCTACCCGAGCGTATGTGAGAAATCTTATAATATAAAAACACTTTATCAGATCTCACCCTTCGGATTATGATGACAAAACGCAGTCAATAATATAAGTATCTCAGGAGAATTTGTGACTCACGAGTCATATACTAAAAAAGGACTAATGAAAAAATTGCAACATAAATGGTGGAATCACAAAGTCCTGTTTTTGGTTATTGGGTTATTTTTGTTAGTTAATTTTGTCTGGGCTGCAGCTCAGAATTTTCAAAAAATAGCTAAAGAGTTTCAGGAATCTGCCATTTCAGACTTTATTGGTTTCAGCATTAAAGGTGAGCGTTATCCGCTGATGCACACCATTTCAGAGTTGCGTTATCGTGTTTTAGCAGAAAAACTTGGTATCAACAAAAAGGTCGAAACACGAGCCTGCTCTCTAAAAAGGACCTATGGTGTTGCTGTTCCAAACGATCAAAAAAAGTTTTGTCAGGATTATGATGCTTTGGTAGAGCTGGCAAAAACAAGTCTCATTCAAACTTCACTCTTTGAAAAGATTTATTTTAATGCTGAGCCCTTTTTATTGTATGAAATTGAGAGGCAAAGGGCCAGAAAGTCAGTACGCATTTGGATTAGGCAAAAGATGAAATGTCTTAAAGACAAATACAGCTGCGGACTTGACGAACGTAATATGATAAAGCGGGTTACAAAGTTTGAACCGAAAATCTTAAAAACTTATCTTAAGCTTCTATATAACCTGGAAAAAAAATTGTTTCCTGAAGAGCAAGTTGCGACAATTATCAAAACCAAGGATTTGGAAACACTTTGCGGATTTGTTGACCAAGTCAGTCAAAAAATAGCAAGGCCTGGTATGATACTCATTGATTCCGGAAACTTCAAAATGGGAAGTTCAGAGGGCCTGCCTTCTGAACATCCTGTTCGTGAAGTAAAGGTGGATGAATTTTGGATCGACAAATGCGAAGTGACAAATTATCAATTTTTACTGGTGGCTGCAAAACATCCTTTTCTGAGAAAAAGCACTTTCCCACGGAAATTTCATGACGGCAATTATCTGTGGAACTGGACGGGTGATCTTCTCCCGGAAACTGGGAGTGAGTTGAAGCCGGTTATACACGTTTCCTGGTATGCTGCACGGCATTATTGCAACTATGTTGGAAAACGCCTGCCCTCTGAAGCAGAGTGGGAAATTGCTGCACGTGCTGGAACAGAAGGCGCTTACTCAGTCGAAGGGGGTGCTGAATTTTTAGAGGATTATGCCTGGTTTCGTGTAAATTCCGGTAGAACAATTCACTCAACTGCACAAAAAATAAGTAATCCGAATGGCCTTTTTGATATCCACGGAAATGCCTGGGAATGGGTCTATGACTGGTTTGGAATCTATACAACTGACAACGCCTCAAATCCGCAGGGTCCTGAAATAGGCAAGTACCGGGTGCTGCGAGGAGGTTCCTGGAGTAATCCTCCTGAATATTTACGTTCGACCATGCGGCGTGATGCCTTACCAACAAGTACATCCAATAATATCGGTTTCAGGTGTGCAGCAAAAAAATGAACACTTTTTCAGCTATAAGACAGAAAAAATTTCAGAAATGATGCATTAGTAAAAAATCTGATATACACTCCCCAGTACCTAAATCAGCAATCTGGAAATGAAAAAAGAATAATATAAAGGCTGTTTAGGTGTTGGGTCATTTAGTCCGCAGAGATAAATCATTATAATATTAGTATAGTAGCTTATGAAAGATTTCCAGCTTCTTTTGAAATGACACGGTTTTGAGACTGATTACAAGTTCATCAGGGATTAAGAAGTCAGTAATTTTAAGATGCAGTTTTTTTATTTTCAAGCAGCAGTTTCAATTGCCGTTGCAGCTTAAATTTCTCAATCAGTCCAATTTCCTGATATTCGGGTTTTTCGATATGGTAACCAAAAACACCATTACCAATCCAAATCTTCACTCCGCTTTTGTGGTGTGCATGAAATTTGTCGAGTTTCCAATCATCAGGATTACGGGCCATGTTGTGTAAAATAACATTTAGATTATCTGCTCTCATCTCAGTTCATGGCTAAAAAAATGTTTAAATATCCGTTAATAGTTTTTGCGCTTGGAGCAATCGTGCTAGCTGGCTGTTCCAGTCAAAAGGTTTATGTTTACGAAAAACTTCCGGAGACAAACGAATGTCGCCGTTACACAGATTACTGGACAGTCAGCGCCTGCAACCACAAACACCAGATCAAGATGAATGAAAAACTAGACAGTGTAATACGGACAACCAACTATCATCTTAGCAGAAAATACAATCAGAGAGATAAATGTAAAGAAAAAAAGTATCGTTCTGTACCGCAAGGATGCTACATCAGTCATCTTCCATCACGGGCAAACCTTCCTATTTTTGGCAAAACAGAGGACTGAAGACTTCAGCCATTTCCTGTAATGCAAAACGCAGATAATAATATACTTTCATCCTACTGTCCAGCTTCAGAATTATGTGAAGCAGATCTTGTGCTGTTTCCAAGGTACAACTTACACTTTTCAGGTAGTTTTACTGACGGTGATTTTAGGTGCTGAAAAATTAGCTCCCTGAGATGGACAGGTTCTTTTCGTACTAATTGTCCAGAGTTTAACAGGTCTTTTGCTGCCAAACCACCCCCGCCGTTCCAGTAAAAATTAGTCAACCAAACCGGATACAATTCTTCCTTGTTCAATGCAAAACCTTCCAAACCTTTGAACAAGAGCCGCGATCCTTTCCTGGATTTGTCCACTTCTGAAGTAAAACCTCCCTGAGCAAGAATTGTACTACTGTGTGCATACTACCCAAACTGTTGCCGTCGATAGGATTACAGCATAATTTCGATTTGCCTGCCAAACAGTTGCACCTGTACGATTCGATTATCATAAGGCAACCAGCGAAAAAAGAGTTCCCGGCGAAGCGAATTCCAAAAGTCACTTTTAGGAAGTTTTTCCAAACCACCATCAAGGCAGCAATGATAAAGCTTTCGGTGCTAATTTTTTAACTGCAGCCAAAGACAAGTCCGCTCCACAGGTTTAAAATTCTATTTTGTCTGGAAATTATTTAAATAACACTGTTGTTTGCTCCAGTATATATTTTTCTATTTTCAGCTAACGTGGTTCTAGTTCGTTCAACAATTGAGATTCCGGGGACACCTTTTCTTTCAAATAATCATATACAATTTTAGTGATTTTCCAGTGTCCGGATTGTTCTTCAAAATTCACCAAAACCTTACTAAATCCTCCGGTCGCAGTTCCGGGGGCAACTAATGGAGGCAAATGCAGACAAATATTTCACCCCGCAAGTCAGGGAGGATCAATTTAAACCGAAAGAAACCTAAACAGAGCTTAAGAAAAATATTTTCTCAGGCCCTGCCGGACTTGATCGGGTATATAGATATATTAGTTTGTTTTCTAATT
>CABXOR010000062.1 GCA_902513935.1 uncultured SAR324 cluster bacterium
ATCGGATCCGGAAACAGGACGATTCCCATTATATGTCAAAGCAGCTAATCCTGGACTTAAGTTAAGGGCAGGTATGAGTGCCAAAGTTTATTTGATGAGACAAAAATAATTTAGCAGTATTTTATACGGCTAACTTTTGCTGGATAATCGAAGTCAGGGCCCGAACCCATTCAGGATGGTTGTTAAGCGAAGGTACAAGTTTTAACTCCTCTCCTCCGTATTCTTTGAAATGTTCGGCTGCACTAATGCCAATTTCCTCTATTGTTTCCAAGCAATCTGCTACAAATGAAGGACAAAAAACAACAACACGCTTCATGCCTCTTTCGGCAAGTTCTTTTAGGTGTGGCTCAGTATATGGTTTGACCCACTCATCGCGGCCTAGGCGAGATTGAAAACTTACCGACCATTTTACTTCTTCAATTTTTAAACTTTTGGCTATCAATTTTGCTGTTTGATAGCACTGTGCACTGTAGCAATTGCGATTCTCATCAATTAACTCCTTACAACAGGAATAGTTGTTCTTACACCATTTTCCAGTGTAATCACTTTTCTTCAAATGCCTTAATGGTAGGCCATGAAAACTAAACAGTACATGATCAGGTTTTTTTTCAATATAAGGTAAACCAATTTTTACCCACGCATCAATAAAACGCGAATCTGAAAAAAATGGTGGAATGATCTGAAGATAGGGAATGTTCCAGTCATTTAATACAACTTTGTATAGATCTTCAATAGCTGCACCGTAGGAACTGGATGCATATTGAGGATACAATGGCAAAACGACTATCTGGTCACAATTTTTTCTGCGAAGCTTACCAATTGCAGTTTTTAAGGAAGGCTTTCTGCATTGCATACCCAACTCTATAGGAATGTCCTTTTCTGCAAATTCCTGGAGCAAGGCAGTTTTTAATTTTTCACTAAATACCTGAAGGGGTGAACCTTCATCCATCCAGATTTTTTTATAAGCTTTAGCAGACTTCCTAGGTCTAAAGGGAAGGATTAACAAGTTCAGTACAAGCCAGCGAGCAACTGGGTTAATATCAATTACTCGTCCACAAGAGAGAAGTTCACGTAAATAAATTCGGACGTCTGGTGTACTAGGAGAGTCTGGTGTACCCAAGTTTATCAATAATATGCCTGTTTTCATATTCTTGATTTCAGATTTTTGATTTTAAAATTGTTATACCACATTATTGTTTGAATCTTTAAGACTTACAGAAAAAATTCCAATGTACCCACAATACCTCAAGTAGACTTCTCTCTTTTTTTCAAGACTCACTCTGTTTTATGTTGTGTAAAAGGCATTCTCTTCAATATAGTCCTTAGTCAGGTCACAACCCCAAACTGTTTCAGAGAACTTTCCATCACCAACAACGACTTCTAAAAATACTTCCTGATTTTGGAGTAGTTTTGAAATAGCATCTAAATTAACTGTGTCTGCATTCAAGCTTTCGGCATTCACAGTTAGAACTTGATTGCCTGTTCCAAAGTGGATTGACAAAACAGATAAAGGGACCGGATATTCAAAAACCTTTCCGACTGCCATTACAAAACGACCCCAGTTTGGATCAGCTCCGTGGATCGCAGTTTTGACCAACGGCGAGTTGATGATTGATTTGGAGATTTGCAAAGCCATTTGCTGAGATTTTGCACCTGAAACAGTAAGTTCAATCAGTTTGGTGGCGCCTTCACCGTCGCGGGCAATTTCTTTAGCCAATTGAATTGCACTGTTTGAGAATGCTTTTTCAAATTGTTGAGCATCAACTGGACCAGCCAGTCCATTAGCAAGAATGATGACGGTGTCACTTGTTGAGGTATCAGAATCAATTGAAATACGGTTGAAGGACTGATTAACAACGCTCTTAAGTAATGTTTGCAGTTGTTCGGAACTTATTTTGGCATCAGTCACAAAAAAGCTGAGCATTGTTGCCATGTTAGGCTCAATCATTCCAGCACCTTTGGCAACTCCAAGCAATGTGGAATTTTCTATTGAACTGCAGTTCCATTTTGGATGCCTATCTGTGGTCATGATTGCTCGGGCAAAATTATCTATATATTCTGGGGATGAACCAAGTTTTTCAGGAATTATTTGACAGCCTTCATGAATTTTTTTAACCGGAAGGCGCCGACCTATCACACCGGTTGAAGATGGTAAGACAAGTTCGGAAGCAATACCCAGAGCTTCTCCGGTCCAGCGACACATATTTCTGGCATCCTCAATTCCTGTTTGTCCTGTGGCAACATTTGCAATTTTTGAATTTACAACAATGGCCTGCAGCTGTCCGTTCTGTATATTCTCACGTCCCACTGTCACAGGTGCACCAGGAAAATTATTTCGTGTAAATACACCTGCTGCAGTACATTTGCATTCTGATGCAATTACTCCAAAATCTAATGTTTGATCCTTAAGGCCCAGGTTTATTCCCAGCCATGAAAATCCTGGTACACTTCTCAATGGAGGATAGTCCATTGCCATATTCAACTCCTAGTGTATAATCAAAGTGATCTGCAGTGTCCAGTTTACGGTCAGAACTGCAAAGCGTCAACTGTTTAACGAAAACCACAACTGTCAAGCTTGTTATGGCAGATTCCATTCCTGAAGAGTTATGTTCATTTGGGGTTACTTCCAAAGATTTTGATGAAAAAAGGTTTCCCTACTAAAACTTTGGGGACTGAGGTTGATGGAAAGGAAATCTTTTTCAGCCTTTTTTAAGATTTGGCAACAAAAGCAATAAACTATAAAATATTGCAGATGCTCTATTGGAATTTGACTCTTTAGAAGGATAAACTTGACCAGGATTCTTTTGAGTTTTTTTAAATAAATAAAGTAAATGCCAATATACAACTACCAAGCCTTTGATGGTGAAGGCACTTTGCACAAGGGTACTAAAGACGCCGCTTCTGAGTCTGAAGTACGGCAATTTTTGCGGAGCAAAGATCTATTCCCTAAAGAAATCCGGACCAGCCGTTTTACAAGTGTAAAAATCTCCGGAGTTAACAAAAGCAGAAAATTTAAACTTCCACATTTTTCTTTTCAGAAAGGTATATCTGGTAAGGTTCTCACACAATTCACACGACAGTTGGAGGTTTTGCTGGATGCAACCATCCCTTATGACAAGGCTTTTCAATTGATCATTCCACAGACTGAGGATTCCGGATTTCAAAGTATTCTTTCGGATATCCGTGGTCGGGTGATAGAAGGCGGATCCCTGGCTGGAGCAATGGGAATGCATCCGCAAGTTTTTCCTGCCATGTATGTCAGCATGGTACGTTCAGGAGAAAATGCAGGAAATCTCGGCACTATCATGAGCCGCCTCGCAGACTATTATGAAGAACAGGAGCGTCTGCGTTCCAAAATCAAGGGGGCCCTCATTTATCCGGCCTTCATGATGGTTTTTGGTTTGGCTGTCGTAATTTTCATGGTAACAACGATTGTGCCGAAAATAACCCGCATTTTTGAAAGTCAGGCTGCTGCACTACCTTTGCCGACCCGAATTTTAATGGACGTCAGTGATTTTGTAGTAAATCACTGGTTTTTGCTTTTGCTGGCAGTTGCTCCAATTTCAGTCGGATTAACAACGTTTTTACGCAGTAAACGTGGCCGTGAATTACGAGATCATCTTGAAATGAAACTACCACTGCTGAGCCGTTTGCGGATTAAGGTCATGGTTGCCCGCTACTGTCAAACACTTGGGACATTGCTGAAAAGCGGTGTTGATTTAAAAACTTCTCTTGAAATTTCGAGACACGTTGTCGTCAATCAACTATTTATAAAAAAGCTTGATCAACTTATTATTGATGTGAACAACAAAGGGGTACCTCTTTCTGCTGCAATGGCCCGGATTGATTATTTCCCTGAATACGTACGACATGTGGTGTCAATTGGTGAGGAGGCAGCACGAGTGGACGAACTGCTGGAAAAAGTGGCAGTTCGGATGCATGAAGAAGTAAACACATTGCTTGAGGCACTGACCTCACTTTTACAACCGGTACTAATTTTGATCCTGGGTGGAGCAGTAGGTTTTATCGCACTTGCTGTTCTGCTGCCAATGCTCAATATGAGCCAGATTCTGCAATGAAATTAAAACCAACTAAAAATATGATATAACAAGTAATTTGTTAAGATACTGTTGATATTAGTTAATATTTCTTGGTGGAATCCAGCATAATATGCTATGCACGGACTCATAATCGTCCGGCCGCTGGTTCAAGTCCAGCCTGGGCCACCATGATTTCAGTGGCTTATAGGGATTGTCATTATTTGGCTGCTCACAGGTGTCCATCATTCCGGTTTTTTCTTCCTTTTCTCCAGCCATCTCATCCGTTTCATCTCTTCCTCTGTTACTTATTGATTCTTAAAACTTTTGGCAATGCGTGAAGAATCTTGTATAATGTGTCAAAGATTTTTATAAGTCATAATTCATAGATCGATTACATGTTATTGAAATTTCTTTCAAAGAAGAAGTATTTCTTAAACTTCTTGTTGCCGTTTGCCCTATTATTTCAATGGACTTTACCAACGATTGAAAAGAAATTAAATTTACGAACTAATTTTGGCGAGTTAACTTATGATAAATGCAACAATTCAGAACATTCCCATCCTCCACTATCTCAAAGAGAAACATCAAATGAGCCCGAAAAATTTGTTAAATTTGATTTAAATAATTCTTTTTTTATTAACAAAACCCCTAAATTTTTTAACATTTCTGGTGAAAATAAATTTAAAACATTTACCCCTTTACCGGAATTATTATTAGCACAATTCCCAGCAGTAAGGGGCCCTCCTTATTTTGAAGTTTAATATTTTTTTAATAATTTTATAACTTCAAATAATTAGTGAAATATGAAAAATATATTTATTGCATTAGTGTGTCTTTTTGTGTCTTTTGAGATTTTGGCTCAGGTGCGTCAGAAAGATTCTCATGAACATGGTGCAGCAAACCTAAAGATCGCCATGGAAGGAGAAAAACTTCATGTAGAATTTGAAGTGCCTTCTGAAAGTTTGATCGGGTTTGAGCATTTCCCCAAGTCACAAAGTAACCGTGAGAATTTTAGTGAATCAATAAAAATTCTCTCAGATCCCGCCAGGCTTTTCTCGATATCAAGTGAGGGTGAATGTCTTTTGGTAGGCATGAAAATTTCTCAAAGCCTTTTCTCCAACGAAGACGAACATGGTCACGATGAGTCAGAAGACGAACATGGTCACGATGAGTCAGAAGACGAGCACGGTCATGATGAATCGGAAAAATCTGAAATTCATTCTGAATTCAAATCAAACTATTCTTGGAATTGTCAACATTTAGATGAGATTGATTCTATAGGGACTCAACTAATGACCTTTTTCCCAAAAATTGAGGAAATTCGGGTTAATTGGATTTCTAGTAATGGTCAGGGTTCTCTTGAGTTAGAATCCAAGGAAGATAGAATTAAAGGATGGAAATAATCTATGGCTGAAGCAATTTTAAACCTTAAAGACGTTTGTTTCAGCTGGGAGAATTCTGGCAGAGAATTATTGAATCTGCCAGAATTTCTCGTTGAACGACATGAACATGTTTTTTTAAAGGGACCGAGCGGCAGCGGAAAGTCAACCTTACTTGCTCTTGTTGGAGGGATTTTGGTTTCAGACTCAGGAACACTTAAGGTGCTCGGAAAGGAAATCAAGAGTCTTTCTAGTTCTGCAAGGGATTCTTTTAGAGTTGATCATATTGGTTTTATCTTTCAGCTTTTCAATCTTTTGCCATACCTCTCGATTGAAGAAAATGTAATGTTACCACTTAGTTTCTCAAAAATTCGTGCTGAAAGGGCTGGCAGGACAAAACTTGACCAAGTTAATGAAGCTAGCAGGCTTTTAGGAGCACTTGAACTTGAGGAACCGCTAGCTAAGAAAAGTCCAGTAATAGAGCTAAGTGTGGGTCAACAACAAAGAGTTGCAGCAGCTAGAGCTTTGATAGGGAATCCTGAGTTGGTAATTGCCGATGAACCTACATCCGCTCTAGATTCAGACCTCCGTCATTCTTTTCTTGAACTTCTTTTTAGTGAATGCAAAAAATCGGGTTCTACTTTACTTTTTGTAAGTCATGATTCAAGTCTGAGCGAGCTTTTTAAAAAGGAAATTTCAATGAATGAAATAAATATTGTCAACAAGTAAGGATTTAATGCTAAATTTATTCATTAGGAGTTTATGGAATCGAAGAAGTACAGCTGTGCTTACAATTTTTTCTATTTCTATAAGCGTTACATTATTGATTGGTGTAGAAAATATTCGTAAGGGAGTAAGAACAAGTTTCAGTAGTGCTGTATCTGGGACGGATATTATAGTTGGAGCCAGGGGAGGCTCATTACAACTCCTCCTTTATTCAATATTTCGTATAGGTAACGCTCCTAATAACCTTAGTTGGGAAAGTTATAATGAATTTCGTAAAGATAAAAGAGTGAAATGGACCATACCGATATCCTTAGGAGATTCACACAGGGGGTTCAGGGTACTAGGCACTAATAAGGACTATTTTAAGTATTTTCGTTATGGTAGTAAAAAGAAATTAGAATTTTACAAGGGGAAATCATTTTCAAAAGTTTTTGATGTAGTGATTGGAAGTGAAGTGGCAATCAAATTCAGCTATAAATTAAATGAGAAAATAATAATTGCTCATGGAACAGGGAAAAAGTCATTTCTTAAGCACGATGACAGACCCTTTAAAGTAGTAGGCATTCTTAAGCCTACCGGTACTCCAGTCGATCAATCCTTGCATGTTAGTTTAGAAGGTATTACTGCAATGCACATAGACTGGGAAAGTGGTGCTCCACCCATGGAAGGAGAAAGCTTAAGTACAGAGGAAATTATGAAATCAGACCTTAAGCCTGAGGAAATAACTTCATTTCTAATTGGCTTGAAAACTAAGATACATGCATTTAGCTTACAGCGTCAGATTAATTCATTTAAAGAAGAACCTCTTAGCTCAATTATGCCCGGAGTTGCTCTACAGGAGCTTTGGAATTTACTAAGGACAGCAGAAATAGGATTAAGGATAATCACATGGTTCGTCCTTTTTGCGGGTCTACTGGGGATGATGACTTCTTTATTGTCAGGACTTAATGAACGTAGAAGAGAGATGGCTATCCTTAGATCCGTTGGAGCAGGGCCATGGACTATATCTTTTTTACTAATTTTTGAAGCTACAGTTTTAACATTAGTAGGTATTCTTTTTGGCCTGCTTTCCTTATACATATCTTTATTTGTTTCACAGCCTCTTTTAGAGGCTTACTTTGGTTTATTTATTCCTATTCATTCCCCAAGTTTTAAAGACTTAATTATTCTTGGTGTAATTATCTTGAATGGAATTTTGATGGGCTTAATCCCGGCATTAAGGGCTTATCGTCAATCACTCGCAGATGGAATGACAATTCGTTTATAAACAAAATTTATAAAATTATTATGAAAAAAATCTTTTTATTTTTTCTTTTCTTTTCACTTTTAAATAACTCATCTTTAGTTTTTGGGTTAAATTTAGAGGCAAAGTTGGTTACATGGGCAGATTTAAATAAGTTAAACTACAAAACAGGAGAGATGCCTGCAAGCTTAAGACAATTAATAGGTAAATCAGTAACAATTCCAGGATTTGCTGTTCCTTTAGAGGGAGATGGCGGATTTGACTTTATTAAAGAGTTTCTGCTTGTTCCGACTTTTGGAGCTTGTATTCATGTTCCACCACCACCACCAAATCAAGTAATTCACGTAATTTTGTATGAGCCTGAGCATTTTGAAAAATTTTTATATGCTGTTTGGATTACTGGTATCCTTGAAATTGGTGAATACTTTCACGAAGGTTCGAGTGATTCCGGTAAGCAGACTTATGATACTGAATCTAGTTATTTAATTAGAGGTCTGAAGGTCGAGGAATATGACTAAGAGTTGTGAGCAAACCTGTCCCATTACACCTATCTCATTACTAATTTAAGTAATATAATATTATTAATAAAAAATATTTTCGGACTATATGGTGGATCCGGTTTTATTCTAACCATCTCCACCACTACGGTACCTCTTCTCTCCAGATATTAACCCCACTAATCCTTCACAGTCAGACAATCAACACAAACATTATCAATAATTCTTTTCCTACCAATTCTGGTGGAGATATTTTTTACAATATTCAATCATTTTAATCTTCAATAATTATTAATATTTCTAATACTATATATTAGAAAATATCATTATTAATTCATAAAATATCATATAAAATCAATATTATGAAATTAATATTTAAAAACTAAATGAAACAAAATTTATAGGTAAATCATTATTTATAATATTAAATATT
>CABXOR010000063.1 GCA_902513935.1 uncultured SAR324 cluster bacterium
CCGGAAAAAAATCGAGCGATTACTTGGGAACAAGGTTCATTTAGCACTGCATGTGAAAGTTTTAAAACATTGGTCCAGCAATTCACAGCATTTGCGCAATCTTGGATTTAATTAACTTGCAGGTAACAAGAGTCAAAACTAATATTTTCAGTTTCTGATTTCAGGCAAAAACTTCAATATCAAAAGATATGTGGCATTTAATAAAATTACTGTTTGGCATAGTTATCATCATTTCAGTTATTTCAATGTTTCAAATATCGTGGGAAATTCGTTTAAGTGTTTTTGTATTGATCACTTCTACATTTTGTATCTGGATTATACTGAAAAAAATTACAAAAGTTGTATTTTATCCTGATATTGTTCTTTCTTCAGAACCGTTTCGTAATTCTGTAACTTCTGGCGGCAATGAAGAAATTTCATCTGATCAAGATACCTCTGAATCAGGGAATCTAATTCCTGGTGTTGACGAATCTATTTTTGAACAATTCAGAGAAAAATTAAATTTAGAGCCTCCTTCCGAATCTACCGGAGATGTAGCTATATCCTTTGAAAAAAATGCAAACTCAGGCTTGGTTGCAGAAGCATATGAAAAAGCCAATTCAACAAATGCTCCTGATACTTTTTCTGAAGAACTGGAGGATGTAGAACAAGTGAAAGTTACTTTGAGCAAAGATGCAAAAAATCTTCAAGAAGAACAGGATGAAGGTGACGCAAAAGACACAGTTGAGGAGCAGAGTGACAATGCAACGGAAGAGCAAAACAAAAAAGTTGCTGAAAAACAGGAAACAAAATACAGGGAAAAAGAAAAAACAGACCGTAAGCTAGGTTCTGGAGAAGAAGCTCTGGAAATTCTTTCTCGAAAACATCAGGAATTAAGAAAACAAACAAGAGATATTGCTGCCGAGCCAAAGAAAGAATTCGATGAGGATCTTTTTGCAGATGAACTAATTCCGATTCCTGGAGGAGAACCCCTTTCTGAACCGGAAGAAAGAGAGTTCAGTGATGAAGACTTATTTGCCCCAGCACCGGCAACAGACAATCTAGAGGATGAGGATGGTTTGGTTTCTTCTTTACGGGAAATAACTCCTCGGGGAGAAAAAAAAGCTGAAGCTGAAGGACTGCTGAAACTTGCAACAACATCATGCGAAGCAGGCAGAATGGAAGAAGCCGGTGCCAGTCTTAAAAGTTATCTGGATCTGCTCAAAGAGCTTCGTCAAAAGCCAAGTTCAGACGTGCTGCATTTAGCTGAAAAGCTCGGGATTCCACTTGATTCAACTTTGACTGCGGAACTTGCTTTGAAAACTGATGAAACAAAAACAGAGACTGAAAAAGAACTGGGAAAAAATATTCGGGATGAACCAGAGCAGACAAATTATGAAAGTGTCATGGATGGAATAGTGAAGACTCTTGAAGAAAAAGATTCTTATGAAGAAGCTTTGCCGCTGCTAAAGGATCTGCTGAACTACAATCGGCAGCGAGTGAATATTTCAGCAATGGATCCCCTTTACGAAAGAATTGAGCGAGCACATTCAACAATGGGAAATGATGAAGAATTAGTAGCTACCTACAAAGAACATCTTGCAATCAAACAACAGTTGGATGACATTGAAGGTGAGCTGCACTTGCTTGATTTGATCAGTGCCCACTATACAGATATTGGAGATCTGAAAGCATCAAAACGCTATCAGTCAGAAATTTTAAGAGTAAAAGAAGGATTAGAATACAAGCAGGCAATGGAAGAATAAGTAAAGTACAGATTCAGTGGATCCAACCGACTAAAATAAAATCAGTAAAAATATACGCACCCTTCTGGAGTACGGGAACTTAGATTGTAGCCGTGGTTTCCTGCTGCAAACTGTATTTCAGCTAGCAGTCTGCAACTGCGTGTACGTCTTTCACGTACTACGTAAAACTCACTGATTCGCGGTGATGTGTCAGATTCAAGGTGGGCAAACATTTTTATTGCTGCAATAGTGTGCTGTTCTGCCAACTGTAGGTAGCGAGGCTGAAGTGCCTGAAGTTAAATTCGGTTTTCATGAAAAATTTGTTTTACTTTCCATGTTGGTGGTAATGGGTTTTGCGTCTCTTGCCATTATCGGAGGACATCTTAAATTACTGGATTCATCCATTTTTTACCAGTTGGTCGGCGGTAATGTGCATCAGTTGGAGTTTGAAGGTGAATTTCAGGCAAGACTAGTAGAAAATGGATATAACCGTCTGCCGGTATTTGTAGTCGAAGGATCTATTCGGAACACCTTCAATGAGTCCGACCAGATTAAAAAAATACAATTGAAGGCTTTTGCATTTGATGTAGACCAACAGTTGATTACAAACCATTTCACCTATGCTGGGACTGTATTGTCAGACGAACAGTTGGAATCACTCAGCCCCATGCATATCAAAGCACTGCGTCATTCCTCCGAATTTGGGCTTCAGAACTCCACTGTTTTAACAAACGACAAAAATGATTTATTAAATACGACCCTTCCTCAAGCCCCGTTGATCCCTTTCCAAGTTGTTTTTATAAAGTCTGTTGCGACCATAAAAAAAACATCACTTCAAATTGTAAGTTATGTTCGTAACAATAAGACTGTTTATGTACATGCACCAAATCTCTAGCGATTAACGAGTTAGGGGAAAAATCCTGAACTTTCCTGCTGGTACAGTCCTGCTGATTTTAATCGTTTTACCAAAATAAAATTTGTGCATTCCAAGTTTGAGAGCAAGATAGGAGACGTTTCTTCCAAACAGTGGAGTACCTTGAAAGGTACCGAATTTCCTTTTTCTGAGCATAATTATCTGAATGCTCTGGAAGAGAGCAACTGTGTTGGCGAAGAATCCGGATGGTTGCCTTGCCATCTGACTTTGTGGGAAAAAAAGCAGTTACAGGGAGCAGTTTGCCTATACGAAAAATATAACGGATACGGTGAATATATTTTTGACTGGGGCTGGGCAAATGCTTATGAAAAGCATGGTCTGAATTATTATCCAAAATTAGTTTCTGCTATACCTTTTACACCGGCAACCGGGCTGAAATTACTTGTGCATCCGGAAGCAGAAACCAGTAATGTCAGGAAAAAACTCTTAGAAGAGGCGTTGCTTTGCATGCGTTCAAGAAACTGTTCCTCTCTCCATTTTTTATTCATTACTGCAGAAGAGCTGCCAGTCTTTGAATCTATGGGATTTCTAATCCGGCACAGTTTCCAGTTCCATTGGAAAAACAATTTTTACCAGGATTTTGATGAATTCCTTGGAAGTTTAAAACGTAAACGCCGGAAGGAAATTATACGGGAACGCAGACAAATTCAACAACAGATGATCAAGGTGGAAGTACTGGAGGGAGAGGCTATTCTGGTTGAACATATAAATTATATGTATGAATTTTATCTTTCTACATCTGAAAAAAAGTGGGGAAGTCCATATCTTTCAAAAGACTTTTTTTCTCGTATCCATCAAAATATGTGCAATAAGCTGGTGCTTTTTCTTGCTTATGTTGATGGGGATTGTGTAGCAGGAACAATCAATTTTAAAAATAGCAAATGCTTATATGGGCGGTATTGGGGTTGTAAAGGGAATTTTCGGAGTTTGCATTTTGAGTTATGCTACTATCAACCAATAGAATATGCTATCAGAAAAGGAATTAGTTTGTTCGAAGCTGGTGCTCAAGGAGAGCACAAAATACAACGCGGTTTTCTTCCGGAACTAACTTACAGTGCACATTGGCTGGAGCATCCGGGATTCAGGAAGTCAATTTCAAAATTGCTGGAAGAGGAGAAGGAAGCAATTGATCAAGGTATTGAAGAATTCTCCCCACACTCACCTTTTCGTTAAAAAGTTCCTTATTTGATATTCGAAGTTCGTTTGTAAAGAGAATTTTCGCAAATCCCTTTTATCGTTTCTGCATACCAGCGACCTCCCCGCTTAGACCTCAGTTGCTGGCTATTGAGGAACCTGGCTATTTTGTGATAACTCAAATTTTCATCCTCCCGCTTTTCCCGGATGAGTTTGGCAATGGCCAGTTCTTTTTCTACAGGCGCCAGTCGTTTGCTCCAGTAGGTATATCCAAAAGGAGCATGGCCTACACGTTCACCAATTTCCCGTTTTCGTTCTATCATTTCGCGGGTCCGGTCCGGAATTGATTTTGCGTCCCAAAGTGCCATTATACTGAGTGCATCTAAAACCATTTTTCCACTTTTTGTTTTCGAATCCAAACCTTCTGCTACAGAAACAAAACGTATTTTATGTTTTTCGAACAAATTAAGTAATTGTTTGAAAAGACGAATTGACCTCGTTAACCGATCCAGACGAGCAACAATGAGTATCGTGACTTTATCCTGTACAATCAGGGTGATAAGTTTTTTTAAATTTGGAAGTTCCAGGCTGGCACTGTTTGATTCAATATCACGGAAAATCTTTTTGAGTTTCAGCTCCTTTTTTTCAGACCATTTTCGAATTATCCCGGCCTGGTTTCGTGTGTCCAATTTATCAGGAGTTCGACGGTGGTTGTTTAAACGTGTATATCCGTAAATACTCATTTTTCTTTTATAAAATGCAAATCCATTTTTTAAATCTAACAAAATACTCAATTAAACTTTCCTGACGAGACAGTCAGTTTTTTCCTTCTCTAATTAAATCAAAATATATGTCTCGAGCATGATTAAGGTGATTCCTCATGATAGCTTTAGCCCCTTTGGAATCTTTTTGACGAAGAGAGTCCAGTAAACATTGATGGTCATCCAGAATGGCAGTGTGTAGCTTTTTCTCTTTCATCCGCTCAATCAATTTTGTCCACATCTGAGAATTCTGCTGCTGATCCCAGAGAAATACAGATATTGTTTCCAAAACACTGTTTCCGGAAGCTTTAGCTACAAGTAAATGAAATTCTCTGTCCCCATCAGCACCAATCTTGTTTTCATGCACCATTTTATCTATTGCTTGCTCCAGTTGCTCCAGGTAGCCCGTGTCAATACGCTGCGCGGCAAGCTCTGCAATGGCACCCTCAATTTCTTTGCGTGCTTCAATTAATTCAAGTGGACCAGGACCAATGTCAACAAAATTATTACACATTTTCAGATTTGGACTTGAAGTGTCCAAAACATAAATTCCAGAGCCAACCCTGACTTCAACCAAACCATAAATTTCAAGTGCAATCATTGCTTCACGCACCGTCGGACGACTTACTTCGAGCTGAAGTGCCAGTTCCCTTTCAGGCGGCAAACGCATACCCGGTTTGAGTTTTCCTTTTTGGATTATTTTAGATATTTGTTCTGCAACTTGTTCAAAACGACGTTGTGAACGGACTGCTTTCAGGAGCATTTGATTGTTCCAACTGATGACTTATTGTTTTGGAAAAAGACAATTAATTTTCATGACGAGTTCGTAGGGAGACCTCGGTAAAGCTCATCAAATCCTGCAATGAATCCTCTGTCTTCTGAGGACAATGGTCAAGTGGATTTTGTTTTATGACAAAAATAAAAATTGGTCTTACAATTATACCACTTGATAGAATGTTTTTAATAAGTTATTCTTAATTCCAGCAATATGTCCCAAACAACTTTATTGAGTCCTGCGAAAACATTTTAATGAGGATCGTTTTCATCACAATACATTAACAAAATTATTTAAATTTTGAGGAGCGTAGAACATGTCATTTGAAAAAAATATCCGTGGAGAGTTTGCTCAGATTCTTGGAAAAGAGTGGGTCAAGGATGATCAAGTAACACTTTACACTTACCGTTGCGATGGTCTGGCTCTTTACACTGCACCACCTATGGGTGTATTGTTTCCCGGAACAGTTCAGGAGCTTTCATCAGTCATCAAACTGCTCAATCAGTACAAGATTAGTTTTGTCGCAAGGGGCGCCGGCACCGGACTTTCAGGAGGTGCAGTTCCCCAGGAAGGAAGTGTGATTATTGAAATGGCGCGTTTCAAGGAAGTGCATGAAGTAGATTGGGTTAACCGCACAATTACAGTTGGTCCAGGGGTAATTAATTTACATATTACTGAGAACGTCCACTCTCACGGCTACCACTATGCTCCTGACCCTTCTTCGCAAAAAGCCTGCACTATTGGCGGCAATGTAGCAGAAAATTCCGGAGGCCCGCACACACTCAAATACGGAGTAACTGTTAATCATGTGCTGGGTGTCGAAATGGTTTTGCCTGACGGTAAGTTAGTCACACTTGGTGGAAAACATCTTGGAATGCCCGGACCTGATTTGCTGGGATTGGTAACTGGTTCTGAAGGTACTTTTGGCATCATCAGCAAGATCATTTGCCGTCTTACTCCCAACCCGGAAAAAGCCGTAACTTTGCTTGGAATATACACTTCAGTACGCAACGCCTGTGAATCTGTTTCAAGCATCATTCGTCAAGGCATAATTCCGGCTGCAATGGAGATGCTGGACAAAATCACAATTTCCGCCGTTGAAAAAGTACTCAAACCGGGCTTCCCTTTGAATGCGGAAGCTGTGCTGATTGTGGAACTGGACGGTTTAGCAGACGGAGTGGATGCAGAAGCAGAGATAGTTGAAAAATTACTCAAAGATACTGGAGCAACTAAAGTCAATCGAGCTCAAGATGAGGCAGAACGTGCCAAAATCTGGCGTGCACGTAAAGAAGCTTTTGGAGCAATTGGTCAAATATCACCGAGCTATTACGTCCAGGACGGGGTAATTCCACGCAGCAAACTTCCGGAAGTACTTGATGAAATCACAGCAATTGGTAAAAAACACGGTTTGACTGTGGCCAATGTTTTTCATGCAGGAGACGGCAATCTACATCCGCTGATTTTGTATGATTATGAAAATCCTGAAGAGGTTGAAAAATCACATAAAATTGGCGAAGAAATATTGTCGGCCTGTATCCGTTACGGCGGTACGCTTTCCGGAGAACATGGAATTGGTATTGAAAAAGCCGAGTGGATGTCTGATCTTTACTCAGAGACCTCGCTTGCTAATATGCAGAATGTTCGTGTTTTTTTTAATCCTAAGAATTTGCTCAATCCAGGCAGAGTCCGCAATGTACACATTTTAGAATGTTATCAAATTCGGCATGACGGAAAAGCTCCTTAGTCGAAACAGCCGTTTTTTCCGAAAAATTTGTGCTCATTCGTCAAACTCTAAATCATAATATGGAGCAAAAAAAACACCTGCAGGATCAAGGTGTTTTTTAAGCCTCTTTACCAAAGAATATCCACTGGCCACACCAAATTTCCCCAGATCCATAAAAGAGCATTTCGGTGTAGAACTTACCCACCGGAGCCTGCTGTCAGCATGAATCAGGGCTGATTTTATTTTTTCAAGATGCTGAAGCTGCTCTTTCAGTTCTGTGCTTTTGTGCATAAAATGGATATCACCTCCTGTAGGATGAACTGTAATTTTAAAATTTGCTTTTCGGAAAGTTTCAAAAGGGAAGGTAAAGATTTCTTCAGTCGGCAAAGTTGCAAAAACATGAAAATGTGATTCTTCCATTTTCCATGCATCACGAATCGAAGGTAAAAACCCTGTAAATCTTTGTTCTCCCGGAGTGAAAATCTGTCCGGAATATGATTTGCCATCAGGCTGAATATTCAGAGTCTTACCAAAAACTTCATGTATTTCACCTTCAATTCGGTTTCGGTTCAGTTTGTTTCCTGAATATCCCATACCTAAAACCCAGCTTGAGTCTGAAGTAGATAAAGCCTGAATCCAATTCAATGGAATCCTGAGTTTGCGTAGCTCCTTGAGCTGGGACAACCATGCTTCATCCCGGAAAATTCCAAACATACCATGCGGTTCTACAGGACGTGGCATAACCTTAAAATTAACAGCAGTGATAACACCCAAACCGCCTTGACTTCCTAACATCATTCGTGTCAGGTCATAACCGGAAACGTTTTTAACCACCTTTCCGCCAGCCTGTACTAATTCACCTTTCCCGTTAATATATTCGATACCGATGATACAGTCGCGAAGCCCCCCCATGTCCATGCGGTTTGGTCCATAATCATTGCACGCTACTACAGAGCCAACACAAGAA
>CABXOR010000064.1 GCA_902513935.1 uncultured SAR324 cluster bacterium
TTAGTGCACTGCCTGACAGGGGAGAACCAGTTGAGTCGGAGTAACTTACTTTAGGACGCGTGTCGGCATATCCGACAATTGAGATTGAGTTTTCCGGATATTTGATACGGTTAATTAGCATACTTGCAATGATAGTCGCCCGCGCGGAACTGAGCGCCCAGTTACTGGGAAACTTTTTGCTGCGCATCGGCACATTGTCAGTGTGACCTTCCACAGTCAGTAAATCGGATTTATGTTCCGGTATTTTAAGGATTTGGAAAAAAAGTGGTGAGAGGGCTTCGTAAGCCCCTTTCTTAAGAACCGCGTCTCCGGAACGAAAGAGGAAATCCTGCGGTAATGAAACGATGCAGCTGAGTTTGGTTGAGCGGAGTTCGTACTTACTGAACTGGGCCCTATTGTTGCTGAGAAACTGTTCAAGGCCTCTGCAATTTTTAGGTTGAGTGGAAAGAGCGTTCAACAAAACGAAAAAGCAGAATAACAAGGTCATTAAATCTGCAAATGTCGTAATCCACCCGCTCTCTGAACTGGCACTTCGACTCATGTTACAACCCCAACCCTTGACCCATTGCAGCTTGTTCCTCCTTATTTACTTTCTTACGCAGCTTGGGAGGAAGATATATTACTAGATCCTTGGCAGCAGTTTCAGGAAGTTCCCTGCGTTTCAGGTAGAGCAGACCTTCTCTGATCATTTCCATCAACAGGACCTGCGTCTCTTTGAGTTGAAATCGCTTGGAAGCGATTGGTAAAAAGATCAGCTGCGAAAGCAAGACACCATAGAGTGTAGTAATCATCGCAACTGCCATGCCTCCCATCAACCCCGCTATGTCAGCGCCACCTTCTCCATCAACACTGCCCAACATCATAATTAGACCGACAACTGTACCAATCATACCAAAAGCCGGTGCGGCTCGACCCATAAATTCCAGCATGTCTATTTCTTCAAAAGAACGATAGTTGTACATCTCAATTTCAGAACGCACAATTTCTTCAATCATTTCTTCTGTCACCATATCGACTGCAATAAAATCCTGCAGCCAGTTTTGCAGGTCTGTGTTTTTTACCGCGCTGATTTCCTCATCAGTTATCAATTCTTTATTAGCCCGTTTTTCACAGAGGCTGATCACAGTATGATAAACTTCAAGAAAATCCTTGTCGGATTTTCCTTTTAAAAAAGCCTTGGCGATGAAAACAATTGCACGCATAGCGTCACCAAAACGAAAGGCAATCAGAGTTGCGGCATAGGAACCTCCAAGAACAATAAGCAGAGATTTTAAATCGGCGAACCTTGAAACAGAACCGAGCCATGATTCCTGAAACATTTTAAAACTTGCTTTAAAAGCACGAATATCTTCAATAGGTGCCTGGGAGACTTTCAGCGCCTCCAGGCCCAGCTCAAATTCTCTGAAGTGGTACATATAATAATTCGAAAGGTGATCCGGCCAAATAATACCGAAAATAACCAGGGATGCTCCTATCAACATTCCCAAAAGGGTTCCTATTTTGTCTAACATGAGATTCTCAAATAAGTACTTTTATTGTAAATATTATAAATGATAACAGTATATTATAATTTATATCAAGAAAAACCAATAATTACCCTAGAGCCAAACCAAGTATGACCAAAAAATTAATAGTAATAAGCTTAAAACCTGATAGGCTATAGACAAACAGAGCAAATATACTCGCAATAGGATTCTTGTTTCTTCTGTGCATTCTGTAACAAAAACGTAAGAATTACAACTCATTTTCAATAAATTGAATGAAATGAAGAGTTTATCTAAAGTGCACAAAGTACAACACAGAACCGGTTAAAAATGGCGGAACACGAGCACTTTTTTCAGATACTACAAAACAAACTTGGTACTTCCTTAAGAATGCACCTTTGAACAGTGGCCCAAGTGAACTCAAGCAATATCAGATTGTTGAGTCGGAAAAATCTTGGCGAAAAACGTTTTTGAAACTGCCTTTGAAGCAGATCGTCTGTCTGCAGCATTTTCCGGTGAAGAGAGTTATGCCGGTTTTGCAGGTGTTTACGTTAATTTAACAGATTGCGATAATTGTAAGCTGAGTTTAGAATGCCATTGGTATGCAGCTGAGGGGAGCTCAGAAAAAATGGCTATTGGAGAAAAAATACAGAGAAACAAAATTTCAACTGCAGATATTCCAGAATTAATGCAATGGCTGCTGAGCTCAAATCCGGAAGAAGCAAAAGCATTGCAAAATTCATTTAATGCGGAGGCACCGCTCAAAGATTGGAGCCGCAATCGTTTACGGGAACTGGAAAATCAGCAGCCTCTCGATTCAAATCTGATTTTGCGCCTGAATGCTTTGCGGGAAATGTGCAGAAGTTTTGGAATTGAAAAGCTGAAGCCGCAGGATCAGTTTAATTTCAGCCGTGAAATTTTTAATCATTTTCATCAACAGTTGGAGCCTCAAAAACAGGAACAATTTATAATTGTTTTACTGGATAATAAACGCGGGTATTTGGAGGAAGAAGATGTTACCAAAGGTATTTTAAATAAAAGCCTGGTGCATCCAAGAGAAGTATTTGCTTCGGCTATTGATTATCGTTCTGAAGCTTTGATATGCGTTCATAACCATCCATCCGGAGATTCAGAACCTTCACAAGAGGATTTCCGGATAACGGAACGTCTAGTAGAGGTCGGGAACCTGGTAGGAATACCTGTGCTCGATCATGTGATTGTGGGTGGTGATAACTATACCAGTTTTGCAGATAAGGGTTTGCTTTGAAAAAAATTAAAGATCATTATTTTCACAAGGCAAAGCAAAACGGTTATGTTGCCCGTTCTGCCTATAAACTGGGAGAAATAGATAAAAAATACAGGATTATCTGTAAAGGTAATTTGGTGTTGGACTTAGGTTGCAGTCCAGGTTCATGGCTTCAGTACGCGAGCAGAAAAGTAGGTGAAGAGGGAGAGGTTCTCGGCGTGGATTTACAGCCAGTGAACCATTCTCTGCCTGTACATGTGAAAGTACTTCAAGCAGATATTTTTGAACTGACGGCAAAGGATCTGGAAATGAGTGGTGGGATGGTTGACGTTATTCTGAGCGATATGGCGCCAAAAACTACTGGAATTCGTGCTACTGATGCCCAGCGATCTTATGTACTGAACCAGCAGGTTTTGCTGCTGGCAGAGGAATTGTTGAAACCACAGGGAATGCTGCTGTTGAAAGCTTTTCAAGGTGCATCTCTGGGTGAATTGCGTAATGCTTTTAGAAACTCATTTGCTAAGGTGAAATTATGTAAACCAAAAAGTTCTAGAGCCGAAAGTGTGGAGATTTTTTTACTGGGAATGGGTAAAAAACAAAATAGTTAAAAAAAACCTGTAATATTGTTAAAGATTTATTGATTATTGCCGATTAAAGACACGAGAGTTTTCTACTGATTAAGTCTTGAGCAATGCATGTTGAAACAATAGCTCAAGCATAGTTTTTACCTGAACTTAAAGTTTTTCTGCAGTTATGAAAATTAGACAAAATCCATCTTCATTAAACACTTTGAGACACGCCTCAAATCACTTCAACAAGGTGAAGGGCGGCATAGAGCGCCTTAGTTCCGGAGTAAAGATTAACAGAGGTGCCGATGGTCCAGCCTCTCTGATTTCTTCAGAAAGATTACGAGGACATATTGTGGGGCTCCAGCAGGTATATAACAACGCTTCTTCCTCAGTATCAATGCTGCAAACAGCAGAAGGCGCATTAAATGAAGTAAGTGATTTGCTGATAAAAATAAAACAGCTGACTGTACATGCTCAGAACGAAGCAATAAACAGCCCTGACATGTTGTCTGCAGATCAACAGGAAATTGATAACCTGCTGAGTTCTATTGATAGAATTTCGGGAAATACTGAATTTGGCGGTAAGAGACTGCTTGACGGCAGTATGAGTGTTAACGGGACAGCTGTAGGGAGTTACCTGCGGTTTGTCTCAGCTGAGTCTACAGCTTCAACCTCCCCTGAACAAGGCTGGAAAGTTGATATTCAGCAAGTTGCAACTAGAGCCAAAAAAACAGGATCGATTGCAATCAATATCAACAATATTCGTAATGGACTTCAAATCGTTCTGAATGAAGGTGGCAAAAATTTGACCTTAAACACAAAGGACGGTCGGTTGGGACAAGAGATTGAGCAATTGACAAAAAATGCTGATCAGGATCGATTACGGTTTCCACAAGCAGAAATTTCATCACAAATTCGTGAACTTATCATTTTTGCATTGAGTCAGGCAGTTGAAGAGAATGGTTTAGATCTTTATATAGCTGAAACACCAGACAATAAATTACTTGTTCGACACAACAAATTTGGTGACTCTGCCTCATTTTCAGTTACAAGCTCAGTTGCAGGAATACTTTCTGATGATGCTAATATAGCCCAGAAGTCTGAAAGTGGTATAAATATAGAAGGAACAATCAACGATGAAGTGACTTTGGGAGAAGGTCAGCTGCTGACTACTTTGGAAGGGATGGAAGCTGAAGGAATAACGATCAAGTATGATAGAGAGATTGAACTCATAAATACTCCAATTTTGAATGAGGCAGGTGAACTGATCGGAACAGAACTGATTGAGGAGAAAAATGAGGATATTGTTGGTGGTTTAAATAATCCGAAAATAGAAGGCTACGTACATGTTTCCCAAATGTCGAAAGAATTCCAGGTTGGTCTTGATAAAAAATCTAATCCCACATTTTCATTTGCAAACGTCCGCACCAGTCTTATGGGTAACGGCATTCATAACAAGAGCGGATTTTCTAGCCTTGCTGAGATTGACGTAACTTCGTCACAGGGTGCTCAAGACGCTTCAATTATTGTAGACCGGGTAATTGAAGAAATCTCTGTCCAGCGTGGTAAGTTGGGTTCATTTCAAAAAAATGCCTTGGAAAGCAACATGAACAGTCTTAAGATTGCAGAAGAAAATATCACACAGGCAGAATCGACTCTCCGGGACTCAGATATGGCCGCAGAAATGTCGAACCTCACTAAAGATCAAATTATGCTGCAGGCCAGTACTGCAATGATAGCTCAGGCTAATCAAGTTCCAGAAACTGTTCTGGGATTAATTCAAAACAGAGGTTAAGTCGAAAAAGTTTAGTTCTTTTTAAGTGCAGACACCGGAATCCCCATTCAAACATCCTTCCTTTACTCCGATTTTCCCATTTATTGAACCTCTTAAAAGACTTGCCGGTTACTCAAGTAAAAGGTTAATATCACAATTAAATAAAGAAAATGCGCTTTGAGCTTAAGCACCAGTTAAAAGCTTTAGCATTGATTTGTAATGCAGTCGAAAAATGTATACATTCATACGATAATGTTAAGCAAGTTCGGGATGTTTACTATTTTCGAAACCATTAATATTAACACTCTGTGTGTAATATGAATTCATCTGAATTAGAAAAGTCTCATTCGGAACAACGGTTGCCTTTACAATTAAGTAGAATTACAAAAAGTTTTCCGGGAATCATTGCCAATGATAGTGTTGATTTTACATTGGAGGAAGGAGAGATTCACACAATACTGGGTGAAAATGGTGCAGGCAAATCAACTTTGATGAATATGATAGCAGGGCTCTACCCAGCCGATGCTGGAGAGATGCACGTCTTTGGGGAGCAAGTGAATTTTACCAATCCTCGTCAGGCTATTGAAAAAAGCATTGGCATGGTATTTCAGCATTTTATGCTGGTTCGAAATCATACTGTTGCAGAAAATATCATCCTTGGCTTAACTGGAGTGGTGAAGCTTAAGTTGAAAGAAGTTCATCAACAAATCCGGGAAATAAGCGAACGCTATGATTTATATGTTGATCCAGAAAAGAAAATTCAGGAACTTTCAGTGGGTGAACAGCAGCGCGTGGAAATTGTCAAAGTTCTGTTTAGGGGAGCACGAATCCTGATTCTTGACGAGCCAACTGCAGTTTTGACACCTCAGGAATCAGAGGCATTGTACGAAATCATGGAGAAGATGGTAAATGAAAAACATTCCATCATTTTTATTACACATAAAATGAAGGAAGTGATGGCACTTTCGCATCGAATAACGGTTTTGAGTCGTGGAAAGGTGATGGCAACTTTGAAGAAAGATGAAACCAATCCGCAAGAATTAGCTGATTTGATGATCAGTAATTTGGAAGCTAAGGACTTAGTAAAAGTTTCTGAATTTCTACGGGATACAACTGCTGAAGAAAAAGATGGGGATGGCTCAGTTTCTCAAAAGCAAAAGAAAAAGTTTGGTAATTTGACAGTAGCTTTAAAGGATATTCATGCAGTGAATGATTTGGGGCACCCGTCATTGAAAGGGATTTCACTTGATATTCGTACCGGAGAAATTCTGGGAATGGCCGGGGTTTCCGGGAACGGTCAACCGGAATTGACCGACGTTTTGAGCGGGCTGCGGTCTCCGAAAAGGGGCAAGTATCAGTTTGAAGATGTGCCTTTGAGCAAACCCACTGTGAATGAAATGATTGACATGGGAGTTGGTTACATTCCGGAGGATCGTAAAAGGTTTGGTGTTTCGTCCGGAATGTCAATCGCCTACAACTTTTTGCTGCGAGATTTTCAAAACCCCCAATTTTGTTCAAGACAGCTCCTCAAGCTTTCAAATATCTTCGACTATGGACAAAAAAAAATGGAGGAGTTTGATATCAGGGCACCTACGGAAAAAACACCGGTTGGACTTTTATCCGGAGGTAACATGCAGAAAGTCATTCTTGCCCGTGAAATTTCGCGTCCATTGAAATTACTGCTTGCTGCACAACCCACCCGTGGCCTGGATATTCATGCAACCAGTTTCATCCGTGAGCAAATATGCCAAGCACGAGATCGGGGTCTGGCGGTGCTTTGGATATCAGAGGATCTGGATGAATTATTGATGGTCGCAGACCGCATTGCAGTTATTTTTGACGGACGCATTGTTGGAACTCTTTCGCATGAAGAGGCCTCTGTAACTTTGATTGGTCAGATGATGACCGGAATGAACAAAAACGGCACGGAACACGTGATGGAGAAAAGAGAATATGCGTGATTATCTTTTAATTTATGTGAATGGCCGGCGTTACAAAATTTCCGGAAAGCGTGGATTTCAGTCACTGTCTGATTTTCTACGTTATGATTTGGGTATGGTTGGTACCAAGGTGGTGTGTGCAGAAGGCGACTGTGGTTCCTGTACCGTACTTATCGGGCGAGTCCGGAACTCTCAGTTGCTCTATGAGGGATTTGACAGTTGCATTCAGTATTTATATCAACTGGATTGTTCTCATGTCATTACAGTGGAAGGCTTGAAGGATGAGGCCCAAATAATACATCCTGTACAAAAAGCAATGGTTGATGCCGCTGGGTCACAATGTGGTTATTGTACCCCGGGGTTTGTAATGGCACTGGCTGCAATGCTTGAAACCGGCGAAACACTAACGAGACATTCCGTGCAAGACGGCTTGACTGGGAATTTGTGCCGCTGTACGGGTTACGAACAAATTATTGATGCCGGCCTGTCTTTGAATCAGAAAGTCATACCAAAGGCTTCAAAATGTTACGATGCGAAGGCAAT
>CABXOR010000065.1 GCA_902513935.1 uncultured SAR324 cluster bacterium
CCTTTGGATTTTGTGTATAGATGATGCAGTTCATGATGTTCTAATAAAAATAAAGTTACCCAACGTGAAACTTTTAAATTTGAGTTTGCTAGAAACGGAAGAGCTGAAGCAAGTCAAGCCGGAGCGTTCTACTGGCGAATATTGTTGGACAACGACACCTTTTACGCCAAGGTTTGTCTTTGAATCAGATTCTACAGTAAATAGAGTGACTTATCTTGATGCGGATTTGTGGTTTCGGAAAAGTCCTGCACCAATTTTTGAAGAGTTTGATAAATCTGGAAAAGATGTCCTGATTACTGACCATGCATATTCACCGGAATATGACCTTTCAGAAAAAAGCGGACAATATTGTGTGCAATTCACAACCTTTACTCGTGAGGGTGGTGAGACTGTGAGAAAATGGTGGGAAGAACGTTGCGTTGAGTGGTGTTTTGCCCGATATGAAAATGGAAAATTTGGAGACCAAAAATATCTGGATGATTGGCCCGAAAGGTTCCCAGAACAGGTACATGTTCTGTCTAACCAAAGTTGGACTTTAGCACCATGGAATGCCAATCGATTCCCTTACAGCAATGGTATATTTTGGCACTTTCATGGACTACGTCTCACAGAAAAACGATCAAAACCCATGGTTCAATTAACCACTTCGTATTCTATTCCTCCAATAACTAAAAAACAAATTTACGAACCATATTTAGTCGATTTAAGTGCCGTTATTGAAATTATGAAAAGCCACGGTGTTCAACCAAGATTGCAACAAAAGTATCGTACATTTGGACGCCTAAAAGGAGTCTGGAAAGGTATCAAACAACAACTTTGGCGATTCAACCACGAACTGATATCTAATTTAGATTGAATAAATTGTCCAGTATAACTCAAATAAAAGCATTGATTCTGTTTGGAGCAAAGTAAGACATTTACTCATCAACAAAACTTTTTAAATCAACAAAATTTATGTTAACTGAACTTCCAAGGAGTAAAGATATTATGGAAAACCCTATGGGATTTCCCACTTCTTTTGAACTTCCAATAATCAAGGATCTTACTAAATATAAAAATACTCTTTATGCTCCTGCACACGTGACTACCAATTGGGATGAGTATAAAACCCACTTGGCATCAGTTCGGCCCTCATTTAAGCCAAGAGTTTTGCTAATGGGGCATGATATGAGCGAGATCGAAAATATTACTCTGATGGCATTAGGAGGAGTAGTAAGAGAAATGAATGGAATTCCCTACTATCTTTTAGTAGGACCCCAAAATGTCCATCTCACTGTTGAGGCAATTGAAAAAAATCAACCGGAATGGCTTGGGATTAGCCTCTATACAGGATTGACAACCTATGTTTTCGAATGGCTTATACAATACAAAATTGATAAAGCCAGGTCCATTACGAATAAAAAAATTTCAGATTTTAAAACTGCAGATAAACTTTTAAAAGGAATGGTTCGAGAAGCAAATGGTCCTGTTTATGAGGGGAATCAATTGGTTTATGCTCCTGTCATTATTGGAGGGCATTATAATAACTACAACTTTAAAGATTCCTGGGAACGAGGAGGAGAATATGTCGTTCGTGGAAAAGGTATTAACATTTTCAGAGATATTTTACTCGGTCTTTATAGTCCCGGAATTTATCACGATCCAATGCCCTACGCCAATATTCCAAGAATGGACAGAGAAAAATTTTATAAGGATACTTTTGAATTCTCGGATGAGACAAAAAAATATGCATTAAGTAGAATTAAATCCATTTTGACTGCTTTGGGGTGTAGTTATTCGTGTACTTATTGTTATGTGAGTTCTCTTATTGATAACCTGCGTGAAGCATATAGTGAGGTGGGTGTGAGACCACCCAGTATTATTCAAGATCGATTATTGGAAACCGTTGTCCAAGAGGGAGAGGAAATACTTGCTTTGGATAATAAATATGGTGTCAAAACTACAGCCGTATTTGATCAGGCAGATATTTCATTAAATAATATGAAATGGTGGGACCAGTTGAAAAATCAATGGTTGGATAGGGTAGGAATCCCTTTCTATATTCAGGCTAGACCCGCAATGTTAGCTGGAAAGAAAGGAAAAGAGCGAATTGAAATGATTTCTGATAAAGGACTTGTTGCTGGGATTTCAATGGCGATTGAGTCCGGAAATCCTAAAATCAGAAAACTCCTTCTTGATCGTCATGAAAACAACGATACCATACAGAATGCAATTCATAATGTGAAAGACAGTAATATCCCATTGCGGACGCAATCCATTATTGGACTACCTGTTTTACGACCGTCTCAAATAGTTAACCCAATCCAAAGTAAACTGTCTCTGATTGATAAAGATGGGGAAGAGTTTTTTTACGATGATCCTATTCAAGAATCTTTAACTTGCCTGGAACTTGTGTGTACGTCAAACTTCGGAAAAGAAGATTACTATTGGAATGCACTCTATTCCCCATTTCCTGGAACTCCATTAGGAGATTACGCAGTTGCTGCAGGTTTTGCAGATGATGATACGGATGCCCATGCATACCAATTTACAACTGATAGTGGATTAACTTGTTTCACAGGAATTACTTTGAAACGCCAGATTGCATTCAGTCAAACCTCTAACTTTTTTGCTCATTTTAAAAATGGAAAAGATTTGATGGTTTTATTCCTTTACGGAAATAATGAATTTCAATTGAGTGACTTTGCGGACTTTGTTGAGACCAGGGCCGAATTCTTTAAGCCTCATGAGAGACCAACCCAATTTGGAATAATCCCCAACATTGATCGAAACATGTTATTAAATTTTTTTGATGAGGGCTATCCTGATACAGAAAAAAGATTTAAATCAATTAATATAAAACTTGTGGACTATTATATGGCTTTATTGGATGGACTTGTCCTTGCTGCAAAAATTGCTGACAGATACTATGAATTTAAAGAACAGGAAAAGGAATTTACATTAGCCGATCTGTATCGGGTAGAACGTATTCACTATTATGACAACAGTTATAACATGGCATATGTTCCTGAACGTTTCGAAAATTTTCTCAGTCCACTAATACATGATAGCCGGGCACCTGCAGTACGTCCCGGTTAAACTCTGTCAGTACATTGTAAGCTTGCTTTTCAGCATTAATTAAATTCAATCAAAATCCTTTTTCTCGGAAATGTTACCACAGAAATGTATTTGTTTGAGGAGGTGGCTCTCCCCAAAAAGTGAGTACCTCAAACTTCAGAGTAGATGATGTTTGGGAAAAAGTTGTACCTTTGCTCTCTAACTATGATTTTTCAACCTACTATCTTCTTCCTCAATTCAGCAATTCGGTCACGTAATTCAGCCGCACGTTCAAATTCGAGGGATTCTGCTGCTTCCCGCATTTCGTCCTCAAATTCCACAATTTTTTCTTCCATGTTGATCACTGTTTCGTAGACCGGAGTTTCTTCCGCTGCATAAGAATCGCTTTCAAGCATGTCATTCAGTTCGACAGGCGCAAAAGACGGTGCGATTTTCCGGAAAATGGTTTTCGGAACAATGCCGTGTTTTTTGTTGTAAGCTTCCTGTTTTTTACGGCGTGAATCGGTAAGGTCAAGCGTGATCTGAATTGATGCAGTGATTTTGTCTGCATACATGATTACACGTCCGTTGGCATTACGTGAGGCACGTCCGCAGGTTTGAATCAGTGAACGTACTGATCGTAAAAATCCTTCTTTGTCGGCATCAAAAATTCCTACCAGTGAAACTTCAGGCAAATCCAAGCCTTCCCGCAGCAGGTTGATTCCAACCAAAACATCAAATTCTCCGGCCCGCAGATCGTGCAAAATCTTAGTCCTCTCCACAACATCCACATCTGAATGCATGTAGCGTACTCGTACATCAAGATCGTCGTAATATTCAGTCAGGTCTTCGGCCATCCGTTTTGTAAGAGTGGTAACAAGCACCCGTTCTTTACGTTTGGCCCGCAAACGAATTTCATGCAGCATGTCATCCACTTGTCCCAAAACTGGGCGAATTTCGATTGGGGGTTCCAGCAATCCGGTTGGACGCACAACCAATTCTGCAACTTGACCTTCGGTTTGTTCCAACTCATAATCTCCCGGAGTTGCTGAAAGATAAATCATTCTCTGTGGAAACAGACAAAATTCAGGAAACTGGAGCGGACGGTTATCGATTGCAGACGGCAGGCGGAACCCGTGTTCCACCAGAGTCGATTTTCTTGAAAAGTCACCTTTGTACATGGCTCGAAGCTGAGGGAGCGTCATGTGACTTTCATCGACAAAAATCAGGGCGTCATCGGGAAAATAATTAATCAATGTGGAGGGTGGGGTGCCGGCCTCTCGACGATCAATAATACGACTGTAATTTTCGATTCCGGAACATGATCCGGTTTGTTCAATCATTTCTAGATCATACTCAGTACGCTGTACAAGACGTTGAGATTCCAGAATCTTGTTTTGGGCATTCAAGTCTTCGAGACGTTCGCGCAGTTCTTCCCGGATCAAGCTCAATGTTTCCGGAATATGTTCGGCCGGAGCGACATAATGCGAGGCAGGATAAATGACAAAATGCTGATATGACATCTGCTTCTTGCCGGTCAGGGGATCGAAGCGGACCAGGCTTTCGATTTCTTCACCAAACAATTCGACCCGAATTGCGGACTCAGATTCTGCCAGATAAATATCAATCACGTCTCCACGTACCCGAAAAGTTCCCCTGTGAAAATCGATATCGTTGCGGGTGTAGAGTAGTTCAACCAGTCTTTCCAGAATAACCTGCCGCGAAAATCGTTCCCCAACCTTAAAAATAAGCAGCATTTTTTCGTATTTCTCCGGAGAACCAATACCATAAATACAGGAAACACTGGCCACAATCAGCACATCCCGACGTTCCAAAAGCGAACGTGTTGCCGACAAACGTAACCGGTCGAGGTCGTCATTCAGTGCAGTATCTTTTTCGATATAGAGATCACGGCTGGGAACGTAAGCTTCCGGCTGGTAGTAGTCATAATAGCTGACAAAATACTCGACTGCATTTTCAGGAAAGAAGGTTTGGAATTCGTTGTATAGTTGGGCGGCAAGCGTTTTATTATGCGCAATAACCAGGGTTGGTCGCTGCAGTGTCTGAACAACATTGGCCATCGCGAATGTTTTTCCGGAACCGGTAATACCCAGCAAAACCTGGTGCTTATGTTTATCTTCTACACCATTTACCAAAGCCTCAATGGCCTGAGGCTGATCTCCAGATGGTTTGAATTCTGATTGAAGCTTGAATTCCATAAAGATTCCTGCTAGTTATCGAGCACTTCCAATGGCCACTCAACCATGCCTTCAGGATAAATCACACTCAATGAATACAATCCATGTCCCGGTGCAGTTTTTCCGGCCTGCTTTCGCTGACCGCTTTCCAGGGCTTGTGCCACATCTTTAACGTTTTTATATCCCCGTCCTACTTCAACCAGAGTTCCGGCAATTATGCGTACCATATGCTGCAAAAACGAATTGGCTTCCATTTCAATTTGTAGAGTAGAGTGACGGGAACGAACTTCCAAAATCTCTATTACCCTGAGATCTTTAACCGAACTTGGTGACGAACAACTTGCTGCGCGAAATGCGGAAAAATCATGTTTGCCGACTAATAAATCTGCGGCCTCGTGCATCAGATCAATATCCAAATCCTGACTTACCCACCAGCTCTGATTCAGGGAAAATGGTGGCTTGTAGGGTAGATTGGAAATCAGGTAGCGGTAGCGTTTACCGACTGCACTGTGTCTAGCGTGAAAATCTGCTGCAACAGTTTGTGCGTATTTTACAACAATATCAGTCGGTAAAACTGCATTCAACGCAACACGCCACTTTTCTGCCGTTTTGAAGTTTTCTGCTATTGCAGTAAAATTTGCTGTGAAGTTGAGGGCATGAACTCCTGAGTCAGTCCGTCCTGCACCATGAACTTTCACAGTCTCTCCTGTCAAGCGCTTGACAGCCTGTTCAAGTGTTTCTTCAATGGTGGGCGAGTTTGGCTGAACCTGCCATCCGTGGTAGCAGGTTCCTTCGTAGGTCAGCAGAAGCAACCAGTTTTGTGCAGAAGGCACGGGGGTTTTTAGGAAGCGTTTACCTGTTCTGCCAGTGCACGAACGCGAGATGGATCGTTTCCAGTAACACTGTCTATTTCTTTTCCATCTTTGAGCAGGACGATGTAAGGGATTCCGCGCACTCCAAAACGTGCTGCTGACTCCATATTTTTATCGACATCAAGCTTGCATACTTTGAGTTTGCCTTCCATATCTCCGGCAATTTCATCGATCAATGGTGCTAATGACACACACGGACCACACCATGCTGCCCAAAAATCAATGAGCGCATAGCCCGATTTGGTTTCTTCTTCAAAATTGGAATCCTCAAGGTGGATTACCTGCTCACTTGCCATATATTGCTCCTGCTAGGGTAATGAATTGAATCTGGGGAATGCAAGTATTAACAGAATTTTTTCTGTAAAATACATTTACTGGAGCCTAAAATTTTGCCAAATAAACATTATAAATGCAAGTTCTTTCCTGAGATCATAGAGATATTGCCCAAAAACACTTTAATAATTATTGTTGAGATTAAAGATTAAAATGGTTTTGAGTTAGAAATTACCCGAAAAATCTTGCTAAATAATAAAAATCTTCTAATTTGAAACAAGAGAAAATGATTTACAACTATCCCATGCTATCAAGTTTAAAATGCAGATTGCGTTCTTTTCATTTAAAATCAATATTACATGATTGAGTTTAGTCAACAAAAAGTCCGTCAGTATCTGGTTCACTCTTTCCTTTACTATCAATTAGGTGAGTCAATTATTTCTGACATGCAGTATGATCAAATTTGTGTTGAAGTGGAGACCTATTTGCGGACAAATTCTAATTCTCTTCCATATCATGATATAATAACTAAAAGTCTTGCGGAGGATGCATCCGGCTTTTCCATTCGCAAATACCCTGAAGAAATTGTCAGCACCGCAATGCACTTGCTCTATCAGCACAATTACAGAAAATCCATGACCTTCGATGCTTTTTTATCCCGTTTTGGATACAGTTTACTTTGAGATAACGAATGCCTAGAAAAAAAGTCGTAAATACAGGTCCGAAGAAAGAAAAATTCATTCCCCTGGAAGACGAAATAATTTCAGAGGAAGAAGTTGTTGTTCCGGAGGAAGAAATAATCCCAGAGGAAGAAGAGTCTCTTCAGTTACTGGGACAACAAATTCGTGAAGCACGAATTACAAAAAATCTTTCACTAGAAAGCGTCACCGG
>CABXOR010000066.1 GCA_902513935.1 uncultured SAR324 cluster bacterium
CGTGATGGCCCAAGTGCCCCCTTCCTCCTGCTTAATCAGTTGCTGACGTGAGCTCATTTCATGAAGCAGTCGATTCAAAGAAATATTAGCAAATTTTTCAAAGCCCAAATCGATTACCTTTTTTGCTCCATCTTTCAAGCGGAGCAAAACCAATTGTTCCGCCTGTGCCATAGGGCTATTTTTATTTTTAAACGAAAGCAACAAAAAGGGATAAACTTTTCCCGCAAGACTTTCCAAGCGTACTTCGTGTTCCTTCCTTCCCCGGAGATAAAGCGCCATTTTATCCTCTGTTCCGGAATTCCGCACAAATACAGCCGCTGCTGGAAGTCCATTTTCTAAAACATTCAGCAGCAGCATTTCTGGTTCCTCCTGGCGTTTCACGATTTCAACATCCATTTCCGGCCAGTTTAAGTTTGCCAGTAACAATTCCTCCAGCTCAGTACGCAGCATAGTTCCCTCATCCAGCAAGGATTTGCCAACATAAAAAACCGAAAGACTTTTTTGAAATCCGGAAGGAAAAGGGCATTTTAGCCATTCAAAGAATTCAGGAGTATTTTTTACGGTACGTAAAGCCTGAATTGCCGCCATACTATTCAGGGCGCATTTCAACCCATTGCCGATAAATACTGGGCGGCTTACGTGACCGGAGTTCATTTTAGCTAAAGTAATAACGTGTCCGGATTCTTCACTGCCTATTGCAAACATATTATTCTGCTGCTGGCAGACGTAGTCGTACGCGCTATTCACCAATTCATCCCCGATATAATTACTAACCCATTTTTCAAGAGACTTAAAAGTCGTGGTTGCAGACAAAGCGTCAAATTTAGTACTTTGAACCATCTGCTCCAGCCTTGTTCTAACTTGCTCCTGCAAAATTCTGAATTCAGATGCTGCAATTTTGTTTAGATAAAATTCCCGTTTTGCCTGCCAGTCATAAAAACAGGCCTGCCACAAAATCCACTTGTCACCAACTGCACACTGCATGGTTTCAAAACCCATCTGTTGTACTGCCAGTCCAGCTTCCAAATCGCTTTCGACAGTATTTACAAACAGTGGTCCCTGATTCCAACTGTATTTTTGCTGCAGCAATTTAGCCTGAAAAAAGGCCTGCGCGTCACCACCAACTACCAACACACAATCTTGAAACGAATCATAGCTCAGTAAAAAACAACGATCACCGTCACCATCAAAAACAAAACCCAGCACCTGGCCTGAGTTGTTGAGTAGCTTTTCCTTTTGTTCACGGCCACTCACCAGCATCTTCTCTAAAGTTTCATATCCAGAAAACAAACCATTTTCGATCTCATCCGCAGAAATAGAAGATACACCTTCAAGATCTGCTACACCGGAACGAACGTTAATTCCCTGGGCAGGGTCACAGTTAGTAAAAATATAATCAGCTGACTCATAGTTCAGCAAATCTTCGATTAAGAGTGAAAAAGCACCATTTGCTGCATCAACGATTATTTTAGCACCTGCTAATGAATCTTCGTTTAACCAATGAATTTGCGGATCTGCCATAAATTCTATAAATAACTTCCGCGCAGCTGCATGATCATTGCGTAATTCTCCAATTAAAGGAGCGGATCGAAGGTTTTCAAAATTTAAACTCAGGCACCGTTGCGTTAAACGCTTGTCATCTTCCGGAAATAATTTCAGATTGGAATGCCCAATAAAGATTTTGATCCCATTCTGGTCTGCAGGATTATGAGATGCTGTAAGTACAAAAGCACAAGCAGCACCAACGTGTAGCTGGTAAAGCGAAATAGCTGGAGTAGGTAGAATATCTACAACTACCGCAGTAAGACCTGCCTTCCTAATTCCTTGGATAGCAGAGTGATTGAAACTGCCGCTTACATCTCTCGGATCCCATCCAATTACAGCAAGATCATTTGCAGACGCAAAATCAGCTTCAAGCAGTTCCTGACAATAAGCGTAGGTATACAACTCAAAAAACTCTTCAGTCAGTATAGCTTCATGTAGAAAAACAGAAATTGGATCCGAACCGGAACAATCCTCTGCCAGGCGAACAATGCCGCGAATACCATCGGTTCCTTGTATACGCTCAATCGTCATTTGTTTGCAGTAAAAAGAGAACTTATTAAAAGGGGGGTTACTATCTTCATTCTAATTAGCAAACATTAAAAAAGATAGCTGAGGAAAGCCGATTAACCGACTGTTACAGATTTAGCCAAATTTCTGGGCTTGTCAATATTACGTCCCAAGTCCAAAGCAGCATAGTATGCAAACATCTGTGCCATAATCATTTGTGCCATTGGAGCGCATATAGCACTCATCTTAGGCAACAGTACTGCTTGATCGGTTACTGACTGGGCGTGTTTGTCACCCTGAAACATGATTCCAATCACAGTGCCTCCACGAGATTTAACTTGTTCCATAGCAATAAGAGTACGGTCATGTAAGTCCTTTTGTTCCGGAAGCGGTACAAAAAACAGCGAATGTAAAGCCGGTTCAATCATCGACAGAGTCCCGTGTTTAAGAAATCCGGCAGGCATTCCTTCTGCATGTTGATAAGTAATTTCTTTCATTTTCAAAGCAGACTCCATGGCCACAGGATAATAAATACCGCAGCCAAGAAATAACCAATGCTCTACATGACTATTAGTCCTTGCTATGTTGCGTACGAATCCGGATTGTTCATTGAGTATTTGGTCAACCATTTGCGGAAATATCTCCAACTCCCGCTGATGTTTTTGATAAACATCCTCTGAAATATTTTTCCTCAGCCGCCCCAGTTCCAAGGCTATTCTCAGCATAATGAAGGTTTGAGCCAAAGCAGCTTTTGTGGAAACAACACATATTTCCGGACCTGAGCCCTGCATAATAACCTTATCTACCATCATACTGATAGCCGACCCCATCACATTTACAACCGCCACGGTTTGCGCTCCATGAAGCTTCGCATACTCCAACGATGATTTTGTATCATAGGTTTCTCCGGATTGGGAAAGTGCCAGTACCATATCTCCGGATTCAACACTTACTACAGAAAACTCGTCAGAACTCAACGCCGGGTAGTATCGATTTGCCAAAGTTGAAAAATAATACTGACTGATGTTCGCCACATAATAAGTTGTCCCCACACCCATCAGATAGGCACGTGTAGCTTCCTTAAACATCAAGGCCAATTCTGAAATTTGTTCATGCGGAATTTTCAATGCCTGCCGTATTGTCTGCGGTTCATCGAATATTTCCTTGAGCATGTAATGGGAATATCCACCCTTTTTACTCGTTTCCACATCCCAATCAATGTGTAAAACATTTTTTTCGACATGTTCACGAGTTTTTAATTTACGTATTTTATAATCATTCCGGCCTAAAACAACATATTCTCCATCATCCAGAACTACCGCCTTCCTGGTGTATTCTAAAAAAGCATTGAGATCTGAACCGACATAATTACAACCCTCTCCCAGTCCCAGTAACAGAGGTGACTCTTTTTTTACACAATACAAGTGTTCCGGGTCATGCGCTGACAGCATGACTATAGAAAATGAACCTTCGATTTGATCAAGTGCTGCTAAAAATGTTTGTTCTATATCTTTGCTGTTTGAGTATGATTCCTCTAACAAGTTGACGAAAACTTCTGTATCCGTCAATGACTCAAAAACAACACCTTGATTAAGCATCCGCTCCCGCAATTCCTGGTAATTTGAAATAATACCGTTGTGTACAATTACAAACTGCTTGTTTGGAGAAATGTGGGGATGGGCGTTTTCCTGAGTTACTCCTCCGTGTGTTGCCCAACGCGTATGAGCAATTCCGATGCTCCCATGCATTTGATCTAATTTTTCCAATGAGTTGACTTCATCAATTCCCCCAACATTTTTTCGCAAATCAAGTGCTCCTTGTCGTAGTAAAGCCATTCCGCAAGAATCGTATCCACGATATTCCAAGTTGCGAATTGAATTAAATAAATTTCTGCCAATGTTTTCAGAATGGACAATGCCGCTGATGCCACACATTATTGCCTTAACGGGTTTTAAGTTTTAAGAGCTTGATTTAGAGAGTAATGTTATCAGTAAAGATTTTTCCTGACTCCACAATTGTACCCGGCCCAAGAGTATGACGAGCTCCAATGGATACATTATCACCAATGAATGCTCCAAGCTTTGTCAGGCCGGTTTCTATTGAGTCTGAGTTGGACTTGCAGGTTATTCGACTATAATCGACTGTGTGATTGACCGTCGTCAGTCCGGAACCAGATTTGACATTTTCCCCCAGAACGCTGTCCCCGACGAATGAAAGACGGCCTACGTCATTGTTCCCAAATAACACGCAATTTTTCAATTCAGATCCATAGCCTACAATTGAGTCCGGACCAATCGCGCTGTAATTACGTATGAGGGAATTATTCCCCACATATGAATCGGAACCTATATAACAAGGACCCTTAAGTATGGTTCCGGATTCTACAGTAACATTCGGCCCAATCCGGACAGACCCTTCGAGATGCACTTGTCCCAGCAATCTTGCGGTAGAATCAATTTCAGCAGTTTCCCATGAATTCATCAACATCCGATTTGCTTCCAAAATATGCCAGGGATGAATCATATCAATCCATCCTTTTTCCCACAAACAAGCCTGTAGCCCACTGGTTTCAATCATTTGCCCATAACATTGGTAAATATCATTCTGATACTCATCCAACAAAGAAAATATTTTCGGAAACAAAACAAACATTCCTGCAAAAACATAATTTGCCTGATTTGCCTTTGGTTTTTCAACCAAACGGCTGATTTTCATTTCATGGTCCAGATAGACATTACCAAACTCTTTTGAAGACTCCGGTAAAGCAATCAAGGCAACTTCCCTGTCCATCTCAGAGTATGTTTGCAGGATGGATAAAAAGGGGTTGTAATCAGTCATTACGTCACCATAAACAAGCAAAAATGGTTTATTTTCCAATGACGACTGGCAAAGACTCAGGGCCTGACCAATTCCATGAAGTTCATCCTGAACAACATACTCAAGATTCACTCCAAGTATTTTGCCACTTCCAAAATACCGGCGGACAAGGTCCTGCTGATGATTGACTACAAGCACAATGTCGTTAATCCCTGCTTCCTTGAGGAAACAAATCGTATTTTCAAGAATATATTGCCCCGCAATTCGAATCATGGGCTTACAACGGGTTTCAATAAACGGACTCAATCTGTTACTTCGATTAGCCGCAAGAATAACTGCTTTCATGACATCACCTTTGAAAAAAATTCTTTGGTTTTTTAAGGATTGAACACCAGACTAGCTGACATTTTTCTCTTCTCCAATACAGGCAACTAAATACTCCAATACCTGGTCTGCACTCAGATTCCCTGTATCCAAAATTAATGCATCCCCCGCAGGTCTCAGTGGAGCAACTTTACGGTTTTGATCTTGAAAATCCCGTTTACGAAGAGCTGTTAATATTTTTTCAAAATTAACATTTTCACTACGCTCCTGCAGTTGTAGCATCCGACGTTTTGCACGTATCTCCGGAGAGGCATCAATAAAAAACTTAAATTCTGCATTTGGAAAAACAACTGTGCCTATATCTCGACCTTCCAATACGGCACCCAGGTAACTTCCCGACTTACGGACTTCTTCAACTAATGTGCGCTGTTGTTTTTTCATCACTTCCCGGATTGAGGAAAAACTGCTGATTTTTGAAGCAAGACTGGAAATCAATTCTGTCCGAATTTCATCAGTTACATCTTTACCATTGCAAATTACATTGTTATGTTTAAATACTATCCTGGTCTGATCACCCAACTCTTGCAGCGAATCATCACTTTCCGGACAACCATGCTTCCCCCAGCACAATGCAAGGCAACGAAACATTGCTCCGGTATCAACATACAAACAGCAAAGTTTTTCCGCAAGTTGACAGGCAATTGTACTTTTCCCGACACCGGTAGGACCATCAATGGCAATGATTTTAAAATCCATAACATTATTGTTTCACGTGAAACATTTCGATCAGAAAAAAAATACCCTCATATGGATGTCATTATAGTTCGCTTCCGCATGAAAATTCTGACTCCATAAAGCAAAAATGAAAATGGGTTCCAACTTAGATCAATTCTGACATCCTGGTTGGAACAATTGGAGCATATCATTATTGATTCATCAAGCTTCTCAGAAGTTTTTCAATTTCTTTTTGACGGACTGTATCTTTAAATCTTTTTTGCATTTTCAGGTAAATAGATCTCGCTTCTTTAGTGCGTTTTAGTTGCACATAACTTGATGCAATTCTCAAATTGAGATCGTATCTTTGCTGATTAGTCAAACTACGGTCCAGATAAAGAACTTTCAGACTGGCGGCCAGAGCTTGACGATGTTTGCCTAATTTATAGAGAGCAAACCCTTTTTCTTTGAAAATATGCAGTTGCCATTTTTTTCGTCCTTCTTCAACTGTTTCCATCGATTTTAATGCTTGATTTAGCCAGCGTTCAGCCAATTCATAGTTAGTCAATTCGTTATAAAGTTGACCAATTAGAACAATCTGCTCCAATCTCTTTTCAGGAGCAAGTTCTACTTTACGTACTGATTTTTTATAATTGGCTACAAGCTGCTTTAAATAAGAAAAGGCCTTTTCTCTTTGTTTCTTTTCCAGAAAATAATTGCTGAGCATATGCAGAATTTCATAACTGAAAAAATCGTCCCGACTCACTTTCAAAAACATATCTGCACCTTGCAGTAATTCTGGAATGCGCCCCAACTCATACTGAATTTTCAGGATCCGGTAATTGATAACTCGTCTAGTGTCTTTTGGAGGATTTTTTAATGCCAATGTGTAATATGTGTTTGCTTCTTCATATTTCTTCGTATCAAAAAGAGCATTTGCCCGATGAAAGTAAAGGAAGCCCTGATCTTTGTTGGTTGAAAGCTCCAGTCCGACACCTGTCACACTCAGTATCCGCCTAGGATCCTTGATGTTCTTCAATACTTCAACCCTTAATTTTATCAGTGAAAAGTCTGAATTCTCCTCAATCATACGCTGAAGAACATCATCAGCTTGCTCATATCGTTGCATTGCCATAAGAATCTGTACGCGTAAATGAACCGCTCTTACAGCTTTTTTCAATTGACCAAAAGTGTTTTGCAGTTCATTTAATATTTCCAGACCTGAATTGTACTGCTTTAGTTCAAAAA
>CABXOR010000067.1 GCA_902513935.1 uncultured SAR324 cluster bacterium
TGGAACGTTTTCACAGCACAGTGCTTGATGTTGATGAATCTACTTTCAGTCAGATTGAAGAAAAAAATAAAAACAATTAAAGGGAAATAATGGATCTGATAATCAGGAATGCAAATCTTACAGACGGAAGAGTTGGAATCGATATTGGAATCAAGGACGGAAAAATTGTTGCACTTGAGGTGGCTTTGACCGCAAAAGCTGAGAAAGAAATTGATGCTTCCGGGTATCTGGTAAGCCCTCCGTTTGTTGACGCTCATTTTCATATGGATGCAACCCTTAGTTTGGGTCAGCCTCGTTTGAATCAGTCCGGAACTTTGCTGGAAGGCATAGCCTTGTGGGGAGAATTAAAGCCACACTTAACGGTTGAAGCAATCAAGGAGCGGGCCCTCAGATATTGCGATTTAGCGGTAGCACGAGGTTTACTGGCCATCCGGAGTCATGTGGATATTTGTGACCCACGTTTATTGGCAGTGGACGCCCTTCTGGAAGTCAGGAAGGAAGTTGGGCCGTATCTTGATTTGCAACTGGTAGCTTTTCCGCAAAATGGATATTTACGTGACACAGGGGCGGCGAAATTAATGGAAAATGCACTTGATCGCGGAGTTGATGTAGTTGGCGGGATTCCTCATTTTGAACGGACGATGGACGAAGGTAAAAAATCAGTTGAAGTTTTGTGCCGCATTGCGGCCGAGCGCGGTTTGCACGTTGACATGCATTGTGACGAAAGTGATGATCCACTTTCGCGTCATATCGAGACATTGACTGCAGAAACTGTGCGGCACGGTTTGCAGGGAAGAGTTACTGGCTCACACCTGACTTCCATGCATTCCATGGATAATTATTATGTCAGCAAATTGCTGCCATTGATGGCAGAAGCAGAAATGAATGTAGTATCCAATCCATTGATTAATATCACACTCCAGGGAAGGCACGATACCTATCCCAAACGGCGCGGTATGACTCGTGTTCCGGAACTGATGGATGCTGGCGTAAAGGTGGCTTTTGGTCACGACTGCGTGATGGATCCGTGGTATTCGCTTGGTTCTGCAGATATGCTGGAAGTTGCAAGCATGGGGCTGCATGTGGCACAATTGACAGGAGTGGAGCAAATGAAATCCTGTTTTCGCGCAATCACAGAAATTCCGGCCGCTATTCTTGGATTGGAAGGTTACGGTATGGAAAATGGCTGTAATGCGGATTTGGTAATTTTACAGGCTGCTGATCCAGTCGAAGCTCTGCGTTTAAAAGCAAACAGGCTTTTTGTGATCCGTCGCGGAAGAATTATCTCGAGCTCCGCCCCAGTTGAGGCAAAGCTAAATTTGCCAGGCCGTCCTGAAATACACAATTATTTGTTTCAATAAACTTCAAATTCTAATTCCCTTAAAGGTGTATTCCAAAATCAGAATGTCATTTTTACTTTTTTGATATGAAGTTTTTTTGAAGCGATTTTACCTTACAATGTTGTCCTTTTTATTTCCTTACTAATTGAATTTCCTGCTATAAATAAAAACCCAATTTATTTGAAAAAAAAGAATCCATACCCTTTGACTGTGATTACCCGGTAAATGATTATTTATGCAGATAATTAATCTTTGGATTAGGATTATTGAAAGAAATAATTTTTATAAAAAAACTTGCTTTCCCACCATAATCTATATAAGGTTCTACGAAAAAAGTTGGGCAGGGTACGTAAAGGTTTGGTACCGGGAGTTAGAAACTTTTATGTTTAAATGTGTTGGGAACTTTCTTGGCACACTCTTTAAACGAAGAGGATAACATGAAAAAGATAATGTTTTGGATAACCTTAATCGGTGGCATAGTGCTTTGTTCTTAGTGAGTTTTGTACAATCACTGAGTTGAGTTGGAAAAAGAGGTTAATCAATTAATCATGGATCGTCATACTTGTTTTTTTATAGGGGGTAATTTGAACCGTTTAAAAGTCATTTTGTTACTGTTTCTGTTTTCTTTGCAGAGTGTATTTTCTCCAAACTTGTTTGCAGAAGTAGTGACTCAGTCGTTTGATGGCAATCGACAGGCTCTGATGCCGGGGGTACTGTTGACAAGGCTGGTGAATACCGTGGCCATTAATTATCACCAGAAGGATTACAAAGCGAAACACCTCAAAACAATTGAAGCCAGAGAAGGTATGGAAGGCGGGCCGCGTGACACGGAAAGTATTAAAAACATCGGGCAGAAGCTTTTGTTTGCTATGGTTTTCGGGGATAATTCCTCAATGCCGGACTATGGTTTTGAAATTTCAGGCGGGAACGAAAAAATAACAATCGATACTGATTATCCCTCCTCCGATGTTACACGTTCAAGGACAAGAGACATAAGCTTTCAGAAGCTTAATATCCATGTGGGTGCCAACCTCTCTCCAGTGGGTCTGGATAATTTAGCCCTGGGACTTCTCTATCATTTATCCCCTCAGAAAATGGCTACCACTATTAATGCTGCTACACCTTATTTTTATAATAACAACCAAGACGAATTGGAAGGTGAGTTCAAAATGGTGGGCTGGAATCTAGTCTACAATCTTCCAAAGACTCTTTTCGTCTATGATTTTATTTATTTGAGCTTAGGAGCATCAAACATTACATTTACCATGGATTCGGCAAATACTCAGGTCCAGTGGAATGGTATGCAAACAACAGTCACCGGCCCTAATAAATTTAATTCGAGTGACAAACTTAAGGATTATGTGGGAGGGGCGGCCATATTGACCGAAAAGTATCGAGCGGAATATTACCATTTTCTCAGGAAAAATGAAAGTGATACGTTCACCGAGCAGTCTGAATCACAAATTGACAAAGTTGAAGTCGAAGCTATTTTTGGCGCTCCCGAATTTTTGCATGTTCTTGGAAAAGAATTGTATTTTTCCGCTTTTTTCTTGCAGAATATCAATAACTTGATCCAACCTCAGGGTGCAGCAGATGTTTATATGTTTGGTGTAGATACAAAATGGAATAAGGTTATTAAAAACGGAATCGGTTTGGGTTTCAGCCCCAGCACCGGAATGAGCTACGGACTTGGTCTTTCTCAAGAAGAATTTGAAGCGTCTACCTATGACTTAGGTGATGCGGCAAAAGCCTTGAGGGTAAAAGAGGTTAGTGGTCTAGTTGCCGGTCTTGGGATTGGTTACAATTGGTAGTTTAATAATTATTGTCGATCAAATAAAAGAAATAATTATGAAAAAAATCATTTTCTGGACCGCTCTGATTAGCGTTTTGGGGTTGTTGATTGGAGCATGCGCAAAAAGGGATGATGATACGGCCACTACACCGTTTACAGTCAGTTGTGAAGATACGACCGCTTCTGGAAGTATAACTATCGGTAGTGATACGGTTTCGGGAACATATTTAGTGCAAACGTGGACCGATTCTTCCCTCTCACGGCTGGCGACCGGGTGTACAGCCACGACGACATACTATGGATCTCCAACAGGGACTCAGTCCGTCTTGGAAAAAAGGATCGTCACCTCTTCCACATCATTCGCAGATTATGTGGGATACTATTCAGACACGGCATGCTCCTCCCGTCTTGGTTATGTGGAGAAAAGATATTCTAATGTCTCAGTGGGAGATCAAGTCTCGGGGCTGGATACTTCCTCTGGAAGACCGAGCAGTGGCTATAAGGTAACATACAATGGTGAATGCGGTACGATGGTGGGAGATACAGATGCCGCTACGGATAAATTTAACGCTCTGTACGCGTATTTGTTAAGGTTAAACCCCTTGACCACAGGGACGGAAAGGGTCTTTGGTATGGGATGGGGTGGCGAACTGGGGGATACTAGTTATGACATCTGGGGAGCCGGAGTTAGTGGCACCACATATTCCTTTTACTCAGCTCGAGGAAGTACACAGAGTCAACCCAGTGACTGGGAATCCGGTTATGGCAATACTTACCAAAGGTAAGAGAGTAATAAAAAACAAATATTAAATGTAAAAGGATTATGGGACCTTCACTTCTGGCTGTTGCTGCTTAAGTTCAGGTAGTTATTCATTTTGTTCAGAGTGATATTTTTAATATTACAGAGTTGAGTTAGAAAAAGGTGTTAATTAATTTGCTTTATTGTTTTTTATTTGTTAGGATACAATTTTTAAAAGACAGCTGAGTGTATTTCTCAGAAAATCTGTAGTATTCAGTCTGGACGGTGTAGTTTTTTTATCCAGACAAGATCTGTTCTTCATCCGGGGTTGATTTTAGGGAAGTTAATGATGGGCAGATTAATAAAAGCTCCGGATCAGTAATAAAGCTGTTCCGGCCAAGCAGATGAGCGGCAATTCTGCCGTTTGTTTAAGTTCATTCATTAATGATAAGGGGAATTATGATCAAAAAACTTAGCATACTCTGTCTGTCGATTTTGTTTTGTGGAAGTGTGGCTTTGGCTGCAGATTCTGCCGGAAACAGGAAAGACAGTATCTTAATGATTGGAATGGCGCCAGCTGGAATTCATCCAGCAACCATAATTGCGCCTCCTATCAGAGTGGCTGTAATACTTGGTGATATAACGGTGGGGATTGATGCAGGAAGTGCCGATAGCTCACAAACATCTGGTACTGCAAAATCAACTGCAACCTATACCAATCAAGGCTTGAATGCCAGATATTTCTTTGGTAACTCTTTCAATGCTTCATTGGGATACCACATGAGAAATTATTCTGCAGAAGCAACGGCAACGTCATCAACAATCTCCTATTCGGGAGGGTCTTGGACTACGACAACAGCGACAGAAACGTTCACCTTGGACGCCAAGGCTTCAGTATTAACGTTAGGTATTGGAAACCACTGGTTATTGGATTGGGGACTTTGGATTGGCGGTGACTGGGTTTTAGCGGGTTCTGCGCTTAGTTCATCCTCTGAAGCCACGAGTACTAATCAGAGTGGGGGAATCACGGCTGCGGAATCGGCGAAGTTTAAAAAGGATGCAGAAGCTTTAGGTGATTTGATCAACGATATTTCTGCCTCAAGCGGATTTGCCCAATTTACCATTGGATTTGCCTTTTAAAACACTTTAAATCGTCCCAGGCTATTGATACCCTTTAGGTCTGTCCTAAAGGGTATCAATTTTTTCCCACCTCAAATTTTAATCAATACTCACTCCAAAAGTTCCTCTTTGGTAATTCCTGTCTTGTTCCGGTAACTGGTTTGTTATCCACAGACAATATTGACCAGGCGTTCCGGGACAACAATCACTTTGCGAATTTGTTTGCCTTCCAGAAAAATTTGCACTTTTGGAGCAGCCAGGGCAAGTCTTTCTGTTTCTTCTTTGTTGGTCCATGCATGCATTTTCAGGCGGTCGCGGACTTTGCCGTTGACCTGTACAACCAGTGTCACCATTTCTTCAGTGATCAGGTTCTCGTCGTATTCCGGCCACGCCTGCTGATGGATGCTTCCGCTGCTAGGACTGAGCTTTTGCCACAATTCTTCAGTAATGTGCGGAGCAATCGGTGCGAGCATCAGCAGCATTCCTTCAAGGCATTCTTGCCAGACCTCAGTTCCGGCGACTTCAGGCACCGTTTTTAAAACATTCCTGAATGCCATCACCGCCGCAATTGCAGTATTGAAACGAAAATGCTGTAAATCTTCACCTGATTTTTTTATCGTTTGATGTAGGGTTTTGCGGAGTTTCTTTTTTGTATCTTCTGAGACTGCAACTGTTTCCGGTGCATCCAGATGACAAAGCGTCCAGACTCCTTTAAAAAAACGGGCCAGTCCTTCAATACCATGAGGGTTCCAGGGTGCCCCCGCATCCCATGGCCCCAGAAACATCAGGTAAGCTCGCACAGTATCAGTTCCGTATTTTTGCACGAGGTCATCCGGGTTTACCACATTGCCACGGCTTTTGGACATTTTTTCGTGATCCTCACCCAGAATCATTCCCTGATTGAATAAACGTTTTGCGGGTTCACGGAAATCCAGCATTCCTAAATCCGCAAGGGCTTTGGTATAGAAACGAAAATACAAAAGGTGCATGGTGGCATGTTCTATTCCACCAGTGTATTGATCAACAGGACACATATTCCTAATTTTTTCTACATCCCATGGCTGATCAGTTTTGGTCAGGGTCTCACCTTTTTTCCAGTAAGGAGCAACATAAGCATAGTAGTACCACGATGAACAGATAAAAGTATCCATCGTGTCAGTTTCTCTTTCAGCATCACCCCCACATTTAGGACACTTTGTTTTCAGAAACCCTTCATGATATTTCAAGGGACTTTCGCCAGTGGGTTTGAATTCAGCATCATCCGGAAGCACTACCGGCAGTTGCTCATAAGGCACTGGTTGCATACCGCAGCTTTCGCAGTAGATAATCGGAATCGGTGTGCCCCACATTCTTTGCCGGCTGATCAGCCAGTCGTGTAAACGATAATTAACCTGACGTTCACCAAAACCTTCTTTCTGCATCCAGTCAGCAACACGGTTAAAACTATCAGGCCAAACTGCTCCATCAAAGCTTTGGCTGTTGACCATCACAGAATTTTCTTTCTGTAAAATAGGTTCGCTCAAATCGTCACCGTCTGGGATAGAATCAAGCTGTTCCGGAGCAACAATTACCACGGGCGTAGGTAAACCGTATTTTCTCGCGAAATGGAAATCCCGTTCATCATGTCCCGGAACCGCCATGATTGCACCTGTTCCATAGGAAGCGAGTACATAATCCGCAATCCAGATCGGTACCGACTCACCGTTCATTGGATTGACCGCAAATGCTCCGGTGAAGACACCGTCTTTTTCCTGACCCTCCGCGGTACGCTCAATTTCGTCTTTCCGTTCAGCTGCACCCTTGTATGCTTTGATAGCCTCTTTCTGTTCAGGAGTTGTAATTTGATCGACCAGAATATGTTCAGGCGCCAAAACGCAAAACGTCATGCCGAAAACGGTGTCCGGACGTGTGGTGAAAACTCGGAAACTCAGGTCAGCAGAATCGGAAATTTTCAGGGAAAACTCCACACCTTCACTGCGCCCGATCCAGTTTTGCTGCATCGAACGTACTCTCTCCGGCCAGTCCAGTCCTTCAAAATCAAGCAGCTCATCCGCATATTTCG
>CABXOR010000068.1 GCA_902513935.1 uncultured SAR324 cluster bacterium
GAAGTTGATTACAGAATATGGAAACATTCAATCGGTTTATGAAAATTTGGAAAACATAATTGGAACAAGCCTCAAAGAAAAATTGACTGCAGATCATGAAAATGCACTCTTGTCCAGAGAGCTTGCTACCATTGATTGTCATGTGCCTATTTCGGTCACGCTTGAGGATGTTCATTTGGGTGAAACTGATTTATATGATAATCCGAAATTTTACGCATTACTGGAAGAATTGGAATTCAGAACTCTGCTAAATCGTCTGCATAAAAAAAGGGCAGCAGGAAGCAAAAAACAGGAAGATGTCAACCTGCGCGAGGATGGAAACAATAAAGAAAAAGGTGAAGGTGAATTTGTAGCGGAAACAGAAGGTGAATGGAATGAGCTTGAAATCAGTTGTTATAAAATTGAAACTGCTGAACAATTCCGGGCTTACATGTCAGAGGTTCCGGAAGGGAAATGCCTGGCCCTTGCTCTGAATACACAAGGCGAACATCAACTTGAATTTCAGCTTTTGGGGCTCGCTCTTTGTGCAAATCAGGATCGAGGTATTTATCTTGATTTGAGAAATGCAAATTCAGAGTCAACTGAGATGTTTGAGGAAGTTAAAAAATTACTGGAGTCTGAGGCTTTCCCAAAGATCTTTCATGGTTTGAAAAAAGCCGTGCAACTTTTTACAAACCTTGGCATCGAGTTAAGGGGAATTGGATCTGATGTCATGCTTGCCGCCCACATTACAGATCCATTGGGAAGACGCTATGACTTGGATTATCTGCTGGGCCGTAAATTGAATATGCATCGAAAACCGATAAAATCAGCTGAGAAGTCATCCCCAGAAAATCAGCTTTCTATGTTTGAGGAAGCCTATAAAGAAGAATCCATTCTGCATTGTGAAAATGCCTCAATAATTTTACGTCTGTACGGACGGCTTGGAGCCCAACTAGAACAAACTGGAATGGAGGGAGCTTTCCGGAATATTGAAATACCTCTTGCAGGAACTCTTGCGAAGCTGGAACTGAATGGTGTAAAGCTTGATGTTGATGGTTTGGCAAAAATTGAACTTGAATTTGATGGCCGTTTGGTTGAGCTTCGTCAAAAAATTTTTGATTTGGCCGGAGAAGAATTTAATCCTAACTCCATTGTAGAACTACAAAAAATTATTTACGAGAAACTTCGACTGCATGAACGATTTAAGGTAAAACCCAAAAAAATAAAGCTGGGCAACCAAATGTCTACAGACGAGGAAACCCTGGAAAAATTAGCTGCAGACGAATTGCCCCGCACAATTTTAGCTTACCGCACTCTCAACAAACTTAAAAACACATATGTAGATCAACTACCAACCTATGTGCATGCTGAAAGCGGGCGTATTCACTCAACTTTTAGGCAGACTGGGACAGCAACAGGACGTCTTTCATCGGAAAATCCAAATCTGCAAAACATTCCTATCCGTACCAGTGAGGGGCGTCGTATTCGTCGTGCCTTTATAGCGTCGGGAGCAGATAAGATTCTAATTTCAGCAGACTACAGCCAAATTGAATTGCGTGTAGTTGCTCATTATTCAAAGGATCCAACATTTATGGATGCATATCGACGCAACCTTGATATACATTCATTGACGGCTTCAGCTATCTTCAGTGTGCCAGAACTAGACGTGACGCGAGAAATGCGTTCTCGAGCGAAAGAAGTTAATTTTGGCTTGATTTACAGAATGGGTCCGGAGCGGCTTTCAGTTGTAACAAAAACTTCCAAAGTTGAAGCAAAAGAATTTATCGAACGTTATTTCCAGAAATACAGTACCATTCATGCCCTCCAGGAAAGATTTTTGGAACAAGCACGCAAAGAGGGTTTTTCAGAAACATTATTCGGGAGAAGACGTTACCTTCCTGAGATAAATGCTAAAGGTCTCTTGAAAATGATGGCGGAGGGAGCCGCAATCAACACTCCCATCCAGGGTTCTGCTGCAGAAATCATTAAGTTAGCCATGATTGCTGTTGATCAGGGCATTCGGGAAAAACAAATGCAGTCCAGAATGATTCTGACAGTCCACGATGAACTGGTCTTTGATACATTAATAGAAGAGGAAGAAGAACTTTGTGAAATGGTTAAGCATACAATGGAAAATGTAGTTGGACTTGAGGTGCCGCTTCTGGTGGAAATTGGTAAAGGTAAAACATGGATTGATGCACATTGATCTTTGCTTAACTCTATAGTTTTTTGATGGAATTGATTCTGATATTTTCGAAAAATAATAACTAAAAACAATCTATTAGCAAAAGAAATACTAGTTAATTTTCTGCAAAACTACTAAATTCCCACTTGCTTTTGTAAAAAGGCCTAGTAAAATTCAAATTTGGTCTATATTTCGTATTAATAGAAATTGAAAGAAATAACTTCAAATTCAGACAATTTGTAACACTGCATTTCCCGTAGTTTATTAAAAAGGTGGTAACATGAAAAATAATTTGATTCAGACAATTGTGTTAAGAAAACCAGTTTATTATTTTTCAGTACTTAGCTGGGTATTGATAATTGGAGCAATTACACTATTCGGAAATAAACTGGAAGCACAAGAGCAGTCAAGCGTTGATCCAGATGCAACTTTACCTGTTGTTAAGATGCTCTTAGTGCCTCCAAATGAGCATAAACTGCATGTTTATGTAAACGATGAAAATTTTATATACTGGCCCCAAGATAAACCTATCTTTTTTTGGCTAGGAACTTCCAGTGACGAGAAAGCCGAACTCTTCCCACTATTACATTCTGGTACCACGAACTCAGCTGGACATTGGAAACAAGATGGAGCAAATGAATTGGAAAAATACCGAAGTGACGGGCTTAAACTGGAAATCAGCAGTAATCAGTTTGTTCGCTGGCTCCATCACTTCAACAAAAAAGAAACGACGATGCGCTTCATCGCTGACGGAGTTGCTCCAGAGAGTCAGTTGAAATTTGTTTCAGAAAAACGACTAAAGAATATCTATGGTCTTTACTTTCCCGGTGATGCAATCGCAACTTTGAGTGCTACAGATGCAATTTCAGGAGTGGATAAAACATACCTTTCAGTCAATGGAAAAACATTTATACCTTCAGATGGAATGAAATTCTCCAAAGAAGGATATTATCTGCTTCGACACTATGCGGTAGACAGGGTAGGAAATACTTCGGAAACTTTACAGACCCGTTTTTACATTGATAAAACACCACCGGTCACAAATTTAAAAATGGTTAATGCCACCAAAAATATTTTTGGTCCAAAATCAACTTTGTCAATACCAAGTCAAGACACACTTTCTGGTGTCCATGTAACTTACTATAATTGGAATTCAGGAGAGTTTAAAAGATCTTATAATAATAGAATATTATTTGAAGGTGTGAAAGAAGGTGCAAATATATTACAGTTTTATACTGAAGACCTAGTAGGTAACACTGAAGGGATTCACAAAGTAACTCTCGGTTTTGATAAAAATGGTCCGGAAGTTTCGCATGAAATAAAAGGTGATCAGTTTATTGAAGGTGGAAAAGTTTATTTGTCTTCACGTTCCCAAATATTTCTGAAGGCAGTAGACAAGATGGTTGATGTTCAGTCAATTGAATACAAGGTAAATGGTCTTTCATATGGTAACTACGAGATATCTTTTCGACCACCTGTACAAACAGGTGAATTCAAAATGGACTATCAGGGAAACGATATAATTGGTAACAAATCTATTCTTGCCTCAGCAAATTTTGTCGTTGATTCACAAAGTCCAACCACACGGCTTATTACTGATGGAGTGACTTACAGGCGTGGTCCCAATGTAATCTGGGTGAACACAAAAACTCGTATCTCACTGAAAGCAACAGATGATGCCTCTGGAGTTCAGTCAATTTTCTATAAATTTAATGAAAATAAAGAGTTGCTTTATAAAGGTCCATTTACTATTTCAGATGAAGGACGTCACACTTTTCAATTCTCATCAGTTGATCATGTCAACAATAAAGAGGTTTTAACACCTGTTCTCCTTGTAGTTGATGATACACCACCAGAAATAAAGGCTGTTTTCAACAGGTCTGCAGTTGGTAGTGAAGGAGGAGATGGAAAAGATAAAATAGACGTGTACCCACTATATACTACACTTTTCCTCAATGCAGATGACAATTCTGCTAAGCTAAAGGGAATTCGTTTTAGTATTAACGGAAGCCCTAAAGAGGCCTATCAGGAAGCTTTGTTACTGGATAAGTCTGGTAATTATTACGTTATCGTCGAAGCCGAAGACAACCTAGGAAACATTTCTAACAAGAAAATGATTTTTATTGTCAAAGCAGACTGATATTAAAAGTTAGTTAGATGATTTGGTGCGTTTTTCTTTCGTTTGAAAAAGATTAAATTAGCTGAATGCTTCTGGCTCCTGCCATTTTAAATGTCATTTGAAAAAACCGGAATTTTGTTTTGAACTGTTTAGTTTTTGATTCAGATCCACAAAGGTTCTTGAAATAAGGACTTTGCGCGTGTGTATGTTTGCAGGTCACTCCTTCCGAAAAATTGTTTATTCCTTACTTAATGATGCAGTAGTAAAAAATCCTAAAACCATGTCATTTTGAGCGAAGCAAAAAATTTTGTTTAAGAAATCACACAAATTTAATTAAGATTTCTCCCTACAGTCAAAGTAACTGTGAGGATTTAAGACTTATTACAAGACCGTCATTTAATAAACTTTTGAAAATAATTAAGCTTTGTTACAATAAAAAATACTTTCAGAAAACAATCCGCTTAACAGGAGTAAAATCATGGTTACAGCACTTGTATTATTAAATATAGAGCGTCAACAAGTTAAATCAATTTCGCAACAACTAGTTGACATGCAAGAAGTCTCAGAGGTCTATTCGGTTGCAGGCAGGTATGATTTAGTGGCGATTGTACGGGTAAAAAACAATCAGCAAATTGCGGACACAATAACAGTAAAATTTGGAGGACTTAATGGAATTACTGCTACAGAAACATTAATTGCTTTCAACACGTTTTCGCGACACGATCTGGAACACATGTTTTCAATAGGAGAGTGAGAACACGTGTCAGACTCAAATCTGCAGCAAAGTATAAGAGTCAGGGATACAATTTCCCGGATGAGTTTCTATGATCCTCCTCTTGAGAATCGTAATCCGGAAGAGCATTTATTGATGGACTTCAATGAACCTCCGCATCCTCCTCCCAAAGAAGTTATCGATAAAATAGCTCATTTCCTGAAAAAGCGCGCCCATGCATATCCTGTCTACGGCGATTTTCTTGAGGTGTTGAGTAAATATACCGGTGCCTCCCATGACAGTTTACTGCTGACAAATGGTTCGGATCAGGCAATAGACGTCATTTTGCGTTGTTTACTGGAAAATGGTGATGAAGTGGCAATGGTTCAACCTGGATTTGCAATGTTTAAGCAAGTTGCAGGAACAATAGGGTGTAAGGTAGTTGGTCCTTTTTTCCCTCCAGATCTTCATTTCCCTCATAAAGAATTGAAAGATGCAGTGAATCCACAGACCCGTTTAATTGTGGTCATAAATCCAAATAATCCCACTGGGACCTCTGTTTCGCAGAATCAAATTGAGGATTTGCTAAAAACATTTCCTGATGTTCCTGTTCTGGTTGACGAAGCCTATTTCGAATTTACCGGACAAACTTGTGTACCTCTATTACCAAATTATCCAAATTTGATAATAATCCGCACTTTTTCCAAAGCATTGGGTTTGCCAAGTTTGCGTTTGGGCTATGTAATTGCGAGACAGGACTTTATTGTTCATCTCACAAAAATACGTGGACCTTATGATGTGAACCTAGTTGCAGTTTTAGCTGCGCGGGAACAACTGATTCATCCTGAGCATTGGCAAGGTGTCGTAAGGCATCTAATGGATGAGAGTAAACCTGCACTTGAAAAATATTTTGACGAACAGCAGGTCAAATACTATTCAGGAGCAGCCAATTTTATGCTGGTTGAACCCCATAATATTGTCAAAGCAACTACATTTTTGAAGGAAAATAAAATACTTGTCAGGATGATGAGTGCTCCCATTTCCCACACTTTTCGGATGAGTCTCAGGATGATGCCGGATATGCGGCGTTTTATGGAAGTTTACAGCAGGTTTTTAAACTCTTAAAGAAACATAGCTTGAATTGGTGGCAAACTTGCATGCTTGCAGGTCTAAGTAAGTGATCTCATGGGAGGCCACTGTTTCCCAAGGATGGGGAAAAATTGCCAGGGACGACAAGCTTTATTCAATGGCCTCCCGTGTACCCGTTATTGGTGCTTATATTTCACTCCGGGAATCGGCCTTTTCCCTCAGCAATCCCTCAAACTGTTCCAGAAATAATTCGGACAGACTTTTCTGTTCTTTGGACTATAGAAGTTTATTTCAAAAAGAATCAAAAGTTTCTGTTTTTCGTTTTTTTAGTTTACTCGTGAGTCACGTGTTCTAGTAAAATACTTATATTTTGCAGAGAGAGATCTGTCAAAGTGCGGATATCGTATAAGGTCCTTCACATACTTTCAGGATGATACTACAAAACTCGTTACTGTCGAGCAGTTAAATATTTGCCTTTTTCAATCTGGCTTTTTGACAA
>CABXOR010000069.1 GCA_902513935.1 uncultured SAR324 cluster bacterium
AGATGGTTCCTCCGGTAGTTATAATGCGGATGGTTCCTCCAGTTACTCTGATGCAGATGGCAATTCATACAGCGATGATGGACAGGGCAGTGGATCCTATACTAGTTCCGATGGTTCCTCCGGTAGTTATAATGCGGATGGTTCATCCTCCTATACCGACGCTGATGGCAACACAACCGCTTATGATGCCGAAGGTAATATGAGTGAAAGTCAGGATACGGCCGGTGGTGATGCATTAGATGGAGCATTTGGTGATGATACCGCAGGAGGAGATATGCCTCCTCCAGAGGATGATCCGATGGGAGCTGCACTTGACGGTTCTGCTGCGCAAAGTGACGCCTCAGGAACGCCGGCAGGTGGAGGTCAAGAATCAGATACGTTGGCCGATCTGGGACAGCCAGTAGATGATGGTACTCCAAAGGAAGAGGAAGACGATCAATCTGGTGGTGGCAATATTTAATACCATCTAAGATTATAAGTGGTGCACTAAATGTTTGTGCACCACTTATTAGACTATTTGGATGTACTCAAAGAAGCCTACGAAATGTGCTCCGTATAGAAGTATTCCTCTTCGTTTTTCTTCACAAGAAATAATCAAAAAACCCTCTTCAAAATAGATTAGCTATGTTTGGCAAGAAAAAAAATGAAATTCTTGTTGACCACAGGCTGGCTTATTGTGTCTCCTTGACTACCAGGAGGCATGGAGTATATATAAAACGTGAAGAGGTAGAAAAAAAATTTCCTGAAGACGATACACCAAAAACCACTAGAGAATTAAATGCTTTTCTTGCTGAGAGGAAACTTGAAGCAAGTCTAATTAATATTTCAATAGATGATTTTAAGGACAAAAATTTCGTTTTTCCCTGCGCTGTTCCATTAATGAATGGCGAGTCAATAATAGCTTTAAGTGTACTAAAGAAAGAAGATGATTATTTTATTAAGTATCTTGACCCTTTAGATCCTCAGGCTAGGCAACAGGAAGTTGGAATAAATGAATTTGAGAAACTTTGGAAAAATATTGTTATTTCAGTAAATGCACTGAGAGGTATTGAAAGTAAAGAAAGACCTTTTGATGTAAAATGGTTCCTTCCTGAATTATGGAAATGCAGATATATGCTTCTTTGTGCTTTCATAATTTCTATTCTACTGAATATATTATCATTTACTCCTATAATTTTCATACAGATAGCGTTAGATAAAGTAGTAGGATATAAAGCTATTTCTACTTTATATGTACTGACAGCAGGAGTTGTTGTTGCGTTATTATTTAATGCAATAATGGGTTTCATTCGCGATTATATTTTCAACTATATAGGAGATATGCTTGAGTCCAGAATTGCAACTGATATCTTCGACAAATTGCTGGGGTTACCCTTAATAGAAGTTCAAGGAGAAAACATAACTAAATTCGGTGGCTCAATGCAATCAATTACAGCATTAAGGAATACTTTGGTCATGAGAGTGTTTAAGGTAGTTTTCGATTTGACGGCTGTTCTTGTTTTTGTACCAGTTATGTTTGCTTATAATTTCCTTATGGGAATTATAGTGCTTGGATTTTCACTATTGATGGGTTTTAACAAAATCATTTTTAACAATATTGCAGGTAAATCACCAGAAATTCTTAACGAAGTGGAAAATAGTAAAACCAGCCTGATTCGGGAAAGCCTGCATGGAATGACTATGCTCAAGGAGTTTGAAGAGGAAGAATCAGAGAGGAAAAATTGGCGAAAATCTGCTGCTGCTTCAATTATGATAAGATCAAAGAAAAGTCATGTAAGCAGCACGTCTACTGAGATTAATGGCTTCCTTCAAAATGCTATGACAATTGCAATTATCTTCACTGGAGTACAATTAGTTTTCGCGGAGGAACTTTCTGCGGGTTCAATCATTGCGATTAATATGGTCGCTGGAAAATTGACCTCGCCGATTATTGCAGCGATCACTTTATTTGGTGAAAGAAGTCAAGTATTAGGCCTTATATCTCATATAGGTGACATTTGGAATAAGGGGAAAGAACAAATGGGAGCAGGTGTTCACTCAGCTATAAGTGGAAAATATACTTTTGATAATATTTCAATGAATTTTGGAGATGTAAAAGCATTAAACAAATTATCTTTTGAACTAACACCCAGATCCAAAGTCGGAGTAGTAGGCCCTACTGGGGCTGGCAAAAGTACATTGTTAAATATGATTGCAGGAACATATCGTCCTACAGAAGGTAGAATGGATATAGATGGAGTAGGAATAAATCAATATGATTTATCATATTACCGTTCGCAGGTAATGCTTTTGGATAAAAAACCCATTTTTTTTAAAGGTACAATTGAAGACAATATGTCCCGGGTGACACACAACATTGGTAAAAATGAACTTGCACACATTTTTGCTTTAACAGGATTTGATGAACACCTTCAAAAACTGCCTGAAGGTATTCATACAGAAATTGATGAAACCGCCAGCCAATTGGCTGGTGGAGCTGCAAGCCTGCTTGCACTTTCAAGGGCTTTGCTTGCAAATCCTAAGGTCCTGCTTCTGGATGAGTTTGCGGATTCACTGGATATTGATACCCGAATTAAATTACAAGATAATTTTTCTACTATCGCCAGTGATAGAACTGTAGTCGATGCTCAAAATGTAATAAGTCATGAATTAGATTCAATTTCAAATTATGATAAAATTATTGTATTAGATGGAGGTATAGTAGTTGGACAAGGTAAGCATGAACAGTTGATTATTAATTGTGAAATTTATAGGCAAATGCTGGAAAAAGAAAAAAAATTGAGTGAAATTGGTGAATCGAAAAATACATGAACAAAAGGAATTCCTCCCGTGGATCAAAGATAACTTTTAGGTTTGAGAAATAATTAAATGGCTGTAGCAACAAACACACTGAAACCTCAATTATTAGTCCTGAAAAAAGGGGATTTCGTCTTTGAAGAAGGAGATGAAGCAGTATTTGCGTATGTTCTTACTGAAGGGGTAATTGAGATTGTTGCAACTTCGAAAGGAGAACAACATGTTCTTGCAAAGTTAGAAAAAGGGACTATTTTCGGTGAAATGGCAATAATTGACGGTTTTCCAAGAAGTGCATCCGCGCGTGCTGCCGGCGATTGTAAAGTACAAGAAGTCGGGCATAAAGAATTTATTAATTATATTTCAAAAAAACCAGATTCAGCTTTCTCTATAATGACAAGACTATCTGGTTTTGTTCGTTCTGCCGATAAAAAAGCAAGTGAAAGCTTTTTGCTACGAAAAACAGGTACTAATGAGCAAGGAGAGGATCAAAATAATGATAAAACGGATATCGTTGCTGTTCATAATTTTGAAGACACAGAATCTATTTATGCAAGACCTCCCTCAAAACCGGTAATCATTACAGCAGCCAGTCTACTTATATTCACTTTGTGCATGGTTCTATGGTCCTCTTTTTCTTTTGTTGATAAAACAGTTTCTGCTCGCGGTAAGTTCACCAATACTGCACCTAATATTGAAATTCAATCTACTGGTAGTTCAATTATTGAGGAATTAAATTTGGAACGAGGTCAATTCATAAACAAAGGACAAACAGTTGCAATACTTGATGGAACAGTTGTGAATGCCAATCTTAAAATTACCAGAGACAAAATATATGCTGTAAAAAATAAAATATTACGCCTGGAACTTCAGAAAAAATCTATTTTAAATAAATCATTGAATAAGGATTCATCTGCTCTACTGGACCCCATCAATGAAGAAATTCTCAATAAAAACTTTGATGAATTCATGATTAAGATGAAAACATTTTCTTCTGATCTTTTACGATTAGAAACAGAAATTGTTTCAATGTCAGCAGATAAAGAATTAATACGTGACCAGCTGGATATAAAAATTAAAATTGAAGAAGGAAAAAAGAAATTATTTGAGAAAAATGTTGGCTCTTTAATGGACACATTAAGTTCTACTGATCAAAGAATCTCTGTGAAACGTCAATTATTGACAACAACTGGAAGCATCGAAAAACTTAAATCACAAAAAATATCAAATAATGACCAGACATCCTCTTATTTGACTGGAGAATTAGTGGCAATAGCACAAGAGCTTTCTTCTTTTAATGATCAATTACTTCAATTAAATGAAGAATTGATTAAAAATGAATTAGAGAAGAGCAATTTATTTGTTAAATCTCCTGTTGACGGTGTAGTATTAAATTTGCCTACAGTAACTGTTGGATCTCTTATAAATAAAGGAGACCCAATAGTAACATTAGTTAGATCCGGGTTACCTCTTGTTTTAGAGATTGATGTAGATCCAAAAGATGCCAGTGATTTGTATAATGGGAATCCTGTTTCAGTCAAAATTGATGCACTTCCATTTCAACAGTTTGGAGACCTTGCAGGAACCTTAATCTATATTTCAGATGATACTGTAGAAGAATCCCTTCAGGGAGAAACTGGAGCTTATTATCGTGGCCGGGTTAATGTTGAAGATTCTGAACTTATGGGATTACCTGAAGAATTCGATTTAACTCCTGGTATGCTCGCATCTGCAGATTTAAAGGTAGGTAAAAGGAGATTGATTACTTATTTTACAAATCCTATTTTAAAATCTCTTTCAAGTGCTATGCGTGAACCGGATTGATACTTTTTATGCCGTATTCTAATAAACAATTTCCAGCCTTCATCTATCCCATCAAGTTGAGGACAAGATTTGCGGCAGCCCCACTTTAATTCCACGTCTGCGTCACACCTTTGCCTGAATGAAAATGTAGAAGAATAGAAAACAGGGTCAATTTTCCCCGAATGTTTCCTATTCAAGTTATCTGTTTATTGAAGAATCTGGCTCATATTGAGAAATTATAAGATAAATAACTTATTTTATATCATATAATTAAATGCCAGTAACAAAATAGTAACAATTTCTCCACAAAGAAGGACAATCAAGAACAAGTTTTGTTGATGGTTATGGTAGGGATATGCACTGATTTGATCAAGTGTTACTGAATAGTACTGAATATCAGGGCTGAGAGACAATTATATGGACACCTGATAATTTGCCTCGTACGTGCGTGTAGTGATTTTTCTTGCGGTCAATACCATAAATGTAAAGAATTAGGGGGTATTTTCTAAAATAATTAAAAAATTCATTAAATCAGTTACTATTAACCTTTATATGGAGGGTCCCCTGGAGACCTGTATCTGTCAAGAGGGCTTCTAACACAATCACTTCCATAATAGTGACCACTTCCGCTTGGATTTCCCATTAACAAAAATACGCTTGCAGATGCACCGTCCTCTGGGGATTTCATCCCCATTTCGGCTGGTGTTTTACTATTAGCCTCAGCCATCGGTCTAGTTAAATCAGTTTCAATAAACCCGGGTGTGCATGCATTTATAGTTAGATTAGGGTTCTTCTTAGCCAAGTAAATAGAATATGCGTTGGTACAAGCTTTGGAAATTCCATAAGCAGGCCAATCACCACCCCAATCAGTAGTTCTCTCAGATTCTAAATTCAATTTTAGACATTCTGCCATAAATTCTTCAATTTCAGTCCATGAAACCTCATGATTTGTGAGTAGTTTCTTAATTTCATTACTGCTACCTGCCAGATAAAGAGGACCTGAAGCAGAAGTAACATTTACTACCCGCCCAATGGAGGGGTTCAATAGAGGTAAAAACGCATTACAAACTCGTTTTGGACCAAAAGTGTTGACCTGAAGGATTTTATTCAAACCCAGCATGGAGTTACCAATACCGGCATTGTTTACAATAGCGTAAAGAGGGCTTGGGGTCCTTCCAAATTTTGTTGCTACTTCCTCTGCTGCAGAATTAACTGAAAGGTCTTGTTCAACATCAATTTGAATTAAATCAAGCCGATCTTTCCATTCTGGTTGTCTATCCACTAATGAATTGAGGGCCTGCTGGCCTTTTTTTGAATCTCTGGAACCCAGTAGTAGAAATGTTTCATCGTACGAACCAAGCAATTTTGCAACAGTAGCTAGACCTATTCCTTTGTTTGCACCTGTAATCAATATCCGTTTCATTTGTTTTGTAGAATTAAAATTAATAATTTATTGCCGTCTTATACTAAATCTCAATTACTTCACTTAAGAAGCACTTATCTTTAAACCCTTTTAGTGATCCCATTTAAGGAAAAATTAATTCATCACTGAATAACACCAATTTAAGGCAAATTATCTAACCACGTTTAGAGTCACTTCTCCTTGACGCATCTCAGCACTTTTCCTTCTGTGTGCAGTTTTTTCCATTCTAGCCTTCCTTGCTACTGTTGTTTTCTTAGCGGTTTCTTCGTTAGGGTATACGGAAACTGCTATAGCACTGGTAGGGCTAGTTCTGATAGCAAGTAGTATTTCAGCTTCTGGAAATTCTGAAGAAGCATTTTTTGAGTAATCAGCTTGAGCTTCATCAGCGTCTTTTTTTGAATTAAATTCGACTAGTGTTGTTCTACAGTAACTCATGGTGTTCCTATCTATTGAAATTTAGGGATTGAGTATTTGAGGCTTCTTCCTCCAATTTGAACCGAAAGTATACAATCAATCGGTTTATTTTACAAGAATGAGGATTTTAC
>CABXOR010000070.1 GCA_902513935.1 uncultured SAR324 cluster bacterium
GACATTTTCCTAGTGAAATACAATTCCTCTGGAACAAAACAATAACCCCCCTCTAAAACAAACACCTAATAAACCATGAAACACCTACTCATCATCCTCTCCTACCTTCTTCTTTCTTCTCCTGTGATTGGAGATAATCACAAAGGTGAAATTCTTTATGGGTGGGGTAAATGTTGTGATTTTGTTTGGAAAGGATTTGGAGATAAAGAAACTCACTCAAAATATACAGGTGATGTTGGGAATGGAGTTCCAAATGGTTTTGGTATTATGATTTTCCCTAACGGGAATAAGTATATAGGAGATTGGAAGGATGGAAAATGGAATGGTCAAGGGACATTCACTACCTCTAATGGAAGTAAGTATGAAGGGGAATTGAAGAATGGTGAAAGACATGGTCAAGGAACACACACTTACCCAGATGGAAGTAAGTATGTAGGGGAATATAAAGATGATTGGGAGTTGAATGGAACACAATACGACAAAAACGGAAACATCAAATACAAGTATGTGAATGGGAAACAGATAAAACAATAACCCCCCTTCCAATACCAACCCCACTCATCACCTGTGAGTAACCCCCACTTAATTCTTCACAGGGTCAGACACAACTCCACAAACCTCCCACATTCTTGTAAATCAAACCGATTGATGTTATATTTCGGGTTCTTCTAAAACCTATCAAAAGGAACCAAATGAGACATCTACTAATCATCCTCATTCCAATACTTCTTCTTTCCTCTCCTGTGAATGCTGATTCTAAAAAAGGGGAAACTCTATATAAATGGAAAACTGACTCCGGTATTCAGTGGAGAGAGTTTGGTGATAAAGATATCCAAGCAAAGTATAAAGGTGATGTTGAGAAAGGGAAACCTCATGGTTTAGGTCTTATAAGATTTCCAGATGGAGCAAAATACTCGGGAGAATGGAAAAATGGAAAAGCAAATGGTCAAGGAACATTCATTTCACCTAATGGAGAACAGTATGAAGGGGGATGGGTTGAAAACAGAAAACACGGTTTTGGTAAATCTATTTTAGCAGATGGATTTACTTTTGATGGAGAGTGGGATTATGGAAGACCGTGGAGTGGAACACACTATGATAAAGAAGGGAATATAGTAGCAAAATATGTGAATGGAGTAAGACAGTAATGAAACACCTACTCATCATCATCTCCTTCCTTCTTCTTTCTTCTCCTCTGTTTGGTCAGTCCAGAAAGTGTAGTACAGAGAAAATAAAGAGATTGATGGATTCTGGAATGTCAGTTGATGAAATTAAACAAGTTTGTAAAAAATCTACAAAACCTAAAAAGAAAAGTACCTCAAAGAAACTCTCAAAACCTGAGAAAGTCACTACAGTAAAAGAATCTTCTATACCTAAAATTGATATTCCCAAAAAACCATTAAACTATTCAAACAAGTTGGGAGTGAGAAGTAATGAAGGGAGTCTGACAACAAAACACCTAAATCCTCCAAAAAATTCAAACACAAGATTTTATTATTTATACAATCAAATTATTGATTCTGAAGAAAATCGGAAACTCCCATCTTTATACACTTCAGATACTTTTAAGGGTTCTATAAATTTTGTCGGAATAGACAACAGACTGTCTGAAGATAATTTACACTATGTTTCACTATTATATACATCTCTAAACTCAAATATACATCAGAGGACAAGAGAAGATTTAACTCAAAACAGTAGGAATTATTATAAACTGAGATTTTTTGAGAGAAATTATATTGGTGAGACTATGACTTTAGAGTATGTTCATCATCTTTTAGATGATTTACTGGTAGGACTATCTTATAATTCGGTAAGTATAATAAATGATGGTAAAATTGATTTTCAATGGTATAAGTCAGAAGACGATTCAAAACTGAATGGTGGGACTGGGAAATATGAATCAAATCACGATTACAACTATAATAGTCTTCGGTTACAAAAGATTATTAACAGTGTAAGATTTGATTTTAACTTCACACCGGAGGTTATTTCAAAAGAAAATTATTCGGGAGACTATACTGGAGAATCAGTGATTATTTCCCGAAGAACAATTGGTCTTAATTTCACTAGATTAGGTTACAATAATGATTTTTCAATAGGTTATTATAAGGAAAATGGAAACTTAGATACAAATGACCCAGAGAATGTTTCGTATCTCTGGGGGTATAATTATTTTACACCTAACATTGTTTTTAGGGGAACGATTGATTATACAAAGTCTGAGAAAATATCAGGGTTAGTTGAACCTTATACTCAAATAGGAATTGAAGGTATATTATCTTTATTTAATACATATGTAATTGGTTATGAATACACGAATAAAAAATATGATGACATTGGAGAATCTTCAGATAAATACCGTGTAACTGAACAAAATATACATGGGTTGTCTTTTGGGGTTAGTTTTGACCTATAAATAAATTAATCTCCAATCACCTCCCTACGAGTAACCACCCCTAATTCTTCACAGAGTCAGACAACCTCCACAGACCTCCCACTTCCTTGTAAATCAAACCGATTGGTGTTATATATTGGGTTATTCTAAAACACCAAAAGGAACCCAAGTGAGACATATACTCATCATCCTCTCTTTCCTTCTTCTTTCTTCTCCTCTGTTTGGTCAGTCATCCAAATATGAAAGTGTAGGTCAATGTGTTCTTCAGACAATGACAGAGAAGAAGTTGACTGGTAATGATATGTTTGAAATGGTCAAGGAGGAATGTGAGAGGAGTTTGGGAAATAGTGAGAATAAAGTTGAGGTAAATAGGGGAGTGTTATTTCTTGGATGGAGGAATGGGAAGGTAGGATATTATAAAGAAAAATGGGAAGGAGGAGGAGACAATAAAGATTGGGGTAAATATGAAGGAGAAATTGAAAATGGATTACCAAATGGTCATGGAACTGAAACTTGGTCTGATGGAAGTAAGTATGTTGGAGAGTTCAAGGATGGGAAATGGGATGGTCAAGGAACAATAACTTGGTCTGATGGAACAAAGTATGTAGGGGAATATAAGGATAATAAAAGATGGAACGGAATATATTACGACCAATACGGAAACATCCGTGGAAAGAAGGTGAATGGAAAACTAAAATAAAACAATACCCCCCCCAAAACAAACCCCTATCATCCCCTATAAGAACCCCCCACTAATTCTTCACAGTCAAACACCCTTCAAGTAAAATCCCTACATTCTGTATCCTATAATCATTTTGCAAAATAGAAACATTCATGTTAATTGTATCATCTAAAAGTAGAGATAGAACATTTTTCAAAAACTTTCCAAACCAGAGTATTTGAATGAAAAATTTAATTTTATATATCGTTTTAAGTATTTCTTACTTTGCTATCATGGGTTGCAGTAGTAAGATAAACACTGAACCACCTGACCCAAAGTTAGATAAAAAAATAGGGAGATATTTTACTGATCAACCTGATGTAACTGATGATTACCAAATTCATTTCATATACATGTTGGATCAGTATGGAGATGATAATGAATGGGACATTAACGGGCAAATGGAAAAAGAATTACTTGAGATGAATGAAAAAATGTTCGAACTAACTGGTGGCAAACAAAAATATAAATTTGATTATAGAAAAGATGGTAAATTAGATATTTCCTTTGTAAGAGTGGATAAAAGGGGGAGATACAACAAAGGATTTACCAATCAATATCCAGAATTTTTTATCCAAAAAAAAGGATTTAATAACCCTAAAAAACTTTATTATTCATGGGTTGATATTAAACATAGAGATGGTGGAAATGGGAATGTTCACCACGGTTATACATATTTAAAGAGTAAATATAATTATAATAAAATGAAAAGAATTAGGATTACACTCCATGAACTTCTTCATGTTCAAGGATTCGCATGGGCTTGTACCGAAGGTGTTACCGGAGGGCATGTTAGTGGTATAAGTCTTATTGGTAAAGGAGCAATAGCGAGAGCGGCAGGAGAGAGAAAATATAAAACATTAGGAGATATGATTTACGACCATGATAATAAAGGTTGTCCAGATTTAAAAGATTCCGTTTATTTAACTCCAACTTCTAAAAATCCATTTGATCCATTGCCATTAAAGTGTATTTTAGCTACACGAAGTGGAAAAGATAATTTTGAGGATTGGGGGGTAAAGAATTGGGATTTTAAATGGCCAAAACGATATGATCATGAAAAGTTTGATGATAGTTATAAATGGGGGAAAAAATATACTTGTACATATCAATTATCAGAGCGTGTAGATTATAGTTGGTTTAAAGGTTGGTGTCCAAGTCGACGAATCGATCCCATTACTGGTACTTGCAAGCCAATTGCAAAAAAAGAATAGCAGTCATATAAATAACTAATAATATTGCATTATATTATGACTTCTAATCAGTAGGTTATAGGTTCAAGTCCTATCTGGTGCGCCATAATATCAGTCACTTACGATGATTTAGATGGCTGATTTTCAATTGCAAACAATTGCAAATAACGCCCAAATACCCCCTTCAATTGCAAATCAATTTCAAATAATTACCGTTTTTCGTAGACAGGATTGTCCCACTAATTCTTCACAGTCAGACAATCTCCACAATCAACCCCAGTCATTTCCTCTGATTAACTCCCACCAGGCAATCAACACAAACATTATCAAAAATTCTGGTTATTCGCTTGGAAATAAAAATCTGATTCAATTTCAGCAATTAAGGACTAATTTGTGCTAGTAAAATAAAGTGCTAAAACTTCAATTGCTTTATTGATACAAGATGTCTTATTTGAGATAAGGAATTGTTCTACTTACTTTATTAATTTTAAGCGATAGTTTTAGTCTCGGTTTAGCCAAAAGTATTTATGATTACAAAAGGAAAAGTTCTTCTACTGTTAGACCTTTTAGCACTCCGTATCTCAAATTAACCCCAAAGATTAGATTTAGGTATTTATATGGAACATTTAATTCAGATTCTCAAGAAGCTACCAGATCAACTTCTTCAATAATTTGGAATGGATGGGGAATTGGTCAATCAGTTTTTAAATCTAAGGCTGGCATATCTGGTTACACTATTGATTTAGAAAATACATCGATAGACTTCTCATATACCTTCGGTGATGAGTATACTTTTACGCTTGGTAGTAGTGCAGTTTACAGTGGTAAATTAACCATAACTTCAAGTGGTAGTGAAAAATACAATTCGTCGAATGTAGAGGGCTACGGATTCTCTAGTATTTTAGGAATCGAGTATGGAATTTTTGAAATATTGTTAGGTTATCAATATATCAGGTCTGCATTTATAGAATTAGAATCCGAGTCATCTTCTACGATTGTGGGGGGATTCAGGGATTCAAGAAGTCTGTATGTGACAGGAATTGGTATTGTTTTTTGAATAGTGCAGGAATATGAATTCCATTGGAAAGTGGGTAAATGGAAAGTTTCAGTAAGTAATCCCACAAAACTAACCACATCATCTCTTGTGAGTAACTCCCACTAATTCTTCACAGTCAGACAATCAACACAAACATTATTCACGATTGGACATCTGTCAAAAGGACACTAATTTTGAAAAGAGTTCGTAACGGAGTAAAATTCAAGGATGGATATTATATATATATTCGAATGATTATAGTGACTTATAAGATTTGAGAGTTCGTTATATGGTCGGGGTGGAGAGAAACTCGTACAGGCAGTTCAACGACACCTTTACCAAAATTACATACCATCATATCAGTATCTTATAAACCTCTATTTCCAAAAACAACTCCACCATTTTTGTGAAGTGTAAGAAAACTTGTAATAAAAATTACCCCATTCTCAAAATACAATCAACTTAAACTTTATTCTTATTCCCAAACTTTTTCAATTACACAAGTTGGACAATCATCCAACTTAGTAAAACCACTCCAAAACCTTCCCCATGTTCTTGTAAAATACTCTATGTAATCTCAATGTATTTGTATTCTGCTGACTGAATAAATCCTCAGATATTAAGGATTTGGTTGGAATATTGCACAAAATCTCACAGATTGAAAAGTCCGAATCTGTTACTTTTCAAAACCCTTTCCTTATAATATTTTATTGAGTAAACGATGAAAAAGGTTATTTTCATTTTTCTAATTCTAATTTCATGTTTATGTCTTGCCGTCGTCTCCTGTGCAGATAAAGAGGAATCAGCAATTACTTCACGTGCAAGCAGTGAATCTGCAGACGGTTATATAAGGATAGGTTATGAACAGATTGTTTGGGGTACTATTGATTCTGGGGAGGGGTTAACAAGGGTTACGTTTCCTACGAAATTTGCTTTTTCACCAACTGTTACAATATCAACTTCTAAGGCTGGAGCTGCCGGGTTGGCATATATCGGAAAGAATTCTGTATCTTTAAGTGGATTTACTGCCTATCACGATACTAATGTTGTTAATGTTCATTATATTGCCATCGGTAAATGGCAATGATTCAACAAGATATTGATTGAAAGATTAGACAGAATATCAGTAATAGTACCTAATCAATTTTTTCTCTAT
>CABXOR010000071.1 GCA_902513935.1 uncultured SAR324 cluster bacterium
AAAATAACAGTTAGGGGAATCAATACTTTTAAAGAATGCTTAAGCATGTTCAATCTCCGCGAAAGTGTGTTTGGTTTAAGAAAAAATTTCGAAGTATTCAGCATTTTTTCAGTAATTCAATCAAAATTCCAGCCAAATTTGTATTCAGCCCTCTATATATACGTTAACAAAAATTAAAAATCAAACTTTTTTGAACAGACCTGAAAATTAAAATGATCATAGTTAGTTAAATGATAATTGAAATGTATTTTAATGCAACATTTATTTCGTGATTTTATACAGCTTCAATTGGCCCGCTGTTAAACTATGATGAATAGCGAAGCACTGAAAAAACTTGAGAACTTCAAGAGAAATGATAGTGTATGTTTCCATAATAAATATAATAGGAGTTTGTGTACATGATTAATTACTAATATACATTTGTATGGACCTAGCCCTTTTGGTAGGTATTTTCTTTTGTTTAACACAATCTGCAGTATTTTCCGGCTTGACTTTGGGGCTGTTTGGTTTGAGCCGGTTGAAGCTTGAAATTGAAGTCGAATCAGGCAATCAAGCTGCAGCAGCGGTTTTAGATCTAAGAAGGGACGCAAATCTGCTCTTGACTACCCTGCTTTGGGGAAATGTGAGCATTAACGTTCTGTTGACTCTGCTTACAGATTCAGTGCTTACCGGTCTTTGGGCTTTTTTCTTTTCTTCAGTTTGCATTACACTTTTTGGTGAAATATTGCCACAAGCCTATTTTTCCCGCAATGCACTGCGAATGGGGATTCTTCTGGTCCCAGTAATTAAATTTTACAAATTTATCCTCTATCCGGTAAGTAAACCGTCAGCCTTGCTGCTTGACAATTGGCTGGGCAAAGAAGGTGTGCTTTATTTTAAGGAAGAGGATATCAAGATCATGTTGCAAAAGCACATGGAATCAAGGGAATCAGACATCGGCCGCATGGAGGGAACCGGAGCACTTAATTTTTTAAGTATTGATGATTTACCGGTTGGAGATGAGGGAGAGGTAGTCGATCCAGTTAGTATTATTCCATTGGAAACTGAATATGATCTTCCGGTTTTTCCTCCTTTTCAACGTACTCCGGAGGATCCGTTTTTACTCCAGGTTCAGCAATCAGGGAAAAAATGGGTTATTATAACCTCTGTTGATGGTAACCCCCAATTGGTACTTAACGCAGATTTGTTTTTACGAGAAGCACTTTTTGGTGTTGAACCTTTTAGACCATATTCTTACTGTCATCGCCCTATTGTCGTATCTGATTCAGCAACTCCATTGGGTGAAGTTATTCAAAAATTGCGTGTTCATCCTGAACACTCTGAGGACGATGTGATTGACAATGATCTGATATTATGTTGGGATAAAAAAAGACGGATTATAACAGGTGCAGATCTACTGGGTCGGCTTTTACGGGGGATTGCAGGCCGCAAGCCACAGTTTATCATTCCACAACAAAAATAAAGACAAAGGAATTTATGGGTAGCAATTCAGAAGATTTAAGGGAACTTCCGGATATTCAAAAACCTCTTCTCTTATTTAAAAACCTCAAGACTGACTTGGACAAACTTAAATCACAGATTGACAACCTGAAAAATACAAAACTTTCTTCCAAATTGCTGAAGGGAATAAGTTTGAAAAAAAGAGATATTCCCAGTGGAAAGGAACTGGAATACACCGGATGCAGGCTCAGCCAAGGCCTGAAGAATATACGGGCAAAAGGAATCTCGGAACGTCTGCACAAATACCCCGACGATTCAAAATCGCGTCTGGAACTGGTTGAGATGTTTTTACAGGAAGCAGAAAGGAGCAGTTTGCCGATTTCCCGAGATGCTTTCCTGTTAGCCATGCAGGAAGTTGAGAGTCCCATGATTTCTACTCAAAAAATAAATGTGGCACTCGCCGTTCAAACGGTTTACCTGGAGAAACTGAAAAAATTTCTGCAGGATGATTTAACTGAAACTGAATCTAAAATAAAGGGTGACGGGAATGTTGACACGATCCTGGAAAAGCAGCAGGAGAGATTGCAGGGAGAAGTAAATTTTTTAGGGAAATGTGTTGATTTGCTTAAAACTGAGCCCATTGCAACAGGTTATGAATTAAATCTAAATAAATCAAAAGTAGAAAAAAAGATTCCTTTTGGTGATCTAAAAAACGGTTTTGACCCCATGCTGCGCCGCCTAGTGTTTTTACCTCTGGCCGGTAATAATTTGAAATTGATTTTTGATATCTTGCATCGTCTGGAAGGGAAAAATCCACTGGTCGGTTATCACGAGGCAAAAATGTTTGATGTTCTTGCTCAAATTCAACTGATAATTGCTTCTGCGGTAAATGAGCCGGAACCGAAAAAAAATGGATTTGAGCAGCTTTCAAAATCCTTGAAAGCGATCGGCGATGCTGTGAAACTGGTAGGGACCATCCCTGAGAAAGCTATTGAAAAAGCAACTGTTTACCGCTATGGACACCTGTGTTACACGATCCATCGTACATATAAAAGCAATAATATTCCTGTGCCAAAGGAACATTTGAAGAGAGTTGAAAAAGCAGTTTCACTGTTGGAGCCAATTGCCGAAGATCCAAAAATTCGAAAAATGCAGGCTAAGCTCACATATGTTCTAGATGAAAATTAATTATGAAGAACAAGAAAATCTATATATTAACTTCTGCTCTCCTATGATTTCCGCATTTCTGACTGCTAGTGGGGTCTTACTGAAGAGAAAAACCAAATTATTGTTTCTTCTCTGTTTTTTTATGCCGTCTGTAGTATTTTCTTATGAATTTCCACCTGAGAGATCTGAAAGTGATGCAGAAAATGAAATAGGCTGGCTGGTTGCTCCTCTCCCTATTGTAGTTGAAGGAATTGGAACTGGGTTTCCTATTGCTGCCTCAATTTCAAATATCTTCAAAAAAACCGACCTCCTGATGGCCAAAACGTTATTTAAAGGTGATTTTGAAGTAAGTCTTTTTTCCCTTTCAAAATATCCTGTAGTTGATGAAAAATTATTATTTTCACTCGGGTTTACAGATTTCTATATGCCATTCAGGTCATATGACCGTGGCGTTGATTCTGGAAAAGAAGATTATTACCAGACTTTGGAAAAGTACAACAGCAATTTTGTTACTTTGCAATCTAAATTATACAACCAGCGTCTGGAACTTCTCCTTAACTATTCTGCAGGAGGAACAAAATTAGAAAAAATTTTTGATGTTGACGGTAATGATTTTTCCAATATCCAATCCCCTGAACGTAGTTGGATTGATCATGTAATAGGAACTCAGATTGACCTAACCGATAATCACTTAGATCCCAGTGAAGGACTTCGAATCGGGTTGTTGCATAGTAAAACGAATTATGAGCATAATGATTTAAGTGACTATGCTGTTAATGATCTTAATATAACTGCCTATTTCCCATTTTTTGAGACCCACACACTATTATTTAACGCATTTCAATCACGTTCCAAGATCACAGCTTACGGTATAGTGGATGAAACCGCAGTAAGAAAAAAATTTGGACTGGGTTGTGATTTAGAAAAGGAGACTGCCGCTTGCAGGAAAACTGAAACAAGACGAATCAACTACTGGCTTAAAAGGAACCAGTCATCCAAGGCAACTGCCCTAGGTGGACTTAACCGGATGCGTGCATATAGCCAGGGGCGATTTTACGCAGCAAATAGTTCAAACTATGTTTTGGAATACCGTCTAAACTATTCAGAAAAACGAACTCCAATGAACTGGATTGTTCTGGGTGGAATTCGAACCGTTCTCCAGACTTCGTTCTTTTATGAAACCGGTAGTGTGTCAGATGATATTTCTCGACTACATGAAAAAATGAAATCCTCTTTTGGCGTGGGATTCCGTGCCATTATTTCAGGGCTGATTTACCGTTTTGACCTTGCAAAAGGAGATGACGGCATCGCACCAACACTGTTTATTAATTATCCTTTGTCATTAGGTACACTTGGGAGTTAGAAACGCTTTGTCAGAGTTTCAATGCTTCTGAGACATCCAGGGGAACACATAGGCAGAAACTGGTTGTTGTGCCAGCAATTTCTTTTATTGCTCAGAATTTTAAGCATTCCAAGATACGTTTCTTCCGGCTGGGAATGTTTCACCAGCCAACTAATACTTCCTTTACAGCAGACAATTTATTAAGTCTTAGAGTTTGTTGCACTGACTTAGCTTTCAGTATATTTCACATGCTTTTGAGTATTAATCCAATAAATCCTCAGGCTCGACTCATTCAACAAGTCGTGGATGTTTTGAATAAAGATGGAGTCATCATTTACCCCACTGATACAGTTTACGGGCTGGGCTGCAGCATTTTCAGTAAAAAAGCTATGAAGCGCCTGCAGCAAATTAAAAACAGTAACGACCACAGCGGTATGAATCCTAAAAAACCTCTGACATTCATCTGCGCTAATCAAACTGAAGTTCAGGAATACACTCAGGGAATTCCTACACAAGTTTTTAAACTGCTTCGCAGGAAATTACCCGGCCCCTACACTTTTGTCTTTAAGGCCGCCAAAGTTGTACCAAAAATGATGCTAACACCAAGAAATACTGTTGGTTTGCGCTGGCCGAACCATCCTATTACCAACGAAATAGTTAAAACCTTTGGACACCCGATTCTCAGCATTAGTTTGGGAATATCAGAAAATAAACTGTACGACGATCCACTCGAATTACATGAAAAATACAAAAAACAAGTGGACTTAATTGTAGACGGCGGGACTATTTTTGCCGAAAATTCGACCATTATAGATTTCAGTCACGGAGAAGCAGAGATTGTCCGGATTGGTAAAGGCCCTGTTGACTGGCTGGAAGAGGTTTAAACCTTTGTCGTGCAGGAATATCTTTTCAGGCTATTCAAATATTTCTGGATTACAAGGAGGAACACATAGATTTATGACCTGCGAATCCGAAACTGTGTTTCCATCATCACCCCTGAGAGCCATAGTTAATTTTACTGCACGGGGGAGACAGAAATTATCTGCAGTATTTTTATCAATACATACTCCTTCCTCAGAATTCCAGACTGTTGTCCAATTTTCCTTGAATCCGCCTCCTGCAAGAGCAGTCTCACTTTCAAGAAAATCCAGCTCAAACTTTGTTACTACTTCCGACAAAACATAGCTTTTCCCTCCCTCTCTGAGATTGTCGTCAAGATAAAAATCTTCACGGCGGATAAACTCCCATATTTTTGTATCAGGATTTTTCACCAAAGAATAGCCGACTTCATGCAGTTCAGGGTCATGATCTTTCTCATCCGGGTAGAAACGTGACTTGATTGAAGTATGAAAATAAATGCTGCTTACTTCTTCAAGTTCTCCCGTTTCAGTATTTTCCGGACCCAGTTTTCTTTCTGCAATCAATCCAGTCTCTCGTCTCAGAGATTTGCTTTGAACGGCACTGGAGAAGTGTTTTAAATATTGTACGGACTGCAAATCATCTAGGGCTATTTTCATCAGCAACCGCAATTCCTGGCGGGTGTTCAAAGTTGATTTTACCTGGATAGAGGAATTTGATATTTGGAAAAACGCACCGTAAAGTAAGGACATCACCAGCCCGAGCAGGACTACAGAAATTAATAACTCCAACAGTGAAAATCCAGAATTGTTGATACGTGTGTTATTGGGGATTGACGTAAATATCCGCATCATAAGTAAATTCGCTCTTTCCCTCGTTCCAGAGTAATTGATAGTTGACCTGCCGTACCATTATTCCGGGAAGAGGTGTGGTGTCCCGGACAAGTTTTTTCCAGCGGAAACCACTCATTGGATCATCAAGTTCAAACTCTCCCTGGTTGACTGAAACAGGAGGTGAAATGGTTGCACGTTCTGATTTTAAAGATTCATTCTGGGCATGTGACATGGCTTTCCACAAGTTTGTAGTGGAAGAGAGGACAAAAATTGAAGTGGAATATGACTGGTAAAGAGCCATCAGAATAAACACTAGGATCGAGAGAGAAACTAGAACCTCCAAAATTGTAAAACCTCTTTCTCTGATTGATCCTGATTTGTCTCCAACATTTTCCATGACTGAACTTCACTGTTCACGTAACTGCAGTTTTCCCATGATACCCTTACTTTCAATTATCCATGATTTGGAGGAATCATGTAAAGAGTACACCAGGGAAAAAGGGCTGACAAATCCGGATCTGTTGATATGGACCTCCAGCAAATCAGAAGCAGCTCCGGAAGAAGTAAATTCACCGCCGACAAGTTTTGCAGCACTTAAGCTGAGATCTTCCGGAAAATCATGAGGTTTCAGAACTTTTGGATTATCCAAAATATCTTTGCCACATTTTCCAGACTCATCCTCTTCAGTGGTCATCATTTGCTGTATCTTCAAATCAAAGAGCAGGCAATAAGCAGTGCTTTTGAGGACAGCATCATTGCGCAGCATTTTCAGCGCGCTGCTTAGATGTTTAAATTCGGATTCATGTGCTTTCGAAAACAGGGC
>CABXOR010000072.1 GCA_902513935.1 uncultured SAR324 cluster bacterium
CGGACGTTTTTTGGGAGAAATTTCCGATGTTCTGGAAACCGGAGCAAACAACGTTTATGAGGTGCGTAACGGTAAAAGCAGTTTCATGATCCCGGATATTCCACATGTAGTACTTGAACTGGATGTTGAGTCCCGGCGGATGAAAATTGACCCGTTACCTGGATTGATTGAAGAAACAGCACCGGAGAGTAATGTTACGCTTTGAAGTTTTAACATTATTCCCGGATATTTTTACTTCTTTTCTTGAAGAAAGCCTGATTAAACGGGCAATTGAGAAGCAATACCTGAATGTAAGTCTGGTTAATTTTCGCAAGCACGGACACGGGAAACATCTACAGGTAGATGATACACCTTACGGAGGCGGACCGGGAATGGTCTTGCGGATTGAGCCGCTTGCTCAGACACTTAAGGAGCAAAAAGAGTTTCACCGTAGCAGTGGCAGGGAAACTCACACAATTTTAGTGACTCCGCAGGGACGACCTTTTTCACAGGAAATAGCAAGAGAGTTAAGTGGGAAAAAAGCAGTCTTGACACTGATCTGCGGCCGTTACGAAGGATTCGACGAACGGTTACGAAGTTTGGTGGATGAGGAAATTTCAGGTGGAGATTTCATCTGCATGGGAGGTGAGGTCATAACTATGACAATGATAGAAACCATCAGTCGACTTATTCCGGACGTTCTTGGTAACCAAGAATCAGCTGTAGATGAATCTTTCTCGCAGCCCATGCTGGAATTTCCGCAATACACACGACCTGCAAGTTTTGAGGGTATGGAAGTTCCGGAAGAATTAAAATCAGGAAACCATAAAATTATTGCCCAGTGGCGTGAAGAACAAGCTCTAAAGCGGACAAAAAATCGCCGCCCGGACTTGCTTCAATGCAAAACTAAAAGTTAAAATTAAATAATACAGACAACTAATTATTCACCTTAGCAAACGAGAAAAAATGTCTACTGTAATGGAAATGATTGAGCAATCACAATTACGCAGTGGGTTGCCGGAACTAAGAGTCGGATCCAGCGTCCGGGTTAATTACAGAATTACTGAAGGAAACAAAGAGCGCATACAGGCATTTGAAGGTATCATCATTGGCAAGCACTGCGGTGCAAGTAACAACAAAGCCACTTTCACTGTACGAAAAGTAACCCAGGGATATGGTGTTGAACGAATTTTTCCGCTGCACTCTCCCCGGATTGATAGTATTGATGTCATTAAAGTCGGGAAAGTTCGCCAGGCAAAACTTTATTACCTGAGAGCGCGTCGTGGGAAAGCAGCCAGGATCAAAGAACGCATCACGGCACGGCCTTCAGCATAACTTCAGTCCAACACTTGAACTTGAAACAGCAGCCCAAGACCGTGGTTTTCAGCAAGTTGCTGGTGTAGATGAAGCAGGACGAGGCCCACTGGCCGGACCTGTGATGGTTGCAGCAGTTATTTTAGGGAAAGATTGGAATGCCGAGCATCCGCTGAACGATTCTAAAAAGCTTTCTTCAACAAAACGGGAACAGTTATTTGACGTTATTTGTTCTGAGGCTCTGGCTTTCAAAATCGTCTCAATTTCTGCAGAAGAAATTGACAGGCTGAATATTTTGCAGGCTACGCTGCATGGAATGTTACGCTGCTTGACTGAAATAGAACCTGCTCCTGATTATGCTCTTGTTGACGGAAACAGGTTCCCGCAAACTACAATTCGGGGTGAAGCAGTAGTTAAGGGAGATGCTCGTTCCAAAAGCATTGCTGCAGCTTCAATTTTAGCCAAAGTCACACGGGACCGAGTAATGGTCGAAAATGCAAAACGTTATCCAGAATGGGGCTTTGAAGGTCACAAAGGATATCCGACAAAACGACATAGGGCAGCCATTAAAAAATATGGATTGTCACCCCTACATAGGCGATCCTTCAGGCTTAAATCGCTGTCAAAGCTGGACAGACCGTCTACTGCTCAATTGAATTTGCTGTGACAAAGGCACGACAGTTGACTGGAGCAGCAGGAGAGCAAATTGCCTGTAATTTTTTGCAAGAGCAAGGATATCGAATTATTGAACGGAATCACCGTTCCAGACTTGGTGAACGTGATATTTATTGCAGCTTACGGGGAGTTTCTTATATTTTGTTAAGTAAAAACCCGCAGTGGCTGCAGTGGACCGCATCCGTCTTTATCGATAACTGCGAAAAAAATTGGAAAGTTGCGCCAACTGGGTGAGCTTTATCTCATCCGGAAGCATCTAACGTACCTGCAATCGCATTTTGACGTGATTGCTGTAAAACTGGCGGATGGAAAACCGCCGAAAATTGATCATTTTATCAACGCTTTTTAGAAAAATAGGAAAACACTTATGGCCCATCACAAGTCAGCGCTTAAGCGTGTTCGACAAACAATAAAACGTACTGCACAAAAGCGTTCTCAGCGAGCAGATCTGCGTACAGTCATCAAAAAATTCCGACTGATTCTGGATGGAGGAAATATGGATCAGGCACGTGAAGCTTATTCCGGAGTTCAAAAAAATATCGATAAAGCTGTCACTAAAGGAATCCTGAACAAACGTACCGGCGCACGTTACAAGTCGCGCCTTGGACTGTCCATTTCAAAAACTGTCGCAAGCTGACTTTTCTGTCGCTTTCATAATTGCATTAGATAGTTCTGATCCGATAGTCACAGAAATAACCACTTTATAATTTTCTGCCTTTCGTGCTAAAATAAATGCAGAGTTTTCTGCGGTTTATTTAACGTATGTATTTTAGTTAAGGGTGATTTATGGACTCACATTTTCTAATGCGGCGCATTCACAGTTTGACGGGTGTTGTCCCGGTGGGTCTTTTTTTGGTGTATCATCTCTATTTGCAATTGTATCTGCATTCAGGGGCAGAAACATATAATACTGCAGTCAACAGTTTCTATGACAGTCCCTTGGCGATTTGGACCCTAGTCATAGTTGTTTATATTCCTCTCTTCTTTCATGCCTTCCTTGGTGTTCGCCTGATTTTTGAATCCACCGTACAACCTTCTTACACATATTTTTCACACTTGTTGTATTGGCTGCAGCGAATCAGCGGAATCGGCGTACTACTTTTCATTCTCGCACATGTTTGGAACACCCAGTTTGGGCCTTGGATATCCGGAACCTGGGGAACACATTTCGAGCATCTATCCAGCGGATTTAGTGATCCTGAATCGGGTATAATAACCAAGACGGTTTACCTGCTTGGTGTCCTGGGTGCAGTCTTTCATTTTGCAAACGGCCTCAACACCTTTTGCATGACCTGGGGTATCGCTCTCACTCCAAAATCCCAAATAAAGGTTCGTATTTTTAGCATTCTTCTTTTCTTCATTTTATCGGCAAGTGCCCTGTATGCACTGTCAGCAATTTGGTAAACAGATCTTTTCAGATGAGCAAACAACGAGTAATTGTAATTGGAGGAGGTTTAGCCGGATTGGCCGCAACCATGAAAATGGCTGAACTGGGCATGTCAGTTTTGCTGGTTTCATTTCTGCCGGTAAAACGCTCGCATTCAGTTTGTGCCCAGGGAGGAATCAACGGGGCAGCCAATATCAAAGGCGAGGGAGATTCTCCGGACATTCATTTTTATGATACCGTGAAGGGTGGTGATTTTTTAGCGCACCAGCCACTTTGCAAAGATATGTGCCATCATGCACCGTATATCATCAACCTGATGGACAGGCTCGGAGTAACTTTCAACCGAACTCCTGAAGGCAATCTTGATTTTCGTAGATTTGGAGGAACGCTTTATCACCGCACTGCATTCGCCGGTGCAACTACAGGCCAGCAGCTTTTGTATGCACTCGACGAACAGGTACGCCATTACGAAGTACAGGGCCTGGTCGAAAAAATGGAGTTGCATGAATATCTCGGCGCTGTACTAAACGGTGATGGACGTTGCGTTGGTGCGGTCATCCACAATTTGCGTTCAGGCGAAATTAGCACCGAAAAAGGCGATGCCGTTATTTTAGCCACCGGAGGTCCGGGACTGGTTTACGGGCGTTCCACCAATTCCATGGTTTGCACAGGAACAGCAGTTACTTCTGCATATTTACAGGGCGCAAAATATGGGAACGGTGAATTTATCCAAATCCATCCATCAGCCATTCCTGGTCGTGATAAATTACGTTTGATGAGTGAATCCGCACGGGGAGAGGGCGGAAGAGTATGGGTACCGCGAAAAGCCGGGGATTTACGCAAGCCGAAAGATATACCTGAAACAGAACGTTTTTATTTCCTTGAGGAACGCTATCCTCTTTTTGGGAATTTGGTTCCACGAGATGTGGGAGCAAGGGAAATTTACGACATTTGCGTTAACGACAAATTAGGCGTTCACGGTGAAATGAAAGTTTACTTGGATTTAACGCATCACACCCGTGAATTTCTTGATCGGCGTTTGGGAGGTATTTTGGAGATTTACGAAAAATTTACCGGAGTCGATCCTAGAGAAGAACCAATGGAAATTTTTCCGGCAGTGCATTATTCAATGGGCGGAATCTGGACTGATTATACGAGAACTGAAGATGGTTTAATCGACCACCAATCTCCACAAAATCAAATGACTTCAATCACCGGGCTTTATGCAGCGGGTGAAGCGGATTATCAGTATCACGGCGGAAACCGTCTGGGAGCAAATTCTTTGCTGAGTTGCATTTACACCGGTTTGATGATGAGTCCAGGCGTGCTCAATTATGTCAAAAATGTCCAGGAAGCGGCTGATGATGTTCCTGAAAAAATTTTTACGGAGGCAACCAAACAATGGAAGGAGAAATATGCGGAAATTAAGAAAATGTCCGGAAATGAAAACCCTTATGCACTGCATAGAGAAATGGCAGAGGAAATGATTTCCAATGTTTTGATTGTCCGAGAAAATTCTAAGTTGCAGGCAACTCTCAACATAATTGATGAATTTGAAGAGCGTTGGAAGAACGTAAACTGTGTTGATACGACTGATTGGTCAAATCCGGTTCCAAGTTTCATCAACCAACTCTGGAACATGATTCAGCTTTCCAAAATTATCACCAAGGGTGCGTTGTTAAGAGACGAATTCCGGGGGTCACATTACAAACCGGAATTTGACCTCAATCAGCCGAGTGATTTCCGACCAGAATCTTATCTGGAATATGAAAAACAGAAAGCCACTGGAAAAGTAAATGAAGAAGACTTTACTCCAGAACATTTGGCATATATGAAACGTTTTGCCGAAAATAATAAAAAATGGCTCAAAAGCACCATTGCAATTTTCAAAAATGGCGGGCCGGAAATTACTTATGAGGAGGTGGATGAATCACTCATTGCACCTCGTCCCAGAAAATACGACTGATTCACATAACATCTGCACAATCGGATTTTGAAAAAGCGAAATCCGAAAACTTAAATCATAAATGATATTATGCCGGATACAATTACTTTCAAAATAAAACGCCAAGATTCGGAAAAAACAAAACCTTACTGGGAAACTTTCGTCATACCGCATGTCCCAAACTCCAATGTAATTTCCTGTTTGATGGATATTCAGGCAAATCCGGAAAACTCCAAAGGAGAAAAAGTCGCACCAGTGGTCTGGGAATGTAACTGCCTTGAAGAAGTTTGCGGTTCATGCACAATGGTGATTAACGGGAAGGTGCATCAGTCCTGCAGTGCATTAGTGGATCAGCTGGAAAAACCAATCACTTTGGAGCCCATGAGCAAGTTCCCGGTAGTACGTGATTTAGCAGTAGATCGTTCCCGGATGTTTGGTGCATTGAAAAAAGTGCAGGCCTGGGTCACAGCAGACGGCTACCACGATCTTGGGCCCGGAATCCGTGAACCTCAAAGCCATCAGGAAGTTGCCTACAAACTTTCTGAGTGCATGACTTGCGGATGCTGCGTGGAGGCATGTCCGCAATACAGTCTCAACAACAATTTCCTTGGTGCTGCGGCCATCAGTCAATCACGTCTATTCAATATGCATCCTACTGCAAAAAACATAGCGGATGAGCGGCTCGACACTCTTATGCAGGAAGGTGGAATTGCCGATTGCGGCAATGCGCAAAACTGTGTTGAAGCCTGCCCAAAATCCATCCCTCTTACTGAATCCATTGCCGAAATAGGACGCCAAGTTTCAGGCAAACTTTGGAGCAATATTTTTCAGGCATAGTAAATATTTTTTCCTGAATATTTAATAATGCATTCATGTCAACAAATCCTTCATCCGATTCCCGCAAACGTTTACTGCTGATCCGCACTGACCGCATTGGTGATACCATTCTCACTCTTCCTGCAGTAACAGTTTTGCGTAATTGCTATCCGGATTCATTCATTGCATTTTTGGCACAGCCCTATACCGTTCCGTTAATAGAAAAGTATGCGGGAATAGATCTCTTGCTGAGCTATGAACCACAGGGACGTCACAAGGGCTGGAAAGGACTCCTTAAGCTCAGTCGTGAACTTCAGGAACTGAATTTTGACACAGCCC
>CABXOR010000073.1 GCA_902513935.1 uncultured SAR324 cluster bacterium
ATGTTGCTGGCAGTAGTAGGTCAACTGGGAGATTTGGTAGAATCCAAAATAAAACGGCTCTGCGATGTCAAAGACTCCGGCACTTTGCTGCCCGGACATGGTGGAATCCTTGACAGGATTGATGGTCACATGCTCGCTGCGCCTGTATTTTACTATATATTGCAACTAGGATGAAATCCTCTGCAAGCACAGCAAATGGTAAGGAAGTTCCATCCTCAGTTGTTACTAAATTAACAGTCCTGGGGGCAACAGGTTCGATTGGTATCAATACACTTGAAATAGTTCGGCAGTTTCCGCATAAATTTAAAATTGAAGCCCTGTCCTGCCGAAGTTCAATTGAGCGTTTGGTTGAGCAAATCAAGGAGTTTCAACCACGTTTGGTGTGTGTGGACAACTCTGAGCAAGCACGGGAATTACGTGAAACGTTCCGCGACAGAAATTCCGGTACAGAAACCAAGTTTGTCTGGGGTGTTGAAGGATTAATTCAGATTTCAAGTGATCCTGAAGTGGATCTAGTGGTAGCCGGAATTGTTGGAGCGGCAGGATTGCAACCAACTTATTCTGCAGTCCAGGCAGGTAAAACAGTGGCAGTGGCCAACAAAGAACCACTTGTGATGGCAGGAGAGCTGTTTGTACAAACAGTTAATAAAACCGGCGCGAAGCTGTTGCCCACAGACAGTGAGCATAATGCGATTTTTCAAGTACTCCACGGAGAGCCTCCGGAGCGAATTGCCAGACTGATTTTGACTGCCTCCGGAGGTCCATTCCGGGATCTTCCTCTGAAGGAGTTTGAAAAGATTACTCTAGCCGAAGCTCTGAGCCATCCCAATTGGGAGATGGGTCAAAAAATTTCCATCGATTCGGCGACGATGATGAACAAAGGTCTGGAAATAATCGAGGCACACTGGTTGTTCAATACTCCGGTCGAAAATATTGATGTGCTGATGCAGCGGGAAAGCATCATTCATTCGATGGTGGAATTTATTGATGGTTCTTTTTTGGCGCAAATGGGTCTTCCGGATATGAAAGTTCCAATTGCATACTGTCTCGGCTGGCCCGAACGGCTGCCGTTGAAAATCCCCCGTTTGGATCCACTTTCCATGAGTGCGCTCCATTTTGAAAAAATTAACCCGCAGCGCTACCCCTGTCTTCCGCTTGCAATCAAAGTCGCTAAACAGGGCGGAGCAGCACCTGCCGTTTTGAATGGCGCCAATGAAACAGTTGTTACCGCTTTTTTGGGTGAAGAAATCCACTTTGTTGAGATTGCTGAAACTATTGCAGCCGTGATCAAGGACTTTGAAAAAGCCTTGCACCAAGTAGATGTTCCTTCTTTCCTTCAGAAAATCCACACACTGGAAGATGCAGAACATGCTGATAAATGGGGACGCAAGCAAGCAAGCAAAATACTGGAGAGTATTATCTAGTTGTCCTTGAAATATAAGGAATTATGGATTCAAATAAAATAGTACTCTCAATCTTGGAAGAAAACTATATCATTCATAAGCTTGACCAAAGCACTAACTTGCCGGAAGAGCTTATTAAGTGTGAATTCTATAGTCTGAGCAATTCACAAGAAGAATTGTCTTTGGTCTGTCCGGAGCAAATGTTAATTCAAAGTGAGAAAAGCAGCCCAAACTGGAAATGCTTGAAAGTGGCAGGACCGCTCGACTTAAATCTGACTGGTATACTTGCTGGACTTTCTGATACACTGGCAAAAGCAATAATCAGTATTTTTGCAATTTCGACATTTGAAACGGATTACCTTTTGATTCAAAAACAAGCTTTGAAAGCTGCTAAAACTGCACTTATCAGTCAGTGATATCAGTTTAAATAACCGTAAACATTCAATTTAATATTCATTATGCTGACAACAATTTTGTCTTTTATAGCAGTTCTTGGAGTTTTGATTTTCATTCATGAACTGGGACATTTTCTGGCGGCACGTCATGTAGGCGTGCGTGTCGAAGCCTTTTCAATTGGATTCCCGCCGACTGCGTGGGGCAAGCAGGTTGGAGATACAGAATACCGGCTTTCGTGGGTTCCAATTGGTGGTTATGTGAAATTATTTGGACAGAACGTCGAGGATGAAAATCCGGATGATCAGACAAATTATGCTGCAAAATCAATTTTTCAACGCCTTTACATACTTGCTGCAGGCCCGGCAATGAATCTGTTGTTTGCATTAATTTTTATGCCACTAGTTTTTTTGATTGGCATGGATATGCCAGCTTATTTAAAAGAACCTCCCCTCATTCAAAATGTCAAACAGGGAAGCTACGCACAGGAAATAGGGATCCACGCAAATGATGAAATACTCGCAGTGAACGACACCCATGTTAAAAACTGGGAAGAACTGCATAGTGAACTGGCTAAAGTTTCTAGTAAAGAAACTCTGACCATGGAAGTTGATCGTTCTGGGAGCTTGGTGATTTTGGAAGGTTCCGGAAAAGCATTTCAGAATGCAGGGCCAATGGGTTGGTCTCCATTTCTTGCTCCGGTTGTTGGTGAATTTACAGCACAATCACCGGCCATGAAGGCAGGTATTCAAGCTGGTGACAAAGTAACGAGAGTAAACGGCCAGGCTATCCTGGATTGGAGTGAAATCTCTCCGGCAGTACAACAATTTATGGACGAAAGTGTTAACAATTCGGAAACAGCTACTAAAACACTCACCGTTGAGCTGGAAAGAAATGGCGACATTCAATTTGTAGAAGTGGCACCGTATTTAGAGCCAAGGTCCCAAAGATGGCTTTTGGGCATGAGCATGTTAAAGATTTCTCGCTCTTTCTCATTTGGCGAATCTGTTATATTGGGAACTTCCCGATTGTGGTTTCTGACAAAAGCTACCTTTGGTTTTCTGGGACAGATGTTCCAGGGAGAAGGCTCAATGGATGACCTTGGTGGGCCGGTAAAAATTGGGATGGTAATTGGTGATGCAGCCCGCAGCGGAATCGCAGAGCTGTTTTTCCTGATGTCTTTCATAAGTCTGCAGTTGGGTATCTTTAATTTGCTTCCGATTCCTGCCCTGGACGGCGGTCACATCTTCATGCTGCTGGTAGAAAAATTCAAGGGCGAACCTTTGAGCTCAGCCTTGCGGGAAAAGACTCAGATGGTTGGTTTTTCATTACTGATTTCTCTAATGGTTTTTGTGACCTGGAATGACTTGATGAGTTTGTTATAAATCTTTTTTTTCTGGTGGATCTAAGATTTCCAGGATTTGTGGTAAATTTAAAGTTGGACTGTATGGCTGAAACAATACGAACGGAACTTTTCAAAAAATCTAGTTTGATGTAAAACAGGTTTCTTGATTCAGGACCTTTTAATCGATACCGGTGGTTGGCTTATTCGGTATTGTTTTTAAAGTGGCGAGCTTAGTTTAAAAAATAATATGAAAACTAAGTTAGCACTGAAGTAAATTATATTTGGAATAATTCAGTATGTAGTTGCATACTGAAATCTTTTCCCTAACCTAAATAAATACATGAGACACGATGGCTGAACAAGTAACAGGTGGAGAACAAGGCCAGCAAGGTGGCGAAATGGATAGCATGGGTTTTGCTGCGAACCAGGCATACGGAGAAGCTTTAGAAGGTGGGGCATCACCCCAAGAGGCCTTTGAAGTTGCCGGCGCTGCAGCTCAAGAAGTAGCAACCGAAATAGGAGTACCTCAAGCAGATTTCGATCAGGGAATTGAAGCTGCTTTCGACGGTTTTGCAGATGCAATGGCTAGTGGCGCATCACCTGGAGAGGCTTTTGGCTTTGCAATGGAAGCTGCTCAAGAGGCCACAGACACTGATACTGATATGGGACCTCCGCCTTACCTCGCCCCAACTGGTGACATGACGGATGTAAGCGGTGACATGACAGGGGTTTCCGGAGATGTGTCTACTGTAACTGGGGATGTGTCTGGAGTAACCGGAGATGTGTCTACTTTATACGGAGATTTGTCTGGAATAACTGGCGACATGACAGGGGTTGCCGGAGATGTTTCTGGAGTAATCGGAGATTTGTCTGGTGCAACTGGCGACATGACAGGTTGCGAGGGTGATATGTCTGGTGCAACTGGCGACATGACAGGTTGCGAGGGTGATATGTCTGACGTAACTGGTGACATGACAGGTTGTGAAGGTGACATGACTGGAGTGACTGGCGACATGACCGTTATGTCTGGCGACATGACTGGAGTAGAGGGTCAACCACCTGCTGAAATGATGGGAGAAGGTGACCAAGGTATGGGTACCATGGATCAAGCATTTGCTGACGATGGAACGGATAAAGGAACTCCTCCTCCAACGGATGATCCAATGGCAGCTGCTATAGACGAAGCAGCTGCGCAAGATGCTGCTAGTAGTATGCCGGAAGCAGGTCAAGGAGCTCTGGATACGCTGGCAGAAGTGGGACCACAAGATGATGGTGTTCCAAAGGTAGAGGAAGACGATCAATCTGGTGGAGCTGTAGGTTAATACCATCCAAGATCAAAAGTGACGCACAATTTCTGCTGTTGATATTAACAAATTTGAGGGTGTTTTTTTATTATTATTAAATAGTTGACTTTTAAAATAATTTTTGATATTTTTCTTATTCCAAATTAGTGTAGTCTTTACTAAGAACGAAGGTGGATTTGAGGGAAAAAACCACTCTCGAATCTACATTAAGAATCTCCTCTGTAACTGGTTCTATCTAACCTTTTTCACTATACTGATTTTGCATCTGTCAATGGGTATGTTGTTGAAAATTTCGAAATAGACAATTCTTTTGGTAACTAATTCGACTTTCTTTAAATTATTTTAACAAAAGTTAAAAAAAAGCTTGACAACCTCTACAAAATGAATGAGTTTTTATGTTAAATAAAAAAAGCAAAATTTCGAAATTCATATTAGATTTTCAAGTCAAGCTGACGACTCTAAACTCTAGCGTAATTTTTAACACAAAAAAGGATATAAAATGGCTGAAAATGAAAAAATGGTTCTGACTAAGGGTTCCGCAGATCAGACAAAGGCCGCTGTGGCAAGGAATAATTCAACTATGGCAGCAACAAAGTTGGCTGCAGCACAGGCTAATTTAAAAAGGTCAATAGAATCGGTAGGAGCAAAGTCCACCATTGCAACAAAAAAGGCATCTGCGGCACAGGTTAATTCAAGCATGGCAACAAAAAAGGCATCTGCGGCACAGGTTAATTCAACCATTGCAACAAAAAAGGCAGCTGCGGCACAGGCTAGTTCAACCATGGCAGCAGCATCTGCAGTGGCAACGGCAAAGATGTCCCAACAAAAGGCAAATGTGATGCATGGTAGAATTAAGCAAGCAACTGCTTAATAAAATAACCTCAAATTAACACTAAATCTAGGAGAAAACAATGGCACAAGCATATACAAATGATGACGGTTCGACCGGCACTTATAATGAAGATGGAAGTGGAAGCTATACCGCTGCAGATGGTTCGACCCAAACTTGGGATGCAGATGGTGGTGGAACCTATACTGAAGCGGATGGTTCCTCTGGTTCTTATTCTGCAGAAGGTTCGTATACCCACAACGATGCTGATGGCAACTCGTACAGCGGGGATGCAGAAGGCAATCATAGCTATGAAGGTGCAGATGGCTCAACCGGTACTATGAGTGCGGACGGTTCAGGTTCCTATACCGGTGCTGATGGAACAACTGCAACCCAGGATACAGATGGCAACGGAAGCTATGAAATGGCAGATGGCTCATCCGGTACTTGGGATGCAGATGGTGGTGGAACTTATACTGAAGCCGATGGTTCCTCTGGTTCTTATTCTGCAGACGGTTCAGGTTCCTATACAGATGCCGATGGCTCATCCGGTACTTGGGATGCAGATGGTGGTGGAACCTATGAAAGTGCCGATGGTTCCTCTGGTTCTTATTCTGCAGATGGTTCGTATTCCCACACCGATGCAGATGGCAATTCCCACAGCCAAGATGCAGATGGCAACGAGAGCTATACCGGTGCAGATGGTTCTTCAGGCACCGTGAATGCGGACGGTTCAAGTACCCACACCGATGCAGATGGCAATTCCCACAGCATGGATGCAGATGGCAACGAGAGCTATACCGGTGCCGATGGCTCAACCGCCACCATGAATGCAGACGGTTCAGGTACCTATACAGGTGCAGATGGAACAACTGCATCCATGGATACAGAAGGCAACGGAAGCTATGAAATGGCCGATGGCTCATCCGGTACTTGGGATGCAGATGGTGGTGGAACCTATGAAAGTGCAGATGGTTCCTCTGGTTCTTATACTGCAGATGGTTCGCATTCCCACACCGATGCAGATGGCAATTCCCACAGCGTGGATGCAGATGGCAACGAAAGCTATACCGGTGCAGATGGATCGTCAGGCACCATGAGTGCGGACGGTTCAAGTACCCACACTGATGCAGATGGCAATTCCCACAGTGTGGATGCAGATGGCAACGAGAGCTAT
>CABXOR010000074.1 GCA_902513935.1 uncultured SAR324 cluster bacterium
TCAAAGGCCACATTGCTGTCAATAAACAAAGTCCAATGAGAAACATACTGATATGGCTACTTATCATATAAAAAACCACACTACCTTTGGCTCCACCAATCATTGTGGATTGAACAAGACCCTCTTCAATAAACGGCCCTAGGATAAACCCAAGTACAAGAGGTGCTGGATGATAAGACAACTTATTTAAAAAGAAACCAATTCCACCAAAAATAAGCATTACCCAGACGTCCAACAAATTGTTCCGAATTGCATAAGATCCTAGAATTGTCATTAAAAGAATAACAGGAGCTAGAGATCTTGCAGGAATTGTTATTAACCAACTAAATAAAAAAGATCCTAAAGCCCCAAAAATCAATATAGCAAAGGCTGCAACCAATAGTCCCATCATGAAGGTATACGTAATACCTCCGTAAGTTGAGAATAGTTCAACCCCAGGTCTCATGCCATGGAGCATTAAAGCTCCCAGAATTATAGCTGCAGGAGGAGAGCCTGGGATTCCTAGAGTCAAAAGAGGAATTAGAGACCCTGGTGCCATTGCACTATTGGCAGCTTCTGAAGCAGCAACTCCTCTTATAGTTCCTTTGCCAAATTCCTCGGGATTTTTGTCCCACCGTGTTGCCTCACTATAAGACACCATACTTGCGATATTACCACCAGCGCCAGGAGCAATTCCCACAACCAAACCAATTAGAGATGATCTCAAAAGCAAAACAGGCATTTTGACTAGAGAGGATACAGTATCCAAAAGGATCTTCATGCTGGGCCTAACAGTCTCTCCAACATATGTCTCTTGCCCTTTGCCAATGATAGTAGCAAGGATTTCTGGCAAGCAGAAAAAACCTATCAGAGCTCCAGCAAGTGAAATACCACTTTGCAATTCAGGATAGCCAAAAGTGAGTCGAACATCTCCTGACAGAGAAGCCATTCCAATTGAAGAAATTATAAGCCCCAGTAGTCCTGTTAAATAACCTTTAATAAGGCTTCCACTAGAGAGAACTGAAATAATAGTTAGGCCAAAGATTCCAAGCCAGAAGTATTCTGGAGGACCAAATTTTAGAGAGAACTCAGCTAATGGTTCTGCGGATGTTGCAAGTACTAGGTTTGCAAGGACACTACCAACAAAGGAGGCAAACGCAGCAGTAACCAGAGCTTGCTGAGCCATTCCTTTTTGGGCAAGAGGGAAACCGTCAAATGTTGTTGCGATAGCAGCAGGGGTACCAGGAGTATTTATCAAAATAGCTGGAATAGCGTCAGCATACATAGCTCCAACATATATACCTGCTAGCATAAGTAAACCAGCCGCAGGATCCATCCCGTAAGTAAATGGTACAAGAAGAGCAAGGCCCATGGTGGCAGTTAGACCAGGCATGGACCCGAAAATAATACCTAATACTGAACCAGAAAAAATCATCAACAAGTTCCAAGGCTGAACAGCATTAAACAAACCGTTGATCAGTCCTTCAACCATTGAAATAGGTGTCTGATTTTAAAAATAGACTTATTTCAATTTCCAAATTTCTTAACAATTGGTACCCAGGCAACTTTTTTCTCTGCAATTAACTGTTGTGATTCCTCAGAATTAAGAGCTATAGGCATGATACCTACCTTCAATTTAATCTTTTTAGTTTCATCAAGTCTGGCAACCTTTAAAAATATTTTTTCCAGTACTTTAATATGCGCTTTTGGAGTTCCTTTTGGAACACCAACTCCATGAAAAACTGATGAGTAGAGAGGATAGCCAAAAGATTTGAATGTTGGTACTTCAGGACTGATCTGAATCGGCTTTTCAGTTGCATAAGCCAATGTTCTAACTTTATTACCGTGAGGAAGTTTTTCATTAGGTCCAAACCAACTAGCCATTGTATGGCCACCAAGAAGTGAAGTCTGTTTCGGTTTACCTCCTTTATGAGGTACATAGGTTGTTTTGATTCGTGCCATCATTTCAAACTGTAGATTCGCAATATGTGTGGCATCCCATGTACCTGACCCGCCTATTGTAAGTCCTCCAGGGTTTTCTTTAGCATAATTTACTAAGTCGTTTAGAGTTTTAAAGGGAGAATCTTGAAGAACAGTTAAGCCAAATGGAATTTGTTGAAAAAGAACCACAGGAATGATTTCTTCAGTCTTATAACCTGCATTTTTACGAGCTAAGGGTTGAAGGATAATATGGGGAATGTTGATTCCAGAGATAAAATAACCATCCGCCCTTTGTTTAACTAAATGAGACCATCCGATAGAACCGCCTGCACCAGGTTTATATTGAATCAGAATTTTCTTGCCTAATTCCTTTTCTAAATGAGGTTGTTGATGTCTGGCCCTAACATCTGAACCACCACCGGGAGAAAATGTAATTTGGTAAACAATATTTTTTTCTGGATAATCTGCAAAAGCAGGTACACAAAAAATTAAGAATTGAGCTAGCAAAATAATAATAATCTTATACATAACATCTCCTTTTTGAATTAAAACTAATGCTTCTTCTGATTTGCGAAACTATTTTCACATTAAGTCATTTGAAAAAGCCAAAACACTTCATATTAGTAACTATTATGAGTATCAGATGCAAGCTATATTTAATATAAAAATAGTTACAGTTCAACATAATTATGGGCAATCAGTTATTAATCAAGCTTTTTAACTACTTATCAAGATCCGGCCACTTTTAATATTTTTTGAATTTTCTTTATTTGTCTCTATAAAGCTCGACCTGGACTAGGGTAGTATGGGCACTACAGCCCTGTCCTAACTGAGAAGTTCCTTGATCTTTGGTAAGAATGTTTGGATTACCCTGGCGATCAAGTCCATTCTCGTCTGGGTCAAACCACGCACCGGTAGATAAAGAAACAACACCCTGGCGCACTTCGTCACTTATTTGAGCCCGCGAAAGACATGCTCCTCTAGAGTTGAATACACAAACTAGATCGTTTTCATTGATTGAGCGTGAAGCTGCGTCAAGTGGGTTAATTTTCAAAGGTGCAGGCCTCTCACTTGGAACATCTGCGATCGCACTTTCTAACTGGCTGTGCAGTTTATCCGGTGGCTGAGGTGATACCATGTGTAACATATCTTTAGAGGACATGATTCCACCAAGCCATTCACTCGGTTCTTTCCAGACCGGGTGCCCAGGACAATCTTCGTAGCCAAAACTTTCTATGGTAGTAGAAAATATTTCTATACATCCAGATGGGGTACCAAGTGGTGCATTTCCAGGTTTTTCACGGAAATGTGCAAATGGGACTTGTTCAGACTCTGGGTTCCAGATAGGAAGCTCAACCCAGTTACGCCTACGCAATTCATCCCATTCAGGTATTTCTATGCCAAGAGAGATATTGTCATCACGAAACTGACTATATAAATTTTGAATCCATTTTGCAGCATCTCTCCCTTCTGTAAACTCGGATGATACCCCAAGTCGTTGAGCAAGATCGGAAAAGATTTCAAAATCATTTCGTGCCTCACCCACCGGATCAATTAATTTTGGCATATGGAACAAAAATGCATCACCTTGGGCTCTTGAAACATCCTCCCTCTCATAAGGGGTGGTGGCAGGAAAGACAATATCAGCATATTTTGCAGTCGCGGTCCACCAAGGCTCATGCACTATCACTGTGTCTGGGCAACGCCAAGCTTTACTCAAACGGTTAAGGTCTTGATGATGATGGAATGGATTCCCTCCACACCAATATACAAGGTGTATATCGGGGTAAGACTGTTTCTTACCATTAAATTCATATTGCTGCCCTGGTCTCAACAGCATGTCAGCAATACGGGCAACTGGAATTACCTCTTTTACTGGATTACTGCCCTGGGGCAAGGTAAGCCCCTTTAATTTAGAGACTGAAACACCAATCCCACCTAAGGCTCCATATCCATAGCCAATTCCCCCTCCGGGCAAACCGATTTGGCCCAACATAGCAGCCAGGGTTGCCGCCATCCAGAAAGGTTGTTCCCCATACTGGCAACGCTGCAGAGACCAAGCAACGGTAATTAAGGTCCGAGTGCTCGCCATTTTCTCTGCTAAATTGCAAAGAATCGAGGCATCAATACCGCATATCTTTTCAGCCCATTTAGGGCTTTTGGGCTGGTTGTCTGTTTTTCCTAACAGGTATGCACGAAATCGTTCGAAACCCACTGTACAACGGTCAAGAAAATCTCTATCAACAAGATCCTTGCTCACAAGATGATACGCAATACCCAGCATCATCGCTGTATCAGTGCCGGGAATAACCGGTAGCCAATCTGCATCGCTTGAGGAATCACTACGCTGAGGACTGACATTTATCAGTTCCATTCCATGAGCTGCAAAATCCTTTAACCAGTCAACGGTGGTGTGCCGTGTAACGCCGCCCATACTGACCTGGGAATTCTTATTGTTAATTCCACCAAACATCACCAGTGTTTCGGTATGCTTAGCGATCATTGGCCATGAATTTTGCGAAAACCAGGTTAAATCAAGAAATGACATTCCCAGTACATGTGGGACAATGGCCTGTGCCGTCGCAGTGCTATAACTGCCAAAAGACGAGACATAACCACCAGCGCAGTTCAAGAATCGATGCAACTGGCTTTGTGCATGATGAAAACGACCAGCACTAGCCCAACCATATGAACCACCATAAATCGTGTTATTGCCATGTTCGTAGCAAACTCGTTTAATTTCGGAAGCGACAATATCGAGAGCTTCGTCCCAAGGTACTTCAACGAAAGTATCTTTTCCTCGTTGATCACGTTTCCGGTTCTGCCCTCCTTCCAGCCATCCACGTCGAATCGATGGCTTTGCTACCCGAGTACGATGATGCACCGCCTTGGGCAACAGAGAAGAGATTGATGAAGGGTTCGGGTCTTTTGCAAATGGGGAAACTTCTATAATTTGACCATTTTCAGTGGTGACGTTAAAGGCTCCCCAATGACTTGTGGTAACTCTTGTATTACGTGCATACATATCAATCAGCCCGACAGTTGGAAGTGCTTGGGTATTACTTAAATGCCAAAAGTGATAACCTGAAAATTATTATTATGTCGCTGACTCAACTCTCAAGTGCAACAGATTAATGATCCCCGAAGAATACCTGGTATGGGGCTCCCATTCCAAGGTATTTTCGTGAGCGGTTATTGAGTTTATTCATCACACATTCGATCTTTTCATCAGGATTCTGGGTGACTTTTGTAGTTTTGGGAAAGTACCTCCTGATCAAACCGTTCATGTTTTATTACTTGATTTCTGTCTCAGTTTTACACGGAGGTTAGGGAAAATGGATGGCCCGACCATTTGCGCTACATGATGTTTCGCATGGGATGTGGTTTATGTGAATGTTAAAACCACTTAACCTGATTTATGTCTCTGTAGTAATGTTTTAAATATTTAACTACCGAACCATAAAATCACCAAGATCTTTAAATCTGCTGTAGACTCTCACATAAAAATACGAATTTTCAAGAAAGTGTTAATTTTGTTATTATGTTGAATTAAAAATAATAGACACTAACCGGATTGCCTTCATAAAATTTTACTTTTTGTAAAATATTTTCCCAACAAACAGGAGTAATAAAATCAATTGATTTTTAAAGTTAACATATCGTAGCATTAAGTTTGTCATGCCGCCATTTTTTCCCCTGTTTTAGACACAGAACATTTAGCATTTTTGTACAACCAGGCCTAGAGCAGTTGCTTTGTTGCCCAGCATCGGCATTTTGCCCATCACATACTCTTAAAATAAAATCAATATTTAATCTTGTACTGGAAAAAATGGAATAAATAGCTTCGGATATGAAAAAATGGACTCCTGTGGTTTATGAAAGTAGCATTTTTTGTGGAATCAAGATTTAATTTCATACAAAATGGTCTGTATTGCCTAAAGGTGATACTCTGAAAGAAAGGAATTCATATGTTGCAAGAGCACAAGAAGCGTTCGTGGTCCCACATCGTGCTCGTAAGCAGTAACTTTTACTTTCATTGAAACTTTCTTCG
>CABXOR010000075.1 GCA_902513935.1 uncultured SAR324 cluster bacterium
TGCCCCAATGCTGGCTGAATTCCTGGATTTACCACAAGTTACGAATATTATCCGGTTTAGTGATGTTTCAGATCAGAAAATCACTCTTTACCGGCAGGGTGATCATGCTACAGAAGTTTTGGAAATGAATCTTCCGGGAGTGGTAACAGTCAACGACAGCCTCAACGAACCTCGATTAGCTTCGATGCGCGGAATTATGATGGCCAAGAAAAAGCCGCTTGAAGAAGTAGACCTGAATGCACTTGGTGTTTCAGCCGAAATGCGTGGTACGCAGGCTTCTATGACCGAAGTCTTACAGTACGACAAACCTGAGTCACGTAAAGAAGGTAAAATATTTGAAGGCGATGAGGCTGATACCGTCAAACAAGCTATGGATCTTCTGGTCAGCGAAGCTAAATTTTTTAGCCTAATTTTTTTAGTCAAAAACACACAAGAATAAGATAATTCTTTTTTGTGGGTTTTTGATAAATATTATTGAAAACTAAACTCTAATAATAAAATGTCAAAAATTCTCATAGTCGCTGAAGTTAAAAATGGCGAAATTAAGAAAAACACTTTGGAATTGTTATCCTTCGCCAAGTCGCAAGGGTTGGAAAATGAAGCTGTACTGATTGGATCCGGAGTATCCGGACAAGCTGATATTTTAGCCGGACAAGGTGCATCAATCGTCTATCTGGGTGACGATCAGTCATTGGAAATTTATAATACTGAGCAATACACCGCTTTAGTTTCCGATGCAATTCTGCAATCCAGTGCAACGCAGGTTTGGTTGTCCTCTTCTGAAATGGGACGGGACCTAACCCCGCGAGTAGCTGCAAGACAAAACGTGGGTGCACTTAGCGATGTGACGCAGCTTGAAATCAGCGGTGATGAAATCACGGCCTATCGTCCATGTATGTCCACCAAAGTTATTCAGAAATGCAAATTCAGCAAAGATGGCCTGCGCGTCATCAGCATACGTAACGGATTTTTTACGGCAGATGAGACATCCCCGGCTACCGCAAAAACAGTTTCGCTCTCAATACCGGAAGGTCATTCAAAACTGAAAGTCAAAGAAGTTCAAGTAGAAGTGAGTGATGAAGTTGAACTCAATGAGGCAAGTATTGTAGTTTCTGCAGGACGTGGTGTAGGTGGTACAGAAGGCTGCGATTTTGTTAAGCCCTTGGCTACCGATATCGGTGCGGCTTTCGGTGCGTCCCGGGCTGTTTGCGACGCAGGTTGGCTACCTCACAAACACCAGGTGGGCCAAACCGGAACAATGGTCACTCCGGATTTTTATTTTGCATTAGGCATTTCCGGTGCAATTCAGCATTTGGCGGGAATGTCCGGTTCCAAAGTCATAATTGCAGTTAACAAAGATCCGGACGCTCCAATTTTTAAAGTCGCTGATTACGGAATCGTAGGAGATCTTTTTAAAGCAGTTCCTGTTTTGCGTGAGGAAGTACAAAAACTCAAGGCTTAGCAAAATATTGAAGTAATAATAAAATATAAAAGGTAATTATGAAATCTCATTACAGAGCCGTTGTTATCGGCGGAGGAGTTGTGGGAGCAAGTGCACTATATCATTTGGCAAAAATGGGCTGGAACGATGTGGTCCTTGTCGAGAAAATAGAGTATACATCCGGTTCAACCTGGCACGCAGCCGGACTTTTGCCACTGTTCAATATGAGTTACAGCGTTGGGAAAATTCATAAATACAGCGTGGATTTGTACCAAAGTTTAGAGGAGGAAACCGGACAACATGTCAGTTTTCACAAAACAGGTAATTTGCGTTTGGCACGTAATCAGGAACGTATGGATGAGTACAAACGCTATTGCGGAACCGCTTCCACGATTGGAGTTCCATTTGAGATGATCGGTCCTGATGAAATCAAAAAACTCTGGCCGTTTGCAAAAATCGATGATCTCGTCGGAGCACTTTTTCATCCGGATGACGGACATGTCGCTCCGGTGGATGTGACCATGGCTCTGCTCAAAGGCGCAAGGGTGAATGGAGCGGAAACTTATTCGGAAGTTGAAGTAACCGCAATGGCGCAAAAGCCAAACGATGAGTGGGTCGTCAGTACCAACAAAGGTGACATTACCTGTGATGTGGTGATTTCCTGCACCGGGAATTATGCGCGTGAAACAGGACGTATGGTCGGGCTTGAATTGCCGGTGGTTCCTGTTGAACATCAGTTTATTGTAACCGGACCGATCCCGGAATTGGTGGAATATAACCGAGCCGGGAATCCGGAAATGGCGGTTTTGCGTGAAAGCGACGCTTCTTATTATATGCGTCAGGAAGCGGACGGTTTGATTTTGGGTCCGTATGAAAAAGGTGCTCCATGCTGGGCACTGGATGGAGTTCCGGAAGGCTTCGGCCAGGAGCTTTTGCCTCCGGATTTGGAAAGACTGGAACCGCACATTATTGCTGCCGGAGAGCGAGTTTCGATTTTTGAAACAGCCGGTATCAAGGATCATATCAACGGCCCGATCGCCTACACTCCAGACGGGAATCCAATGGTTGGGCCGGCTTGGGGATTACGAAATTTTTGGCTTTCGGAAGGACACAGTTTCGGCATTACTGCAGCAGGAGGTTCCGGAAGACATATAGCAGAATGGATTGTTGAAGGTTCTCCAAGCATCGACATGAATGGTGTTGATCCACGCCGTTTCAGCGCAACGCAATCCACCCGAGATTTTATAAAAGCCAAAAACGAAGAATGCTACGAACATGTCTTCGTCATTCACTATGATTTTGAGGAACGCACTGCAGCGCGTCCGGCTAAAACGAGTCAAATTTATGATCGCCAGAAAGCCCTCAACGCAGCCTTCGGACAACGTTACGGCTGGGAACGCCCTAACTGGTTTGCTCCGCAAGGCTCAGAACCATTTAACGAATACAGCTTCCATACCCGCCGCACGAACTGGTTTGAAACGGTGGGAGAAGAAGTGCGGGCTGTACGTGAAAAAGTCGGCTTACTGGATTTAACTCCGTTCACCAAACACGAAATTTCTGGTCCTGGAGCAGAAGATTATTTAAACAAAATGATTGCCAACCGCTTGCCCACAAAACAAGGTGGAACAGTTTTGGGACATGCACTCACCGAATCCGGAGGCGTGGAGTCGGAATTCACTATTACACGTGATGGAGATAAATTTTATGCAGTCAGTGCAGGTGCCGCTGAGCGGCACGATCACGATGTTTTATTACGTACACTTCCACGAGACGGAAGTGTAGCACTGAAAAACATCACACTCGAAAACGGAACTTTGGTTGTTTGCGGCCCACGCTCACGGGAATTGCTTAACAAAATTTCAGAAGCAGATCTATCCAATGAAGGTTTTCCGTGGCTTACCTCACAACGCATTACGGTTGCCGGAGTACCGCTTATAGCCTTGCGTGTAAATTTTGTCGGTGAGCTTGGCTGGGAATTACACCATCCAATTGATCAGCAGGTTGAACTGTTTGACACAATAGTAGAAGCCGGTGAAGAATTCGGCTTAAAGCATTTTGGTACGTATGCAATGGAATCGATGCGTCTCGAAAAATCGTACCGCATGTGGGGTTCTGATTTGACCCGCGAATACTCAATTTTGGAAGCAGGATTGAGCCGTTTTGTGAGACTCAAAAAAGATGAGTTTGTTGGTAAAGAAGCACTGGAAAGACAAAAAGAAACCGGAGTACCACAAGAATTCATTACATTGGAAATTGAAGCTACAGACGCAGATGCAATGGGAAGCGAACCAATATTCCGTGATGGAACGATGGTGGGCCGCACAACTTCAGGATGTTACGGACACAGTGTAGGAAAAAGCCTGGCCTTGGGTTATGTAAATGCCGGAAACAGTGACATCGGTACAGGGTTGGAAATTGAAATTCTTGGTGATCGACTTCCTGCACTGGTTATTCCTGAATCTCCCTGTGATCCAGAGAATGAAAAGTTGCGAGCCTAGGTTTTCAGGAGCACAGCTATTTTCGTAGCTTTCTCGACTCTTTCCCTAAATATATAAAATCATGCCCCTTGAAACCTGGCTGGCCTACACTTTGGTCACAACAACATTTCTGTTGATTCCTGGACCAACTATTATTTTGGTGATTAGCTACTCACTTTTACGGGGGAGACAAGCCGTTATAGCCTTGGTTTTGGGTGTTGGTTTGGGAGACCTTACGGCAATGAGTCTTTCATTTTTAGGGGTGGGGGTGTTGCTGCAGACTGTCGCAACTGCATTTTATTTAATCAAATGGCTTGGAGCAGCATATTTGATTTGGTTGGGAATTAAGATGTGGAGCAGTGCTTCAGATTTAACTAATATTGATAAAAACAACAGGAGTAATGCTTGGCAAGAAATTTTCAGCAGTGCTTATATTACAACTGCACTCAATCCTAAAAGCATCGTCTTCTTTCTGGCTTTCATTCCACAGTTCATCGAACCGGAATTACCTTTTACAACCCAGGTGGTTATCCTGGGAGCAACATTTTTTGTACTGGCAATATTATCTGTTCTCGGCTATGCCGCACTCGCAATTTGTGCAGGTCAACAGTTACATCTACATTTAATCCAGCGCTGGACACACCGAATAGGCGGCGGATTGCTGATTGGTGCCGGTGGTATGACTGCTGTCAACTCATGAAGCTTTCATTCATACATTAAGGGAAATCATTCCACAAAAACGCACTCGTTTTTTTACCTGCTACCCTTCCTTCAAACACAAGTTTTGCAGTTGAACCAGATACCCCTGCACAAACATGCAAGGGCAGTAAGTGTTCCTCTCTTGGCTGACAATATCTGGCAAAAGGAGCTTCGCTCCACTCAATCAATTTTTGTTCCTGCAAATTTGGAGAATAATTTGGATTTGTGCAAGTATCTATCAACCACTGTTCAAATTCCTCATTCTTGGGATCAATACCAGAGTTTTGAGACATTAAAGCCTGCATGTTATGAAAGGTAAATCCTGAGCCTATAATTAACATATTTTCTTTTCTTAATTTAGAAAGCGCCTTTCCAAGTTTAAAATGAGATTCAGGATCTAAATTATTTATAAGTGATAACTGGACACACGGAATTTCTGCTTCAGGAAACATTAATTTTAATGGTACAAACATCCCATGATCAAAACCTCGCTGCTCATCTAATTCCGCTTCAATGCCACTATCCTGAAATAATTTATATATTTTATCTGCTAAAACAGGATCTCCCGGAGCTGTATATTCAATCTGATACATTTCTTTCGGGAAACCGTAATAATCATATATTAGTGATGGTCTTTTACCATTTGTAATTGTTACTTTGTCTTCTTCCCAATGGGCACTGATTATCAGGATGGATGATGGTAAAGGGAGGGATAGAGTTATTTCTTTTAGAAATTTGACCAATGCAAGATGAGACTCGTCTCCGAGCAGAGGCAAGGGGCCACCACCATGCGGAATAAACAAAACAGGACAAAGCTGATTACTATTTATCATCTTTAACTTTTTAATTATTACTTTGGCTCCTGACGCTGACTGACAATAGCCAGCCATGGCTGGTGCTCCCTTAGCATTCCTGCAGGTCGGTAGAAATGCTCAATTATTTTGAATCCGGATTGCTGCAGAAAAGTCTCACTTGCCTCAAATTCCATGTAATGCCCGTAACGCTGACCCTGCCAGCCCTCTGCATTACCTCTTGGATTGGAAGAAAATAAAATACCATCATTTCTTAAAGCACAATGTAATTCATTTAAAACCCTTGGCAGCTCTTTACTGGGGACATGAAACAAAGAAGCATTAGCAAATATTCCATCAAAACTGTTTTCTTCCAGTTTAAGATTTAGAAATTGTTGATTAAGAGTCGGGCAGTCACTCTGTTGTTCCGCCATTTTGCAAAACTCTTTGCTGCCATCCAAACCGACAGGACTGTGTCCCAT
>CABXOR010000076.1 GCA_902513935.1 uncultured SAR324 cluster bacterium
TGAAGCATAAAAACCAAATGGTTGATTTAAAACTGAAAATCCGTACTATTCTTGACTTTCCCAAACCAGGAATTCAATTCCGGGACATCACAACCTTGCTTGCCGATCCGCAAGCTTTTAACGATGTCGTGGAGCGCTTCGTAAAGCGTTACCAAGACGAGCAAATCGATTTGGTGGTAGGAATAGAATCGAGAGGGTTTATCATAGGAGCACCATTGGCTTTGCGTTTGGGAAAGGGCTTTATCCCTGTCCGTAAAGAGGGGAAACTACCAGGCCCCACACACGGGGTTGAATACGATTTAGAGTACGGGACTGACCGGGTGGAAGTCCACCAGGATGCAATTCCACCCGGCAGCAGAGTCTTGATGGTGGATGATTTGTTGGCAACAGGCGGTACGATGGAGGGCAGTTCAAGGTTGATTGAACAAGAGGGAGGAATCATTGTTGGCTATGCTTTTGTGATTGAATTAGTTGACTTAAAAGGCAGAAAAAAATTGGGACATCCCATTTTTAGTCTCGTTACTTTTGAAGGAGAATGAAATAAGTGACAGCAAAAACATGGTTTACAGATAAAAAATTTAAGCATATTGAAATCATTATTGGGCAAGTCCGGAAATTAAAAGGGCTCCCATTTTCAATTATGCCGTAAGCTCAGCGAAAAAAACCTTTGTAACAGGAATCGAACATGAAAGTAGGTATCATCGGCGGCAGCGGACTGTATCATCTGGAAGAGTTGGAGGGAGTCGAAGAAGTCCATCTAGACACCCCTTTTGGAAAGCCTTCCTCGTATTTCGTGACAGGTGAGGTTAACGGCATCCCGGTGGCTTTTCTTCCTCGCCACGGAATCGGGCATGTGCTACTACCAACTGAAATACCATTCCGTGCCAACATCTGGGGGTTGAAGATGCTCGGGGTCACTCATTTGATTTCAGTGGGCGCAGTTGGTAGTCTCCGCAAAGAAATAGAGCCGGGCCACATGGTTTTTCCCGATCAGTTCATCGATCTAACCCGTCACCGGAAATCCACTTTTTTTGGCAACGGCGTAGTGGGGCACGTACAGTTCGGTAATCCTGTCTGCTCTGAGCTGAGTGGGAAACTGGTAGAAGCAGCCCAAACGGTGGGGGCAACCATGCATGTAGGAGGAACCTACATCTGCATGGAGGGGCCTGCTTTTTCCTCTCGTGCAGAATCACTGCTTTACCGTTCGTGGGGTGCAGACGTGATCGGGATGACCAACGTCCAGGAAGCAAAGTTGGCACGGGAAGCGGAAATGGCCTTTGCCTCGATCGCCCTAGCCACCGATTACGACTGTTGGCACGTATCCGAATCAGAAGTCAGCGTCGAGGACATAATCAAGGTGATGCATGCTAATGTCGAAACTGCCCGCCAAATTCTTGTTGAAACCCTGCGTAAAATTTCGCCAGATTTTCCCAATTCACAGGCGGATGCCCTCAAATTTTCCATAATTACCGACAAGTCTAAAATTTCCAAAACATCCTGCCGTGACTTGGATCTACTGCTGGGTCGTTACCTAAATTGATCCTGAGCTTGCCGGCTTTCCATTAAATTTAATGGCAGTTCCGGCGGCCCATCATTGCCATAATGTCGTTGTAGTTTTTGAAAGATTTACACTTGCCATTTTCAAAATCCATTATGAAGCAGGTTCTTAAAGCTACTGTTTTGTTTGTGGGAGATGTTGTGTTTCCATGTTGACTTTTTATATATATAGCTATATCTTCTAATTTGTTAAGTTAGTACGTTATTAATAAAATAAACTAATATGGAGGAAAAATGAGTAAATTTTCAGGTGGTTGTGACCACATTCAAACACATTCAAATGGCGACCCAATCGATATTCATACTTGCCATTGCTCTGTCTGCAAACGAGTCACAGGTCAACCAACGACGCATGTAGCTTTTTTTCATCATTCTGATTTAGAAGTTAACAACCCTGATGGCGTAAACCGACAACCATTCAACGATCAGAATCCGGATGGTCCATTAGAATTGTGCACATGCTCGACGTGTGGAACTCCTATAATGCTGGATGACAAACTGAATCGAATAAGAGTAATTGTGCCTAATATTATGGGTTTCAGTGATGATTTTCCTGAAGCTACATATCACGCGTTTTATGACGCTTCAACCGGCGTTCCTCGACCAAATGATGGAAGAGAAGTTCACGAAGGATTACGTCCTGAATTTGTATGGCCAGAGGGTAGTTAGGAATTTTCCAAATTCACTTGTCCAAACTGGTATGGCCAGGTAATTTATGGAGCCCCAATTTTGAAAGTTGGGGTTACTCTCAGGAGATGATGTGGAGCGAACTTTAGTTTTCGATATGTACCAGCCTCATTTTCTAATCTTTTAACGTTAGGAGTTGGTAACTATTCAAACATCTTCGAAATATTTTCTTTCATTATGTTTTCCATGAATAGTCTCGGCCAGAATTTCTGCTGAGTCAGTCATTCTTGGACCTGGGCGGTTGAGATACTGATTCCCATCAACAACAAACACCTTTATTGTCTTTAACTGCCTTAAGATTCTTCCATCTAGTTTTGTATGGATTTTATATCAGGAGAAAAAAAGCATCTTGAATTGAAATATTCCAAAGAAAATAATAATTGTGCCTGCTGTGGTACGTACCCATTGTTTTTGTAAGTGAGCAATGAAATTAGTCGAGATGTAGCCAAGTCCTAAAAGAACTGGTAAAGTTCCGATTCCAAAATTCCACATTATTAGAGCGCCTTGTGAAATGCTATTTGCAGACATTGCCAAAAATAGTGCTGAATAAACCAGTCCGCACGGTAGCCACCCCCAAAGAATGCCAGCAATCAATGCATGACTAATGGAGCGTATAGGAATAAATTTTTTTGCCAGAGGTTCAATCCTGCGCCACAGAACTGACCCGATATTTTCAATCTTTATAATGGCCGTTTTCCACCAGCCTGTTAGATAAAGTCCTAGAAAAATCATTACAGATGCAGCCGTTAGAGTTAATATCTTACGTACTTGCATTCCAAAACCATAGTGCTCTGAAACAGCGCCTATACTGGCCGCGAGTGCACCCGTGAGTGTGTAAGTCAGAATCCTTCCTATATTATATGACAGCTGATAAGTAAAGAACTTTCTACCGTCATTTCGTTTTTGATCTGATAAACCAATCGTTAGTGCAGTTACAATACCTCCACACATACCAACACAGTGGGTTCCCCCAAGCAGACCTATCAAAAAAGCTGTAATATAAATTGATTCAACATTCATCTTTTAATTATGTACTTAGCGCCTGAGAATGGTGCTGAATGTGCTCATTCATAAAAGTGGAAATGAAATCGTAACTGTGGTCATATCCGTCTTGTAAACGAGCTTTCAGTTCCTGATTCTCTCTCTTACAGGTCTTTTTGAATAGTTCAAAGTTTAATTCTTTTTCTAAAAATGGGTCTTCACTGCCTTGGTCAATCAGCAACGGGATGTCTAGCGTTGAGGTTTGGATCAATTCGTTTACATCATGTTTTTTCCATACTTCCCTATCTTCACCAAGATAATGACTGAACGCTTTTTCTCCCCAGGGACATTGACTTGGAGCGCATATGGGTGAGAATGCCGAAACCGAGCGAAATCGTTCTGGATATTTAAATGCCAAAGTCAGAGCCCCATGTCCTCCCATTGAGTGACCGAATATACTTTCACGTCCTTCCAAAACCGGAAAATTTGAACCGATTATTGCTGGTAATTCCTGGATAATATAATCTTCCATACGGTAATTAACTGACCATTTGTCCACTGTTGCGTTGATATAAAACCCAGCACCTGATCCTAAATCATAATCCTCATCTTCGCCATCCACTCCCGCACCACGCGGACTGGTGTCCGGAGCTATCAGCATAATTCCATGTTCTGCTGCGAATTGTTGTGCTCCAGCTTTGGTGATAAAATTTTCATGATTACAAGTCAGTCCGGAAAGCCAATACAGTACTGGTACTGGATCAGACTCTGTTTGCGGTGGCAGAAACACTGAAAATTTCATTTCTCCGCCGCAAGTTTCTGAGGGATGGTTATAACTATTTGTCCAGCCACCGAATGTTTTGCTTGATCCGATCTGTTCAATTTTGATTCTTGACATTGCTAGATTTGAAAATAGTTAAAAAAGAATCACAGATCGAATGCTTTTGCCTTCGTGCATCAAATCAAATGCTTGATTGATTTCTTCCAGTGGCATGGTGTATGTAATAAACTCGTCTACTTTGACCTCGCCTTTCATATACATCTCCACGTAACCAGGCAACTGCGATCGTCCCTTCACTCCTCCAAAAGCTGAACCTCGCCAAACTCTTCCTGTAACTAACTGGAAGGGACGTGTGGAAATTTCCTGTCCGGCACCGGCAACACCGATGATTATAGATTCTCCCCAACCTTTGTGACAACATTCAAGAGCGGAACGCATCAAATTAACATTCCCCACGCATTCAAAAGAATAGTCAACACCGCCATCTGTTAACTCAATTAGTACCTCTTGGATCGGTTTGTCATAGTTTTTAGGGTTTACAAAATCGGTTGCACCGAGTTGCCTTGCAAAATTTTCTTTACTTTCATTAATATCCACCGCAATGATCCGTTTGCATTTGGCCAAAGATGCTCCCTGAATCACACCAAGCCCTACTCCGCCCAAACCAAAGACTGCCACTACAGCCCCGGCTTCCACTTTTGCAGTATTCAAGACTGATCCGATCCCTGTGGTAATACCACAGCCAAGCAAACACACTTTTTCTAACGGTGCTTCCGCATTAATTTTGGCCAGCGAAATTTCCGGAACGACACTGTATTCGGAGAACGTAGAAGTCCCCATGTAGTGAAACAGAGTTTTCCCTTTATGAGAGAAACGCGATGTTCCATCTGGCATTAAACCTTTTCCCTGTGTCAATCTAATGGCCTGGCACAAATTTGTTTTTCCTGACTTACAAAATTGGCACTCTCCGCATTCCGGAACATACAGAGGAATAACATGGTCTCCCACATTAACGTTGCTAACTCCTTGACCTGTCTCTTCAACTACGGATCCACCTTCGTGTCCAAGAATAGATGGGAAAATACCTTCAGGATCATCACCTGAAAGCGTGAAGGAATCCGTGTGACAAACTCCTGTAGCCACGTTTCGGATCAGAACTTCTCCGGCTTTTGGCCCTTCTAGTTCAACAAAATCTATTTCCAGAGGCTTACCAGACTCCCATGCAATTGCGGCTCGTGACTTCATAATTATTTTCCTGTAAAATTGTTAATTAAATTTAGGTTTCTAAGATTTTCCATAGAATAGTTTAACAAAT
>CABXOR010000077.1 GCA_902513935.1 uncultured SAR324 cluster bacterium
ATTCAGCAACGTCCCTGGAATCGTAGAGGACATGGTTCAAGTTATCCTTAATATCAAGGAACTTCAAGTTGAGCAATTTGTTGATGAAGTTGTTGAACTGGAACTGATCGGAGAAGGACCTTGCGTAATAAAAGCTGGAGATATTTCAACCTTTGAAAAAGCAGAAATATTGAATCCAGATCTTGTTTTGGCTACCTTACAAAAAGGGGCAACTGTCAGTATGACTATGTATTCCCGCTTCAACAAAGGTTATGTTACCTCAGAGGATAATCAACATGAGGATTTACCAGTCGGCACCATCTTCCTTGACTCAAATCACTCGCCTGTAAGTAGAATTAACTATGACGTTGTAAATTCAAGAGTTGATCAAAAAACAGACTATGATCTCCTGAATTTCGAACTATGGACAAATGGTTCTGTAAAACCCACTGACTGCCTGGCCTATGCAGCAAAAATAGTCAAAGAACACATGGATGTGTTTATTAATTTTGATGAAAGCAGTATAAAGGATGAGCCTGAAGAAGAAATTGAGGAAGAACCACTGAACGAAAACTTATATCGCAGTGTTAGCGAACTGGAGTTGTCTGTCCGTTCAATTAACTGTCTGCAAAATGCAAAGATTGAAACCATAGGAGATCTTGTCCAGAAGAGTGAACAGGCAATGCTCAAAACAAAAAACTTTGGTCGGAAATCACTGAACGAAATTAAAGTAATCTTGACAGAAATGGGCTTATCATTGGGAACAGAACTGGAGAATTTTGATCCAATGAATAATCCACACACAAATTAGGGCTCAATAATACGATGAGACATTTAAAAGCTGGAAACCGTTTAAGAGTTACAACGGCACATCGCCGTGCAATGATGCGGAATATGGTTACATCTATCCTGGAATATGGCCAGATTACCTGCACTCTTGCCAGGGCAAAAGAGGTACGCAAGCCTCTTGAAAAAATGATCGGCTGGGGAAAGCAGGGCAGTCTGCATGCTCGCCGTCAAGCATTGAGTTTTGTGAAAAGCAAAGAAGCAATGACACAGCTTTTTGAAGAATTGGCTGAGCGCTACAAAGATCGACAAGGTGGTTATTGCCGAATTATTAAATTGGGTAAAAACAGACTTGGTGACAACTCTGAAATGGCGATTGTACAGTTGCTTGGAAGTGAAACCGACCGATTAAGTGAACTTAAATCTCAATCCGGTAAAAAGAAAAAAGAAAAGAAAAAGGAAAGCCCAGTTTTAAAGGAGGTAAGTGGAGAAATTCGGACTGAGGACTCATCTTCAGAAAAAAATGACGAATCAGTTAAACCTGTGGAAGCTGAACCCACTTTGCCCGGAGGCGAAGAAGTGGAATCGAAGAAAGAAATATCTCAAGTTGAGAATGAAACTTCAAGAGAAGAATTCCCTGTAGAATCTGTTCAAATAGAACCGGCAGCAAAGCAAAAACCGGAAGAGAATATTCAGACAGAGACTGTTCCTGAAGAACAACTTTATACTGATACAAAAAAGGAAAAACCTGTTATAACTGAAACTGACTCAGCAGAGGATGAAACTAAAACAAAACCTGAAAAAGAGGAGGTACAGGCAGATTCTGAAGCAGTACAGGATGAAAATAAGATCACTTCCGAGGAAGTTATAACTGAAGAAAAGGATCCTGAGACAAAAACTAAAGACTGACCTTCAAGTAACCCCTCCTTCCTTTAAAGGCTCCTTTTTTCTACAGGAGTCTTTTTTTACTCCTACCATTTGTACTTCTAGAAAAAACTGTTCACTATGACAAGTCCTGTTGCAGAATCTGTATCGCCTTCGCACGAAAAGAAGCGAATTTATTTGGAAACATTGGGTTGCTCCAAAAACCAGGTTGATTCAGAAATAATGCTGGCCAGTCTGCAAAACCAGGGTTTTGAGATGACAAAGACTCCAGATTCTGCAGAAGTAATTATTGTCAACACCTGTGCTTTTCTTACAGAAGCAAGTGAAGAGTCTATCAACAGGATTCTTGAACTAAGTGATTTCAAAAGTACTGGCAACTGTGAAAAGCTTGTTGCTACAGGTTGTTTGACTCAACGTTACCAGGACAGTCTCGCGGAGCAGATTCCAGAACTGGATGGACTGTTTGGTTCAAACGGATTTGAACAAATTCCGGAACTTGTGTACTCAATGTATGAAGGTACAGGACAAACAAAACTTAATTTGGAGCAAAAACCTCACTATAGACAATTTGAAGAACAGGCTCGTATACAAACTACACCTCGTCATTATACATACCTTAAAGTGGCGGAGGGCTGTTCAAACATGTGTTCGTTTTGCAACATACCTGCGTTAAGAGGAAATTTCAGTAGCCGTACAGTCAACTCTATCGTAACTGAAATCATTAATCTGACAAAAAAAGGAGTTAAGGAAATCAATCTGATTTCGCAAGACACTTCATCCTACGGAAAAGATTTTAAGAACGGTACTGGACTGTCAACACTTTTAAAAAACATCAGTAAAATAGAAGGGGATTTCTGGATACGTCTTTTTTACTGCTATCCCAACTCCTTTACTGATGAAGTGATGGAGGTGATTGCAGGTGATAAAAGATTCTGCCGGTATCTCGATATGCCGTTTCAACATATTAATAATGAAGTTTTGAAAACAATGAATCGAAAAATAGACCGTGCTCAGATAGAAAATAAAATACAGGAGATACATAAACATCTTCCGGATTTGGCTTTGCGTACTACTTTTATTGTTGGCTTTCCTACTGAAACAGAAGATCAATTCCAGGAATTACTTGATTTTGTTTCAGCAAGACATTTTCTGCATGTTGGAGTATTTTTATACTCCCATGAGGATAATATCCGTTCAGCAAAATGGGGAGATCCTGTTCCAAATTCTCTTAAGCAAGAACGGCGTAAGCAACTGATGGAAGCACAACAAAAAGTCAGCAGTGGTAGAAATAAAAGCTGGATTGGAAAACAATTGAAAGTCCTTGTGGATGGCCTTAGTGAAGAAAGTGACTTGCTACTTCAAGGGCGAAGTGAATTTCAAGGACCTGATGTAGACGGGTTAGTTTATATCAATGATGGGACTGCTCGTCCTGGAACTTTCAATAATGTTGAAATTACGGAATCACACACTTATGATTTAATTGGACGCATTGTCTGATATAGTGTAGTCTGCGTTATTATATTTACAATAGTTTGTGAATCAAAGCCTTTTCAAACTTTTAAATCTGAATTTATATGTCAGGACACAGCAAATGGAGTACAATCAAGCATCGGAAAGCAGCTCAGGATGCAAAGCGGGGAAAAGCTTTTACCAAATTGATTAAAGAGCTAACTATAGCAGCAAGAATTGGTGGAAGAGATCTCGATGCCAATCCACGTTTACGTACAGCAGTTGCCAATGCAAAAAGTCAAAGCATGCCCAAAGACAATATAGATAGGGCTATCAAAAAAGGTGCAGGAGAATTAGACGGAGTAATTTTTGAAGAAATTATTTATGAAGGCTATGGACCACACAATGTTGCAATTATTGTAGAAGTGATGACTGACAACAGGAACAGATCAATTGCATCAGTAAGACATGCTTTCAGTATATGCAATGGGAATCTGGGTTCAGCTAACTCTGTACAGTACATGTTTGACCGACAGGGATCAATTTTGGTTGGCAACACTGTTATTGACGAAGACCGGCTTACTGAATTAATTCTGGAAGCTGGTGCGGAAGATTTAAACACTGAAAACCCAGACGCGTATCAGATTATTACTGCTCCTGCTGATTTTGATACTGTACGTTCATACTTGGAAGAAAATGGTGTTACCATACTAAGTGCAGAGGTCATCTGGAATCCTCAAAACCGTATTGAAATCGATAATTATAAAAAAGCTGAGCAAGTAATAAAACTGATTGATCTATTGGAAGAAGATGATGACGTAAACAGTGTCCATTCCAATTTTGACATCAGCGAAAACGTTATGGCAGAACTTGGTTGACACACTGCGAATTTTAGGTATAGACCCCGGGAGCAGGAAAACAGGTTACGGTCTGATTGAAACCACTGGGAACCGTACCAGACATTTAGCCAGCGGCTGTATCGGACTAGATGCGAAGCATCCACTTTCTGATCGTTTGTCTATGCTCTCCAAAGAACTGGAACAATTGATTGAAGAATTCAGACCGGATTGTGGAGCTGTCGAAAAAGTCTTTTTTGCAAAGAATGCTCAGTCAGCACTTACTTTAGGTCATGCACGTGGTGTTATTTTATTGAAATTTTCTGAACGCCATTTACCCATACATGAATATCAGACTCTGAAGGTCAAGCAAACTGTAGTTGGAGTGGGGAGGGCTGAAAAGGATCAAGTACAGCATATGGTCAAGATTTTGTTGAATTTACAGAACTCACTTCAAGAAGATGAAGCAGATGCACTTGCCGTTGCTATCACACATGCCCATTTGGGGCTCTCCCTTAAACATTCACCTTAGCTTGATGAGCAGTCAGAAACAAAACATTTTTATGTATAACTTGCTACATGATTGCCTATCTTGAAGGACAAATTCTCCGTTCAGAAGCAAATTTAATCGTTCTCAAAACATCTGACGGTGTGGGTTACGCAGTCCACGTTTCTCAACATCTTGCAGCTAAAGCCTCTCCGGAAGAATTTATAACTCTGCACATTTATACAAATGTCAGGGAAGACGATATCTCCCTGTATGGCTTTCAAAAATTAGAAGAAAAAGAATTATTTGAAATGCTTATCAAAACTTCAGGTGTAGGTCCGAAGTTGGGATTAGCGGTTCTTTCAGTACTTTCTCCCAGCCAACTGGTGGCTGCTGTTCATCAGAGTAGCACCGAGAGTTTCAGCCAGGTTCCCGGTATAGGGAAAAAAACTGCAGCAAAGTTGTGTCTTGATCTGAAAGATCAACTTAAGCTGCATCCAATTTCAGGATTTGAACCAGGACCTGTAGGGAGCTCTAGAGCAGGATTAACTCTTTCAGGAAATGAAATTGACGGAGTTTTTTCTGCATTAAAAAACCTTGGCTATTCCGAAAAGGAAATCCTGCCAGTACTTCGAGAAACCGGCAGTTCGGATTTGCCGTTTGAAGATAGACTGAAAAAAGCACTTTCCTTATTGGCTCCATTGCGTTAAAACAGAGTATCTTAGAAATACTAATATTCAGGATAAAAACATGGCAAATCTGAACAAAGTGATGTTGATTGGACGATTAGGACAAGACCCTGAAATTCGCTACACACAATCCGGCAGTGCTGTAGCTAATACCACCATTGCAACTAACGATTATTGGACAGACAAACAGGGTGA
>CABXOR010000078.1 GCA_902513935.1 uncultured SAR324 cluster bacterium
TGCGGTCACATTTAATTATACTTGAAAGCCGATGAGCCAAAATGAGGGTTGTACGGCCTTTCATTAAACGATCAAGAGCCTGTTGTATTATATATTCGTTTTCTGCGTCAACAGCTGACAGAGCCTCATCTAAGATTAAAATAGGCGTATTCTTCAAAAGAGCTCGTGCAATTGCTATCCGTTGTCGCTGCCCACCTGAAAGTTTGATACCTTTTTCTCCAATTATCGTTTTATATCCATCAGGAAGAGTTGTTACAAACTCATGAATGTTAGCATCTTTTGCTGCATCAGTAATTTCAAGTTCACTTGCTTCCTGACGTCCCATTCGTATATTTTCCTCAATTGTTCCATGAAATAGGAATGTGTCCTGATGAACAACAGATATTTCTCTTCGTAACTGGTCGAGGGAGATGTTTTTTAAGTCATTTTCACCAATGGTGATTGATCCCTGTACAGGATCATGGAAACGTAGAAGTAGTTTAACGATCGAAGATTTGCCGCAACCACTTGAACCGACGATCCCTACTCTCTCTCCCTTGTTGATTTTGAAATTCAAACAATCATGGACAATGTGGCTGTGTTCAGGGTAACTGAAGCTTACTGAATCAAAATCAATTGAAGGTTCAAGACGGGTAGTGCTATTTCCGGAATGCTCCTCCAATACAACCGGATGAGCATCGAGAATTTTGTATACTCCTTGTGCTGCAGAAAGACCTACCATACCTTGATGCAGCACTGTACGCAGATCACGCATAGGCCTGAAAATTTCAACTCCCATCATCAAAATTATAAGTAAAGTAGTGAGCCCCATTTCGCCGTCTATCACACGGAAGGCCCCATAACCCAATCCTGTTGCAGCACCGACAGCTATAGCTGTATCTGTAATTCCTCTTGATAGGGAATTTGTGGCAAGCACCCACATAGTGCTTCGAAAAAGCTCAAAAGAACGTTTTTTTAGTAAGTCTATGCGGGATCCGCTTTGACCAAATGATTTGAGTGTGGCAAGGCCTTGGATTCCGTCTAAAAAATCTGATGCAAATGCTGCATAGGCTTGTTGTCTTTCAAGTGATCTTTTTGTATCAAATTTGTGCCATAAGGAAGGTGCCGCCAATGAAACAAAAGCAGCGACTAAAAGGATAATGGCAACTGGAAAGTCGAGAAAGGCTACAAAAGCAAAAATCATCAGAGGTGTCAGTGCCGATATCAACAATTGTGGAAGGTATTCTCCAAAATAAGTTTCAAGTTGTTCCACACCATCCACTAATGTCAATACGAGTTCCCCGGATCTTTGTCTGCCAGTATATCCAGGTCCAAGGCTTACTATTTTGTCAAAAAGAAGACGACGCAGTTGCTTCTGAACAATTGCCGATGTTTCATGCGCTGTCATTGTTCGCCAATGTTCAAAAATACCTCGCATCAGCATAACTAAAGCAGCAAAAATGATTGGCATAACCAATTCGTCTGCAGATTGACCTAGAAAAATAAGACCGATCAGCCAACCAAGCAAAGCAAGACGAATCACTCCGAGTGCTGTTGCAATCATTCCGATTAGTACTGAGATGGCAATGCGACCTCTTAAACCCTGGGTGAATGACCAAAGTCGTGTTTCAAACTGCATTAATTAATCTGGGGAAATATTATTGAGTTGATTTTCTCCAAGAAATTCCGGCAGGCAACTCCAAACAAATTTAACTCGTCCAAGAGTTGACGGTCACGTAAAGAGCCTAAAGTACACTATTTTTCATTTCGACCGTAGGAAAATCTTAATTATATTAGTATAATAGCCTATGCGAGATTTATTGCTTTGCTCAAAATGTCATGTTTTTAGGGCTTTTTACAACGGCATCAAGAGTTGGTCTGATAATATTAGCTTATCAACAAAACGAGATGCTAAGGTTGGATCAGACTATGATGCCGTGAATTATGATTGCTATGGATATGTAGATTGAAGCTTCTATTGCACCAACTCCGACATTGCGTTCTGTTTCTATTTCCTTATTTAAGTCGAAAGGAGTGACCCAGTCCAGTGAACGGCGTCCTAAACTCAGGCAAATTAAGCCAAGCAGCAAATAGATGGCTGTGGTTATCAACTCAGCGCCAAGCAACGAATAACGAGACGGATTCTCTGAATCGATGAAGGAAAACATATCGTAGTCAACAACTCCGGAAACTGAAGCGTGGACGATAATTGCCATAGCAATGTAGAATCCTGCTTCCGTAATACCTGCAGCGATATTTTTCTCAATCGAAGTTTGGTTGTTCAAATCATAAGGTGTAATCCAATCCAGTACTTTCCTGCCGATGAACAAACACAAGATACTTACCAGGAAATAGATCAGGATTTCAATTGAAACATTTATGAAATGACCGATTACCATAATCAACTCCTAAAAAAGTTTAGATAAAAATATTTTACAAAGTTATTTAACCAAAATAAACCGCAGTGCTTCATTTTCAAACTGTTTAACTAAGCTGCACGGTTAATCTTACTAATTTGATTTTTATTCGCAAGTCAAAATACTGTGAGCAAAGTAACATTTTTTTATCATGCCCTTTTTGAACATTGTCAAATATTGATTTACCAGAGATAAAATAAGTTGATTTAATTTATGTTATGAAGTATAAATTTACTATGAATTCTGTTTAGCGAGACTTCAGGTCTCACTGAATGAAATATTTCCGGATTTAATGCAAAAGTACTGTTTTTTTAAATTGCTGTCTGGGCAGAGTCCTACAGCAGATTTTACTGTAGATTGACTTAAGGACGGAATATATTGGTGAATTCGTATTTTATGATAAATCTACTAGACTATTTTGCGGAAAGTTGGTTTTATATAATGGATTCCGACAACCGCTTTTTTGAAACACAACATTAATGGAACTTAGCTTATGAAAATGACAACAGAAGAGGCTTTCATAAAAGTCCTGCAAAAACACGGAATCGAACATGCTTTCGGCATAATCGGTTCGGCTTTTATGCCGATATCAGATTACTTCCCTCAAGCGGGCATTACGTTTTGGGACGTGGCACACGAGTGTAACGGGGGTTATATGGCTGACGGTTTTACTCGCACAACAGGTAAAATGTCTATGATAATTGGACAGAATGGACCTGGAATAACCAATTTTGTAACCTGTGTCAAAACCGCATATTGGAATCACACACCGATGTTGTTGATTACCCCACAGGCGGCCAATAAATCGATTGGACAGGGTGGTTTTCAGGAAGTTGAACAAATGGCTGGTTTCAAAGACATGGTGGCCTATCAGGAAGAAGTTCGTGATCCAACACGTATTGCGGAAGTACTGAATCGGGTTATCACTAAGGCCAGGCGCATGTCTGCTCCGGCACAGATCAATATACCACGAGATATCTGGACACAGGTAGTCGATATTGAACTACCGGAGATTATAGAGTTTGAACTTCCAGCAGGCGGTGCTGATGCAATATCCAGTGCTGCAAAGCTCTTATCTGAAGCAAAATTTCCAGTAATTCTAAATGGTGCAGGTGTGATTTTAGGCAATGCTATTCCTGCCTCACAAGCACTTGCAGAACGATTAGATTCACCTGTGTGTTGCAATTATCAGCACAATGATGCATTTCCCGGTTCACACCCTTTGTTTGTCGGTCCACTGGGCTATAATGGTTCAAAGGCAGCAATGGAGTTGATTAAAGAGGCGGATGTGGTTTTGGCTCTTGGTACACGATTGAACCCGTTTTCTACACTTCCAGGTTACAACTTGGATTACTGGCCGAATGAGGCAAAACTGATCCAGGTTGATATCAATCCAGATCGGATCGGATTAACAAAGCCGGTTTCTGTCGGAATTGTCGGTGATGCCAGACAGGTGGCAGAACAAATTCTTAGCAGGTTGGCTGAAAAAGCCGGTGATGCAGGACGTGAGGATAGGTGTAAACTGATTGCAAGAAAAAAAGCTGTCTGGGCAGAAACACTTAACTCCATGGATTTTGAACAGGACGATCCTGGGACTACATGGAATGAGCGTGTTCGTGCGCGTCAGCCCGATCACATGTCACCAAGAATGGCCTGGCGTGCAATAATGGAAGTTCTACCTGAAGAGGCAATAATTTCTTCAGATATTGGCAACAACTGTGCTATCGGGAATGCCTATCCGACTTTTGAAAACGGAAGAAAATATTTGGCTCCGGGGCTTTTTGGACCATGTGGGTATGGTTTCCCTTCTATAATTGGCGCAAAAATAGGCAATCCGGAAACACCTGTTGTTGGGTTTGCTGGAGACGGGGCTTTCGGGATTTCAATGAATGAAATGACTGCAATTGGACGTAGTGAATGGCCCGGTATCACGATGATCATCTTCAGAAATTACCAGTGGGGTGCTGAAAAGCGTAACTCAACACTCTGGTATGATGACAATTTCATTGGAACAGAGCTTGATAAGCAAGTCTCTTTCTCAGAAATAGCAAATGCATGCGGTGTCAAAGGCGTTATGGTTAAGACTATGGATGAGTTGACGAGTACTTTGGCTTCCGCAGTCAAGGTGCAAATGGAAAAAGGGGAAACAACATTCATTGAAGCAGTTGTTGATCAGGAGCTTGGAGACCCCTTCCGCCGGGATGCCATGAAAACACCGGTACCTGTGGCAGGAATCAGTAAAGATGATATGTGTGCACAAAAGTGAAACTTTCTTTGTTAGTTTATATACAGCCGTACATTTAAAAGTGTGGATAGATTTATAATATAATTGTGGCTAATTAATTAATGATTAGAAAAGGGGAAAAATGGAAACGCAAAACATGAAAGCTCCGGACTCTCTCTGGCGTCCGATGACTCAGCACAAGATGCTGTTGCAAAATCATCCAAAACACATTGTGAAAGCTGAAGGCTGCTTCATGATCAATGAAGACGGAGACCGTATTCTTGACGGAACGGCAGGTTTATGGTGTGTGAATGTTGGTCATGGAAGAAAAGAACTGGCTGAAGTGGCGAAGGCACAAATGGAAAAACTGGCATACGTAA
>CABXOR010000079.1 GCA_902513935.1 uncultured SAR324 cluster bacterium
AAGTGTTCCTGCGTTTTGAGTTTGAATACCACCGATTGTTTTTGAGGCTTGCTTCAGTCCGTCGAATGCAGACGACAGATCAGAATCAACTATCTCCGTCCATGTGGTCAGTGCACCAAGTAAAAAGCCTTCCTCTGTTTCCTGAATGGAGCGCAGTTCGCGGATTCCGCTTAAATCAAGAACATTTTCAGTAATCTTCTTTCCAACCCTGGCCGGATAAAAATCCGTTCCACCCGCCAACAAAGTACAGGGTTGTTCAGTTAACGTCAAAAGTGCATCTTCAAGATTGTCCGGTCGTAAATACTCTAACATCAGCAATTATGTCTTTTCAAAAAATATGAAAAATCTTAATTTTTTAGATCTAAATTCAGTTCTAGTCTGTGCAACAGGGTACATCAAACAGACTAAGTTGACAACTCTAAAGCATCAAAGATGAGCCAGATTGCCAGTATTAATCGTAAATCTGATGACATGAATACAGCTTATTTCTGAACAAAATTCCAATCAACATACTCATAAGAATCTTGCCCGCAAAATTAATTTCATGTAAGATGCATACTGGTCACTCATCCAAAAAACAATTCAGACAGTAATGTTCACCCACCTTCATCTTCACACGCAATATTCTCTGCTTGAGGGAGCAATCCGAATTAAAGATTTGGTTACTGCACTCAAAAAAAATGGTTTTGAATCCTGTGCTGTTACCGATCATGGGAACATGTTTGGTGCCGTTGAATTTTTCCACACTTTGAAGGAAGAAGGCTTAAAGCCGATTATCGGAATGGGTGCGTCTGTTATTGAAAATGATCCTGAGGAGGTTTTAACCGAATCCGGACCTGCAAAATCTTCCATTGGACAGACTCAATTTCTTTGTCAGAATCGGCTGGGTTATCACAATCTGGGTTTTCTGGCGAGCCTCAGCTACACCGAAGGTAAAGTCAAGGGAGTCCCCTGCGTCAATCATCATCTGCTGGAAAAATATAACGAGGGTTTGATTGCCCTCAGCGGCGGAATGAAGGGACAGATCAACAAACATTTTCTTGACGGACGTCCGGATGACGCACGTCGAGTTGCACTTTGGTACAGAGATGTTTTTAGCAACCGTTATTATATTGAACTACAGAATACAGGACTTCCGGAACAACAGGAATTAAACCAACAGTTAATACGTTTAGGCCATGAACTCGATATTCCTCTCGTCGGCACAAACGACTGCCTTTATCTCACTCCGGAAGAAGCTGAGGCACAGTATATTCTCTGGCTGATGGGCCTGCAGCGCAGAGTGACAGATGAAGGTGTTCCTCAACAACTTGGAAGTCAGCGTTACCTGAAAAGTCCGGAAGAAATGCTCTCGGCATTTGCGAAACTTCCACCGACTGCATTGAATAATACCAGTATAATTGCAGAGCAATGCGATGTCTCTCTGGAAAATAACAAAACATTTCTACCGCAAATTGCCACAAGAGAATCTGAAACTCTTGATTCAAAACTACGCGAAGATGCGGAAAAAGGATTGAAGATCCGATTGGAAAAACTTTATGAACTTTATGCTCCGGAGGTTCCGTTTGAGGAATTTCGGGAACCTTACTCTGAGCGTTTAAGTTTTGAACTGGAGGTAATCATTCAAATGGAATTTCCAGGTTACTTTTTGATTGTTTCTGAATTTATAAAATGGGCAAAAGATAACGGCGTTTCGGTTGGGCCCGGAAGGGGTTCCGGAGCAGGTTCGCTGGTCGCTTACGCTTTACTAATCACGGATATTGATCCCCTGCGCTACGGGCTGCTTTTTGAGAGGTTCCTTAATCCATATCGTGTAAACCTGCCGGATTTCGATATTGATTTTGATGTAGATGGCAGAGAAAAAGTAATAGAGCACGTTCGTGCAAAATACGGGGACAAAAATGTATGCCAAATATCCACTTTTGGTTCACTCAAAGCAAAAGCAGTCGTACGCGGTGTAGCGCGGGTGCTGGATTTCCCATATTCTGAAGCAGATAAAATCGCAAAACTTGTTCCAAATGATTTGAATATCACGCTTGATCAGGCGCTGGCTAAAGAGACTGAACTGGCGCTGCTTGCTGCAGAAGGCAGTGAAAATGAACAGCGTTTGATTAAGTTCAGCCGGCAGTTGGAAGACCTAAACACTCATATGGGAACCCACGCTGCTGGAGTGATTATCATGGATCAGGATATCCGTGAAGTGATGCCGGTCTGTACTGGGAAAGAAGGTACACTGCAGTCGATGTATCCAATGAAATATGCAGAGGACCAGGGTGCGATCAAGTTTGATTTCCTCGGTTCGCAAAACCTTTCCACCATTGACAATACTCTTGACCTGATCAAAACAAGCCGCCCTGATTCAGCCTCAATTGACATCTCCAGTATACCCATGGACGATTCCTTAACTTTCGATTTATTCTGCCGCGCAGATACAATCGGAGTTTTCCAGCTGGAATCGTCAGGTATGAAACGCCTGGTATCTAACATGCAGCCCTCAGTTTTTGGAGACATTGTTGCGATTCTAGCCCTTTACCGCCCGGGCCCTCTTGGCTCCGGAATGGTTGAGGATTATGTGCAGTGCAAACATGGACGAAAGAGAGTTATTTATCCGCATCCACTTATGGCGGATATTTTACGGGAAACATACGGTGTGCTTGTCTATCAGGAACAAATCATTCAGGGCGTGCAGGTCCTTGCCGGATTTTCTCTGGGACAAGCAGATTTGTTACGTCGTGCAATTGGGAAAAAGACTCCAGAAGTCTTGGCTGAACAGCGTCTACAATTCGTTGAAGGCTGCCTGAAAAACCTGGAATTTGTTGAGAAATGTCCTAAATCCAGTAACCCTGAAGAAAAAGCCAATGAAATATTTGACACAATCAATTATTTTTCAGGTTACGGTTTTAACAAATCCCACAGTGTTGCCTATGGTTTGATTTCATATCAAACTGCATTTCTCAAAGCACATTATCCCGTTCAGATGATGGCTGCATTGTTCAATGGTTCAATCAACAACCAGGACAACGTCATCAGTTACATTAGTGAATGCAAGGCAATGGGTGTCAATGTTTTGCCTCCGGATGTGAATCATAGTGCAAAAACTTTTACGGTTGCACCAACCGGTTTCAGAATCTCAGTCAGAACAATCTCGCACTTTGAACGTGACTTCTGCGGTACCAGTCCGGCAAAAGAAACAGTTCCTGAAGAATGGATTGAGCCGCTCCGGAATTCCATGAAAATACTTAAAAATCGCGATTTCAAAGAAGAAGCTGAATTTCTGGAATTTTTTGCTCAAACCACTGAATCTTCAAGCGGGAAATTAAATACACTGGATTCTAAAGTCAATATTGCAATCTTTGATTTTAAGTCCCCATTTTCTGCTTGGCTGCGCCGGGAAGCCCGGATTGAAGTCATTCGTTTTGGTTTGAATGCTGTTAAAAACGTGGGCTCAAAAGCAGTTGATGCAATTTTGAAGGTACGTAACGAATATGGACAATTGACTAATTTTATGGAATTCATGAAAAAAGTGGATTTGAAGGAAGTCAATAAACGAATGATTGAAACACTGGTCAAGTGCGGTGCCTTCGATTCACTGCATGAAAACCGTTCGCAATTGTTTGCTGCAATCGACAGTGCCTTTCATTTAGCACAGGAATTTCATCGTGCTGAAGAGCCTTTACAGGATTCCCTTTTTGAATTGATGGATGTAGGAGATGCAGAAGCTACCGAAACTCAGCTTGTATTTCATGAAGTAAGGAACTGGCCCAAACGGGAACGTTTAAATCAGGAAAAGACGGCATTGGGTTTTTATGTTTCAGGACATCCGCTGGACAGTTATGTCTCAGAAATTAAAATCCTGGCTACCACCACAACTAAAATGAAAGAGGGTCTGCATGCAGAAAAAGATAAGGTTTCTTTGGTTGGAATCGTTGTCAATAATACTGTCCGTCTAAACCAAAGCAACGAAAAGTTTGCCATTGTCACACTTGAAGATACACGGGGAACCATTGAGTTCCCTGTCTTTGCCTCAGTGTATGAGAAGGTGGGAGAACTGCTGGAAAGCGACGATCCACTTTTGATTTCCGGTCGTGTGAATTATCGGGATGAAGAGGTGGGAATGTTTGTGGACAATGTACACAGGCTGAGTGAACTAAGGGAAACTGAGGCAAAAAGCATGTTGATAAAAATAGGTGCTGAATCCCTGAATCAGGAGTCTGTCAGTTTGCTGCGGAAGACTCTACAAAAATATTCTGGTGACAAGCCTTTCACATTTTCAGTTCAAACACCAGAAGCCGTTTCTGTAACCATTACCCCCGAAGAACGGATCAACATTACTTCAACGCTGATTGAAGAACTGGAAGAAATTCTCCCTCACCAGACGCTGGAATTTGGTTACCCATCTCTTAAATACTTTCGCTAATTATAGAGTAATTATTACTCGTTTTATGTCACATATTCCAGTAAGCTTGTGGCAGTGAAAATATCGAATTCAGAATTGCCATTCCGGGCAGTGCAGGGGAGACTAGGAATCCATTGAATCACTTCAATTCTTGTATTCAACTCGTTCAGTGAACTGGATCCCGGAACAGGTCCGGGATGACAAAAGACAAATTGTTGCTTAATCCGGAATTATGCGACAGCAACTTTAGAACAGAAAGAGTTACTATTGTTAAGCTTCAACTACAAATGCAGTCAGTGCGAAGCAGTTTATGAAATTGATCCGAAGCTGATGTTGTGCCCACTCTGCTCTGCCACACAACGATCCGGACAACCTCTGAACGGCGTGCTGGAAG
>CABXOR010000080.1 GCA_902513935.1 uncultured SAR324 cluster bacterium
TTTTCCAGTTCATACAACAAAACCCCGTACCAAAAATAGTAATCCGACTGACGTTCTGAGCCTGCATACTCTGCCAATAGTTGTTTCAAATGCTGCAACGCTTTTTGCTGGTCTTTTAGAAGCAGTTCTATCACAGTACCTAGGTAGAGACTTTCCTCCTTAACAATCAAAGGCAACTGATTTGACTCCTGCTTCAAATTATTTTGTGCCCACAGTAAAAATTGCTTTGCTTTTTTTATCTGCCCATGGCGCAAATAAAGGTAAGCATATATTAATTCTAATTCCCCCTGCCACTTTCGCCAATATTGAGTAACCGACTGCAAATCCGGCTTTTTCTTAATCAAAAAGAGAAACTCTTCAGTTTTGACTGCATGGTGAATTAATTCTCGCAATGCTTTTTCCCGGACAAAATCATCCTGTATTTTAAACCAATTCCTCCAGGAACTTTCAGTTTGATTTGTATAAAGGTTAAGCCTTAAATAGGCCAAAGCAAGTTTGTCAGTACTGCGGACACCAAACTTCTCAAGAAACTGTAACCGTTTTTTGGCTTTATTCCAGTGTTTCAAACGCATTTCTGCAGCCACGCCCAGCCACAAGAAGTGTTCCATTCGAGGATCATTGTAAAATATCTGCTCCCGAGCTTTTGCCTCAACTAAATCCGCTAATTCCTGCCAGCGGTTTTCGACAAAATAAAATTCAGCCAGACGCACTACATGTTCAAAATCATATGGAAACAATTGGATTAAATCATCAATTACTTCAAATATTAGAACACTCTGCTTCAACTGAACATGTATCAGGTACTTCAAAATGAGAAACTGAACACGTATTTTTTTAACACTGATTACCTCTTTATTTTTCTCAATTATTTCCAGTGCTTCATTGTATTTTTTTTGCTTCAGGGCCAGCCAGGCCAATGTGTAGCGGCTGAAATTTTGAAAATCAATATATCGTTCTGAATTTTTACCCTGTTTGAGAGAGTCAAGGAATACATTCAGTATTTTTCCTGCTGGAACATATTCCTTCCGTTTTGATAAAATTTGAGCCTGCCAAAACAAAGACGGAGCGAACCATGGCGTTTCCGGATAATTATCTGTTACTGACTGAAACCTCTTAAAAGCAACATTCAAGTCTCCACGAAACAAATAGATAAGACCTTCTTTGTAAAATTTGCCCGCACTGTCAAGCCAGCTTGGATCTTCTGGAATAAAACGAGAGTAATGCCAGTCAGGAAGCTCCGGAAAGACTGCATCAGGAACTGTAACCAACGGAGTTACTGGATGGCTTGGTAACCGAAGTGTTGGGATGGGTAGCGGGAATGAGCCGGAATGTGTCTTTACTGTAGCAACATTTTCCCGACTTACTGCAAATCCACTCACAACCTGAAAAACCACTATTATGGTAAATATCAGGTAAAATAATGAATTTGATCTTCTCATTTCAGGATTTTATAGAAAAGTTTATTTGATAGATCATGCCGCTAAAAACATATTAAATAATTAATGACTTTTGATCACTTCATCTCGAAAATGAATTAATTCAACCGCAGCCAAATTCAAGTCTTCTGCAGACAACTCTAATACATATTGGTATGAACTCATTGAATGCGTGTAGAGAGGATCATAATAATCTACCAAAAGCATGTGCACTATTTTTTCAATTTCTTCTTTTTTGAGCCACAGGCGTAATTGATCCACTTTAAGCTTTCCAAGTGACACACGTAATGTAATTAAAATTGAATCAACTTGTCGAAAAGTCTGTTCATCACAAATTTGATACTCCTCAACTATACGGCTGATCCTGGTATTCATAGATGCACTCAACAGCACCAGCATCCCGGATTTCATCGCATTCGCTAGGGAATATGGAAGAAATACCTGCCCCACTTTACGGCTCTCTCCTTCCACAAACAGAGGTTGAGCTTCTGGAAGTGTTCTCAATTTTTGAACAAGGAGTCCTTCAAAGTTTTTCTGTGACCGAGGAGTTTTATTTATGGCACCAAATAAAGAACTTCGGTGCCCTGCAAGACCTTCCAAATCTATATGATCCGGAAGTTTATTCAGGAGCAAGGTTTTTCCCACACCCGTCTGACCATGCAGGACAATGAAAGGCGGCATTGGGCTTTCAAGTTGTTGCAGCACATATTGCCGAAACCTCTTATATCCACCCTGCATTTGTGCAGCCCGGAACCCGTGACTCTGTAACAGCCTGACAACCGAAGCAGATCTCATTCCGCCCCGGGCACAATATATGACTAGTTGATGGGATTTTAAATCTAAAAGTGACTTTAAGAATTGCTGCAGTCTCGGTTCAATAATCTTTAAACCTTTATCAACTGCTGCATCCCTGCCAATCTGTTTGTATATTGTTCCAATTTCTGCACGCTCCATGTTATCAAACAATGGACGGCTCAGAGCTTCAGGAATACTCCCTTTGGCAAATTCCTCTGCCGTACGTACATCAACCAGAATAATGCCATCTGAAAGAGCTTCTTCCACAGAAAAAAGCCCAATACTTCCATTAAGAAAGTCCTCTGCACTTTTTTGTGGGCGTTTCGATTGATCCGGCAGAGAGTCGCAAGTACTCATTCATCTTCAGCAGTTTCCTGCGTTTCTTCGCTTGTGTCTGAAAAATCAAGATTGTGAATTCCCCTTACTTTGAGATTGATGGTGTCTGCAATTTCAGGATTTTCTTCTAAAAACTTGATCGAGTTTTCGCGTCCCTGTCCCAATCTGTCTTTCTCGAAAGAGAACCATGTTCCGCTCTTTTGCACAATTTCATCATTCACAGCTAAATCGATTAAAACTCCCATTTTGGATATTCCAACTCCGTAGATTAAATCAACTTCTGCAATACGAAACGGCGGCGCCAATTTATTTTTTGCCACCTTGATTTTCATCCTGTGCCCCTTTACTTCGTCTCCGCTCTTAATCTGGCTGGCCCGCCGGACATCTAAGCGTACAGTGGAATAAAATTTGAGGGCATTTCCACCAGTCGTTGTTTCCGGATTTCCAAAAACCACTCCAATTTTTGAACGAAGCTGATTTATAAAAATGAAAATAGTATTTGATTTGGATATTACACCGGATAATTTGCGAAGTGCCTGTGACATCAAACGTGCGTGCAACCCCATATGAGAATCACCCATATCTCCTTCCAGCTCATTTTTTGGTACCAAGGCAGCGACAGAATCTATAACAACCATATCAACTTTGCCGACGCGCACAAGCTGCTCCGCAATTTCAAGACCCTGTTCTCCATAGTCTGGTTGGGCCAGTAGTAAATCTTCCACCTGAACACCCAGAGTTTTAGCATTGTTACGGTCAAACGCATGTTCGGCATCTATGAAAGCAGCTGTTCCACCTATTTTTTGAACTTCCGCAACCGCACACAAGGCTAAAGTTGTTTTACCAGATGCTTCCGGACCATAAATTTCAACTATCCGTCCTCGAGGTAACCCTCCTATGCCCAGTGCAATGTCCAACGCCAAATTACCGGCACTCACTGCAGGATATTGCCCCACAGTCGAGCCGTCCATTTTCATGATAGAACCTTTTCCAAACTGGCGTTCAATTTGCTGAATTGCGGTTTCTATATCTTTTTGTCTTTCTTCAGTCAACATAATTCCTCCTTCGATAATGAAATTTCTCAGCAAAGATTTCACTGATTTACTCGATTAACATTTTCGTAAATTCCCGTTCAACGCTTGGTTATGTAACATGTTATTCAAGCGACAACCTGATACAGCTTTTTTCAGTAATTAATTCCACGTTTATAAGCAGGATTCTATCAGCAAATAATAATCTGACTCTAAAAAAGTCGCAATGCTATTTCAGATTGCATGTAAAGTTTTCTTAATCTCTGGTTGAACGAATTCTACCTACAACAAATTTGATTCATGCCGAAATTTTGGATTATTAGTCCTTTACTCTCCAGACTTCCTTGTACCTTGCTATTATATCAGGATATAATGTTCCTTGTACTTTTTCACAATTCACAGAGATTATTCAAATGAAAAAAGTTCTAGTTACCGGTGGTGCCGGTTTTGTAGGGTCATTTCTTTGTGACCGCCTGATTGATGAAGGACACGAGGTTATTGCAATTGACAATTTTATTACTGGGAGCAAAGAAAATCTCAGTCAGCTTTCAGATGAGACAAATTTTGAATTGATCCGTCACGATATTGTGAAACCTATTCTTTTAGAAGTGGATTGGATTTTCAACCTGGCCTGCCCTGCATCACCAATTCATTATCAGTACAATCCTGTAAAAACTGTAAAAACTAATGTCATGGGTACACTCAACATGCTGAGTTTGGCAAAACGATTGAAAGCCCGTATTTTGCAGGCTTCAACTTCAGAGGTTTATGGTGACCCGCAGGTACATCCACAACTGGAGAGCTATTTTGGTAACGTCAATCCGATTGGTTTGCGAAGCTGCTATGATGAAGGGAAACGTGTGGCAGAAACTTTAATGATGGACTATCACAGGCAAAGCAAGGTTGATGTAAAAATCGTGCGTATCTTCAACACATACGGTCCCAGAATGCATCCCGAAGACGGCAGAGTCGTCAGCAATTTTATAGTTGCAGCACTTAAAGGTGAACCCATCACCATCCATGGAGATGGACTTCAAAGTCGCAGTTTTTGTTATGTGGCAGAATTGGTGGATGCAATGTATCGAATGATGAACACAGAAAATTTTACTGGACCGGTGAATACAGGAAATCCTGGCGAGTTTACTATAATTGAGTTGGCTGAAACAGTATTGAAAATGACT
>CABXOR010000081.1 GCA_902513935.1 uncultured SAR324 cluster bacterium
TGCAAAATTACTTAAGGTCAATGGAGCAAGAATTTCAAAATTAACAGCATATTCATTAGTATGAAATGCTGCCCAAAAAGCATAAAGTAGCGGTGATACCCACACTAATGCTAAAATCCAAGCAGCAAAATACTCTATGGAAGTACTATTAAAATAATTTTTCATCTATAATGAATTCGTTTATCAAAAAACATAAATTGAACTATCGAAATAATAGCTAATGCAAAAAGTAAAAATATTGTTAGTGTTGCAGCATATGAAGAGTCCAGAAAAGAAAATGCAGTCTCATATATATAATACAAGATCAAATTACTGGCGTTATCTGGTCCACCTTTTGTGAGTATGAACAGATGATCCACTAATTTAAATGAATTTAAAGTTGCATTAACTAAAACAAAAAGTGTAATTGGCATTAATAAAGGGAATGTTATTCTGCGGAAAAAATAAAATTTTGAAGAACCTTCTAAAAAAGCTGCCTCTTTAAGTTCAGGTGGTATATTTTGTAATGCTGCTAAATAGAAAATCATGAAAAAACCTGCTTCCTTCCATATAGTAATAAGTATTATACAATTGAGCACGGTGTCTTTATCTCCTAACCAATTTTGACTATTAAACCCTAAATTCGTGGCTATTTGATCAATAAGACCTATCTCTGGAGTATAAAAAAATAACCAAATATTAGATACTGCAATCATAGGTAAAATAGTCGGTGTAAAATATGCCATTCTAACCAATACTCTTCCAGATAATTTACTATCTACAAAAAGAGCCATAAGTATTGCTAGGATAATAGATGGGATTATTGTGGCAATTGCGTACCATATATTGTTTAAAACCGCTTCTAAAAAAATGGGGTCATCAAAAATCAGCTCATAATTTTCAAGCCCTACAAATTTGCTTGGGAATTTTTTTGTACCTGTACTAAAAAAACTGGATATTAAAGTTAAAATTGATGGTATATGGGTAAAAGTACCCATTAAAATTAATGCTGGTGAAAGAAGTAACCAGGCATAAATGTGATGAAGATTATTTTTAAACATTGAAGCAGGGCTTCTTATGGTGGGATTGGTTAACGGGAATGCCTTTTAAACGGTGCTAAAAAATCTGCGGAAGGTTTTTAATTCAAAGCCTTCCGCAAATTAATAATTACCTATATCGTTTTAATAGTTTATCAGCACTCTTTTGGGCTTTTTTCAATGCTGAACTTGGCGAATTATTTCCAGTCAATGCAGACTGAATAGCATCATCAAGTAATTTTCTAACCCTACCGGTTTGAAAAGTTGAAAGTTCGGCAGTAGCATATTTTAATTGATCTCTTGCTACAAGAGCAGGAGGAAATTGTTTAACATAATTTGTTAAAGCATTAGTCTGATATGACGCTGGACTAACTCCCATATACCCCGTTGACATTGACCAATGTGCAGCTTGTTCTGGGCTCGTCATAAACTTAATCAAACGCATTGAAGCCTTCTTCTCTTCATCAGAAGTATCTTTAAAAATGTAGAAGTTTCCACCTCCTGTTGGAGTCCCTCTGCGCTTATTTGCTGGAAGCATTGCAACACCAAAATCGAACTTAGCTTTCTTTTTAACTGTTGTCAGGTTTCCTGTAGAGTGCCACATAATTGCAGTTTTCCCTTCAAGAAAGTTTTTCCTCAATGTTCCCCATTCAATTGTTCCCGATGGCATTACTTTGTGTTTATTTCCTAAGTCATACCAGTATTTAAGAGCTCCAACTACACTAGGATGGTCAAAATACGTCTTATTACCATCACCATTCATAAGTACTTGGTCATTCTGCATTGTCAAAGCACCAAACATCCAATATGGATAACCTGTTGAAGGAATCATTACTCCCCAAGTGTTACTATTACTAGCTACAATCTTTTTACCATATGAGACTAATTCATTCCAAGTCTTTGGTGGTTGATTTGGATTTAATCCTGCTTTTCTAAATATATCCTTATTGTAATACATTACAATTGTAGACCGTTGAAAGGGTATACCCCATACTTTCCCATCAGTTACTCCATTTTGCATTAATGTTGGATAAAATGAATATAACCAGGCTTTATCTTCATAAGTACTTACCAGATCATCAAAAGGGACTATGGCATCTTGCTCAATTAATTCATATATGTCTATTGAAAACATTACAGACAGTTGAGCAGGTTTCCCGCTTTTCAGCGCTGCAAGGGCTTTTATTCTGGCATCATTATAATTCCCTGCATAAATTGCATTTACCTTAACATCAGGATTTTTCTTCTCAAACTCATCTACCATTCCGTCAACTATTTTGGTTAATGATCCACCAACTGCAACAGGATAGTACATGTTAAGTTCTATACCGAATAATTGAGTGGTAAAGAACAGAAATACTCCCAATATACTCACAATGACTTTTCTTACCAGTTTGATATAGCAGAACATATTCACTCCTAATTTTAGGATTATAGAGACATCAAATGTCCCTTACTTACAGTGTGAAGACCATCTTCACACATCTCATGAATCAACAGCGGCCCTAATTTAATTGACATCTCTTACGCCAGATTCAAAATCAAATAAATGTAAATTATTATTGTCCCAATTTATAAAAACATGATTATCTAACTCTTCTACTTTTTTAGAATCAATCCTAGCAAAAATTTCTTGACCCCCTAATTGCAGACTTAATACTACATCTGACCCTTGGTAATCCAAGTCATTTATAGTGCATTTAATCCCTTCTTTTGAAATTTCAATATCTTCTGGTCTTATACCTAAAATATTTTTTTTATCTGACTTTTGTTTAATAAAATATTTTTCTTCAAAGATAGGAATATAATTACCTTCTCTTTCAACTTCTAGATTAATTAAATTCATTGGTGGATTTCCAAGAAATTTTGCTGTAAAAGTATTCTCTGGTTTTTCATAAAGTTCTTTTGGCCTACCTTGTTGAACAATTTCCCCTTCGTTCAGTAGTACAATCTTATCAGCCATGCTCATTGCTTCAGTCTGATCATGAGTTACGTATATTAATGTAATATTTAAATCTTTTTGAAGTGAGCGAATTTCTGAGCGCATCTGATGTCTTAACTTCGCATCTAAATTTGATAATGGTTCATCCATCAAACAGATCGGATTCTCACTTATTATTGCTCTTGCAAGTGCAACCCTTTGGCGTTGACCTCCGGATAGTTCAGCAGGTTTCCTTTTTAACAAATTACTTAATCCAACTTTTTCCGTAACATTTTTTAATTTAACTTGCCTGTCACCTTTTTTCACTTTTCTAACTTTTAATCCAAAAATTATATTTTCCTCTACATTTAAGTGTGGAAAAAGTGCGTACGACTGGAAAACCATTGATATATTTCTTGAAGAAGGATCTATATTATTTACATTTTTGCCACCTATAAATATTCCGCCTGAAGAAACATTTTCCAAACCTGCTATCAATCTTAAAGTAGTTGATTTACCGCATCCTGAAGGTCCTAATAATACCACAAACTCGCCTTCTTCAATATTTATGTTTAATTTTTCAACTGCCCTAATATCTCCCCAATATTTTGAGACATTCTTAAGCTCTATCAAACTCATTTTCTAATTAATTTAAAAAACTGCCAAGAGTTTTGTTTGGCAGTGTGATTATAATAATCATAATATTTTTCAATTGCAACATTATTTTTGCAAAATATTTTTATTTTTGTAATTTGGCTTCATTCTCTTTATATCATTAACTATTTCAAATAGTTATATATAATAAATGACAACAATTATATCCTTCTTAAAAAAGTAAAGCCCTTGCGGTCACTTCATCGGTAATCAGGGAGTGAATAAATCCCCCTTTTAAAGCAGCTTCCAAAGCTTCAATTTTATCTGTGCCTCCGGCCACGCCAACCACGTGTTTCATTTTGTGCAATGTTTCCAGGCGTATTGAGATCAGTCGGTTGTGATGCTGCAATTCTAACGGCTCACCAACTGAGTTAAAATATTCTCCATGCATCTCACCCACAGCCCCGCGTTTTTTTTAGCAGATCGAGTTCTTTTTGTGATTTATAACCAAAGCCTTCAAATTCAGTACTGGTCTTCAGAGAGCCAATACCTACCATTGCAATATCCGCAAGTTGAGCCATGTTCATCACATGCTGAACTTCAGGCTCGTTGAGCAACTGGTCCCTGAGTTCAGGTGAACCCACCATCAGGGGTGTTGGTATAACATGGAATGGATAAAGAAATCCGGAAAGAGGAGTGCCGACATTGGCCGGAGCATGCTCGCTGAGATAGTGCATCACACCTCCGCAAAGTGTTACAAAGGATGTCCTTTCGGGAATGACTCTTCCCAAATTGCGGGTAATTCCAGAAATGGTCTCTCCCCATCCAAGCGCAATCAAAGATTCCTTTGAAGGCAAATTCATTTCTAAATACTGCGCGCCAGCCATACTGAGGGCATTCTTAAGTTCTTCATCAGAAACTCCAGGCGTCAAAAAGACATCACGCAGACCCCACTTTTCTTTGAGCTGCACTTCCAGAGTCATAAGCTCTGCATCTTCACCA
>CABXOR010000082.1 GCA_902513935.1 uncultured SAR324 cluster bacterium
TTCACAAAAAAAGCCATTGATACTATTGCGGAAATTGCCTGTCAAATCAACGAAGATTCGGAAAATATCGGTGCACGCCGACTGCATACTGTAATGGAACAATTACTCGAAGATGTCAGTTTTACTGCCCCGGATTTAAATGGACAGAAAATATCTATTACTCCGGAATATATTCAGAGCCAACTCTCAAACTTGTTGAAAAATCAGGATTTGAGTCGTTATATTTTATAAAATAAATTCCTAAATTATTGTAACCTATTGAGGAAACATTTTGGACTATCCTACTTTGCTGCTACAATTAGAAAATCAGTTACAGTCTCTTCATAAAAAAGGTTCACATTACATGAACATTGAAGCTATGCCCAAGGTTGAACTCACGCGTCTGCTTGAAGGTTTGGGCGAGATACTGGATTCTCCAACCGAAGATGTAGACAAAAGGTCCAAATACAACTTTTCGGTTTCAGGAGCAACTCAGCCTGTAGTCAAAATTAAGCACAAAAATGTTGATTCCAAAATATTTCCTCCGTCAACAGCCATAACTGATCTTCAAGAAAAATTGTCAGCGGCAAAGCAACAAACTGTCTTAGAATCTTTCAAACAATTAATACCTGAACCAGAAGCGGAAATAAAAGTAAGTTCTTTTTCAGAGTTGGCAGATAAGTATAAGTCCTGTCAGCGTTGTTCATTGGGTAAAACAAGAACAAATCTGGTATTTGGTAATGGTTCGATTAATTCCAGGGTGATTTTTCTAGGAGAAGGCCCCGGTGCAGACGAAGACGCTCAAGGTCAGCCCTTTGTAGGACGTGCCGGCAGGCTGCTAACTAAAATGATCAATACAATAGGAATTGAACGTGATGATGTTTATATTACAAATATTGTCAAATGCCGCCCTCCGGGAAACAGGAATCCTACTCCTGCTGAAATTTCATGCTGTCTCCCAATTATCAAACAGCAACTTGAATTATTGAATCCAAAATTAATTGTCACTCTTGGGAATATTCCAACTAAATCACTGATTCCGGATTTACCCGGAATCACCAAGGTACGTGGTAGAATTATGCAATATGAAAATTGGACCGTTCTGCCCACATTTCATCCTTCTTACCTCTTGCGAAACCGTTCTGCAATGCCTCTGGCATGGGAGGATTTTAAGAAAATACCAGAACTTGCTTTTCATTCGTGATACGGTTCAAACAGCAGATATTCAATTTTCAACAACAGTCCACAGATATACATTTATAATGATTGATTTGCAGCCTGTCAAGGGTACGAGGGACTTCTTTCCGGACGAAATGCGTTTACGCAACTGGCTATTTGAAGTGTGGCGCAATGTCTCTGTTCAGGCAGGTTTCGAAGAATATGATACTTGCGTGCTGGAACATGAAGAGCTTTATATTCGCAAGGCCGGAGACGAAATCAGCAAGCAGCTTTACAGCTTTGAAGACAAAGGTGGACGGCGTTTAAGTTTGCGTCCCGAAATGACCCCTTCATTGGCCCGTCTGGTGCTTCAGCACAAAAAATCATTGTCCTTTCCCATAAAGTGGTTTTCAATGCCGCAATGTTTCCGCTATGAGCGCATGACAAAAGGGCGGAAGCGGGAGCATTTTCAGTGGAATGCAGACATCATTGGACAAGCTGAGATTGTGGCTGAAGCTGAAATTCTGATGCTGTTGATTTCTGCATGCGAATTAATGGGACTTTCAGCAAAAGAAATCCGTGTGTTTATCAATGACCGCCGGATTCTGAATTCGATTCTAAGTCAAATTAGTGTACCTCAGGAAATGCACAGTGAAGCACTTGTCATAATGGATAAGCGCGATAAAATTTCCATAGAAGCACTGTCAAAATTGCTGCAGGATATTGGAATGTCCACAACTCAGGTGGACCAGTTAAATGAATATTTATTAAAATCAGACTTGATTGAATTAAAAAAAGACCTGAATGACACTCAGGGTATTGACGAATTGCAAAACTTGATGGATATGATGGAAACAGCAGGATTCAGTGATTATCTGCAATTTGACATTTCCATCGTCAGGGGTTTATCTTATTACACAGGTGCAGTCTTTGAGGTTAACAGTCCAGGGAAACAATACAGGTCTATTTGCGGTGGCGGACGCTACGATTCCCTTCTCTCAACATATGGCGGTGAAATTGTACCTGCAGTAGGATTTGGGTTTGGAGACGTGGTTGTTTTAGACGTACTTAAAGATTTGGAGCGCTTTCCTGAATTACCACGGAAACTGGATTACACTATTATTCCATTTGCCAGAGAACAGGTGGGTACTGCTCTTAATATTGCAGCAATTCTGCGGCAGCAGGGCTCAACTGTCGACTGTAACTTTAGCATGAAAAAAATGAAAAAAACTTTGCAGCAGGCTGGTGAGTCCGGAGCAACAAAAGCGATCCTTCTTTTTCCGGATGAGTTATCTGAAAACAAGGTGGTAATCCGGGATTTGCGGCTTCATGAACAAATTCCAATTAAAATAACCGATCTACTTTCTTCTGTGGAGTGAAAAATTTGGCTATTTCAGAATCAGTTTTTTCAACTTCTTTCAGGGCCAACTGGATTATAATGATCATATTTTTGGGCTTGGATCTTAGTTCAAAAATATGGATCAGGTTAAACGTACCTCTGTATGAAACAACCGAGCTACTGGCAAATAAATTAGACTTGACCCACGTGCAGAATCGCGGAGTAAGCTTTAGTTTTTTGTCAGATATTTCTGATACTTTTCGAGTTCCTCTCCTGGTTGGAGTGTCATTACTGGCTGTTGCAGCAATGCTGTATTATCAAACACGCTACTGGAGCGAACTTGATTTTTTCACACGGTCAGGATTAGTCTTGGTATTACCGGGTGCGACAGGAAACTTGATTGATCGTGCAGTTTATGGCTACGTCACTGATTTTTTGCATTTTCATTGGTATGAAACCAGTTTTTTTGTAAATAATCTTGCGGATTGCTTCATCAGTCTCGGTGTAATTTTTTTCATTATTCCTCTTTTGTTTTCGAAAAATGGAAGCACTTCATCAAACTCATCTTAATTCATTTTTATTTCGACCCGACAAATGCAGTGCGTTTCGGTTTGTTCACCAACTACACCAACCTTCCTAACACAGATTCCTCAACAATTGCGCCGTATGAGTATATAGACATCTTAGGTGCAAGTTTGGGATACACCTCTTACTCCTCCTCATCCTCCATCACTTTAGGTGCGATCTACACTTCAGGTTCAGGAAAAGCCTAGCTATACTCCGGAAATACAGAAACAAGAAATATGACACGTGACTCCCTCACGCTTTTGTTTTCAGCAAGTTCAAGTCTATAAGGCTCCGCTGCAACTGCATCATTGCTAAACTGCAGGAATTGACCTGATCTGCAGGGAAGTGCAATACCCTTCACCAGTGATAAGATTGGCAAGAACAACAACCTGTTCTTCAGCTGCAAAACCTTCTTTCTCCTTAAGAATTCTCAAAGCACTCTGTATCGTATCTTCCGGATTTTTGCTGAACTCCATGAAGATAGGATAGACCCCCCTGTAGAGTGTCATGGAAGAAAATACTTTAGAATTATAGGTGAAGGAGTAAAGCCCTATATGACGTGGACGAAGATTAGAGAGATAACCGGCACCTCGTCCATTACGTGTAATAACAACAATTGCGCGAATTTTTAATTTTGTAGCTATTTGGATTGCAGATTCAGCAATGAGCTGACCTTTAGACGCTTTTATCAATTTTTCAGTAAAATTCACACCAGGAAAATTTTCTGAATGTCTTGCAATCCGTACAAGAGCTGCTACCGAACGGACAGGATATTTACCGACAGAAGTTTCTCCGGAAAGCATAATTGCATCTGTTTGTTCAAAAACAGCATTAGCGACATCCGTAACTTCCGCTCGTGTCGGTACTGGATTTTCAATCATTGATTCCAACATATGAGTTGCAACTATTAAACGCTTTCCATATTTAGCACATAAATTAGCTATCCGTCTTTGAATTTGAGGCACCTCTTCCATCTGAACTTCAATTCCTAAATCACCACGGGCAACCATGACTCCATCAGCTTCCTGGATAATTTCTTCGAGGCGCTCTACACCCTCCTGGTTTTCAACCTTGCCGTCTCCGGAAATTTCACGAGGTGAAGCAAGAAAGAGAAAATGGACCCGTTTCTTTTTTCCAGACAGTTTCCTCAAAGAAATTTGTGTAAGTATCTCAATGTTTTTCTTTGTATCTTTGCTTGCTTCCGTTTCTAGTATTTCCAGGCTTTCAGTGTCCAGTTTCATAGAATTACCTTCTACCATAACATCGGCTTCAGGAAGTTCCAGGAACTCCCTAACTTCAGCAGGTGAAAATGCTGCCTGCAGAGGACCACGACGTCCTACCAGCCAGATATTTTCAATTTGACTTTTACGCAGTGCCTCAAGAGCATAATCGGTAATATCAGTTGCA
>CABXOR010000083.1 GCA_902513935.1 uncultured SAR324 cluster bacterium
TGATTTAAACGCCCTCTCGTCATGCGTTAAGGAACACCTGTTGATTTTACATGCAGAGGATTAATTTAACCGAAGTCTTGTTATTTTTCAGCTTCTTCTTCAAACAATTTTTCAGAATTCTTTGGTATTTGATAATTGCTGCTGTAAAGAAAATATGGAATTCCGCCCAACAAAAAAACTCCCAGCTGGACAATAATGAAGAGATTGAAAATGTCTGCTCCTCCGGAGAGTCCGGCCAGTTGGTAAAGTGTCTCAAAGGCAACATGACCGATTCCGATTCCACCCGGGGCAATTGGAATGGCTACGGTGATTAAGCCAATCGGCATTAGAAAAAATTGTGTTGCCAATTCCATTTCTTTAATGCCCATCAAATGTGCAACCTGGAAAAAAATCAGTGTAATTAAAGTGTGAAGGCCTATAGACAAAAATAATGTAAAGAATAAAGTTGTTTTTTGATGCTGATAACTTTTGAATGCGGAATAGACTTTGATGCTGAATTTGCTTGCAGGCAGTCGTTGAAAAAGGCGAAGGAAAGGATCACGACCCTCCTTAAATGGAAACAACACAATGGAATAAAAAAGGACCGTTCCTACAAATAGAGCAACAATTATCCATGCCAGACCGTGAAGTCGTACTTGAGAAAGTATTAATTCGAAATTAAAGACTAGCGCAAAAAATGCCATGACAATCAAACCGAACAAACCCACAAAACGGTCAATCAGCAGTGTCATAAACGCTCTGGTACGCCCATCTTCCTCTTGTGCCTTGATCACATAATATCCCTTTACCACGTCTCCAGTTACCGCTCCTGGAAGTGTGGTGTTGAAAAAATTACCAATCCAGGTCAGCACGAAAGCCTGCTTCGGATTTACTTGTATTCCAATCGCACGCAATAATAACCACCAGCGAAATGTCGCCATAGGCACCACTGCCAAAATGAGTATAGCAACCATCATCGCAAGTATTTCCGGAGCATCCCGGAAGAGCATCAATTTTTCAAAATTTAAGCGGCCACTTCGGACTAGGTAAATCAAAATGGTTCCGATGACCACAATTTTGAGTAATATCTGCAGCAGCTTTTTCATTTTAAAATCAAAAATAATTAATGCAAAAAATCAGGATCACCACAACTCCTCCTACAGATAACAGTGTCTTTCGAACCTGATTACAACTCCAGCAGTATCCCAGAATCAACAATAATGAAAAGTTAATACTGTAAAATAGAATCCACCCCCAGCCCTGTAATAACCAGGCAGTACCTGCGTACCACAGTCCGTGCATGATTTCTATCCAGATCGTTCTAAACCCGATTATAGACTTACATTTCCGGCAACGGCCCTTACTTAAAATAAATGATAATACCGGGATTTTTTCAAACCATCTGAGCTGATGTCCGCAGGAAAAACAAAAAGAAAATGCCGGTTTGAATAAATTCAGGGATTGATCCTGGAGTTGCTGTTTCAGGGAAGTGGAAATTTCAGGTGCATTCAACAAACTCAAGTATCTTATTTTGTCTGCAAACTGCAGCGGAAGCCGATCAAGGCAAACATTTACAAAACTGCCGATTATCAGCCCCAGTACAGTCCAAAATACTATTTCAAAATACTGCACTCATGCTCCAGGAACGGATGTTTTTAGTTGAGCTTTCAGGTTTTTTAAAACTGCTGATATATACGTAAAAAACTGGCAAATTATGGCAGGCCTTTCTTTGTGGTTCCAGTGAATTTGTAAGTTTTGACAGTTCCTACAGCTGGTGAAATTTTTCGTTCTTTATTACTGAAACCTGTTCCTATACGAAATCTGCGGCCGCTTTCATCAGTCACGAGTAATGAACCCATCATTCCGTTGAAATTGCCTTTTCCAGGTAAAATTTCTACAACTGTGGCTTCTGCATCCTGCCACAGTTTGAGTTTCAGCAAGTCGTCGCTTCTTCCACTGTGATAAAGTGAATCAGCACGATACAGCATCTACCCTTCACCACCATTTGTCACAATTTCATCCAGCATATTCAGTAGAGCATCCTCTGAATTCAGGCGAATTTGAGGTATAGGCTGGAGCCAGGAAATGTTTATCAGGAGTTAGTTTTCACTAGCTAACTTCCAGAGATTTTGGCAACAGGAAGCGATCCAGCAATTCATTGGCAAGACGTATGTAACCAGTTGCACCGGCTGAATTCAAGTGGCGCTGGATAACATCTATTCCTAAAGAACTTGCTTCCAGAATATGTGGACAATTTGGAATAATGGTTTCAAAAACAGAATCCCCCAGTGTTTGGTATACCTGTTTGCATATTTGCTGGTGAGTCAGAATTTCATCATTATACATAGTCAGTAAAATTCCAGCCAGGCGCAACTTTGGTTCAATTGTCCTCTGAAGTTCCTTAAATGCCTGCAAAAAGCGTTTGAGAGATTTAATGGCCAATGCTTCACATTCCAGAGGCACAATGACGAGGTTCGCAGCAAGCATTGCATTAATGCTGAGGGAACTTGTAGATGCGGGTGGATCGACAATTATAAATTCATAGCTACTGGATGAATTTTGTTCCAGCCATTGTGAAAAATGATAATAATCAGCAGCTATTTTATTTACAGTTTGTTCTGTCAGGAGGTCTTGAATATTCGAAAGCAGGAGGTCAAGATTCTGGTGTTTGCCGGTTTGAATAATTTCCTGTGACGAAACACTTGGTGTGCAAAAAACTTCACGTATTCCTAATCCATCTGGTTTGTCTAATCCGAGAGAATGGTGAACGGAACCTTGTGGATCAAGGTCGACCAAGAGCGTCTTATAACCGCCCAATGCAAAGGCAGTGGCCAAATGAACGGCTGATGTTGTTTTACCTACTCCGCCTTTTTGGCTGGTGAATGTAATTACTTTTGCCATTGTAGAAACCGCTCACCTGAAAAAGATTTAGTTTTACTGTTTTTTAAATCAATAGCGTTGCAAAAGCGAGTGTAACACAGGATCAGTGAAAAGCAAACTTTTCTCATCCAAACATACTACTTAAGCCCAAACTTAATCAAGTTCAGTTTGTAATTTTTTTTGTACACTTTTTGCGAAAGCATCTAAGTCGGTCCTTCCGGTTGCCTGCACCGTCATTCCCGGATCAATGACTCCTAAAACAGTTTCTCCTTTTTCCGGATCTTCATAAACAACTACGTTGTAAGGCAGCAACAGGCCGATCAATTTTCAATTCATAAATTATTCAAAAAAAGTTATGAAATTTTACTTGGAGTTGTGTCTGACTGTGAAGGATTAGTGGGGGTTACTCAAAGGAGGTAATGGGGTTTTAAGGAGTACAACTTTAAGACTGAACTACAAATTCAGTCTTAAACCGTAATACAGTAGGCTCAATTGGTTGGTGATGGGTAAGTTCCCACTTGATCCGTTTAAAAACACCATGGTCTGGTTGTCAGATGCACTTAAAGAAAAACAATTTGTTGGTTTTAGGAGGACACTATGTGTAACATCAATTGGATTGTTTTACAAGAAATAGGCTTGACCACTCAGCAATATCCAAAATTGTCCCAGCTATTGCATATGATTTAGGGAATAAAAACATTTGTTGAGAATAAATATATGAACGGGTTAGACCATCCAATATTTTATGCAGCCATTATGCTCGTGGTGGGTTTGGGAATTCCGGTTTTTGCGGCCTTGAATGGAAATCTTGGAGCAAGACTTCAAAATCCGGTACTGGCTGCAATTATTGCATTGTCGGTAGGCATTGTCGCCTGCCTTGGGGTTATGGTTTTGTCAGGGAAAATTCCTAATCTGGTTGTGGAGAGTTCAATTCCATTTTATTCCTATCTGGGCGGATTGTTTGTTGTTTTTTATGTACTGGGTATGACTTGGATTGCACCTAAATTCGGTGTTGGAAATGCCGTTGCGTTTGTTCTGTTAGGACAAATTATTTCTATGGCAATTATTGACCATTTCAGTTTTTTGGGCGCTGCATATCATCCGATTTCAGCACAACGATTTGTTGGACTTTCATTAATGGCAATAGGTGTTTTTATGTCTGTCCGAGGATAGTTCCTTTTTTGGCAATTCTCAGTCAGTTACGTGAAACTCATCCGGACATTCCCGTAATCATGATGAGCGGACACGCGGGCATCGATGCAGCAGTAAATGCAATAAAACTGGGTGCTGTCGATTTTATGGAAAAACCACTGCGCCTAGAAATTTTGCTCGACAAAATTTCAATTGTTCTTTCCAATAAATCTCCAAAGAAAATCAAAGATCTTGCCTC
>CABXOR010000084.1 GCA_902513935.1 uncultured SAR324 cluster bacterium
TCCCAGCAGTACATAGCTGTTATCGAAGCAAATAGTGTTCTTCTTAGACGTCTCTATTAGCATTCTATTCCTCTTCAACCATTATTTGGAAACAATTTGCGATGCTTATGCTCAACCACTCTAGCTTTTTAAATGAATGAAAAAATTATAATTGTTCCCATCCGGATTGTTGAAAGTGAAAATCAAAGTGAGCAGGATGTAATATTTCCGCGATGATCTCAAATGATTCTGCTAAAAGTGGTTTATTCATTGAATGACAAGAAAATCTCCTGGATTTGCCAAAACCATATTAGATAACATTTAAATAGTACTAATTTAGTCCTATATTATATAACACTAGTTCTATACTATGACAAGAAATAAAAAATGAGTCTGTTATTTTTCTGATTATCCAGGCTTCCACCGATCTGATTAGAAACAAGACTTTTTGCTGAGTGAGCATCTCAACTACTCTGCGAGGCTAAGGATGCTCAACAAAAATGGATGTGGATAGCCAGGGCGGTAAGTAAAGAAAAATGCTGAAACAGAACGAACAGAAAAAGAGCTTTCAATAATCGACGGTAGTTTTTAAATCTGGACGAATTTCTAAATATCGCTTAAGCTTATCTTGCGAGATCTACTGTTTCCACTACATCCGGGGGCAGGTTCATTACGGCGGTCAGGCGTGAAGAGTTGGCATCATGCTGGTTAATAACCATTTTTCTAAGAAATATATGAAATTAAATATTAGTTTAAAGGATCAACAAAAGGAGTTTCTGGACCGGGTTGTAGGTGATTTTTCTCTTGGAGGAATTGAAATATCTATCCAAAACCTGGTCAAGGAGATTCTAAATCAGGACGACAATGAAAATGTGTTTGGTAAAATACGCTGTATTGGAGGTTGTTTCTTCACCGATGAATCCATCGAGGTCGAATTGGAAGATGAACTCATTTCAAAAATGAGAGAGATTTTTCAGCAGTACGACTTTGAAGAATACGATTCAGAAAAAGAAGAGTTGAGTAAGATCGTTCGGAGCATGATCAATTATGCTGAACAGGAAGGTGATTTAAAAAATATTTTCGTCAGGGATTAGCCCCCATGAATTGAAGTTTAAAGCAATTCATATCTTTCTACGTCTCACCTAAAACAATTGTTGGTGCTCCCACCGCGACTCGAACGCGGAGCTAGGGATTAGGAATCCGTATAGTGGCTATAGTCCTGAGTACTATTCAGTACAATTAACTAATATCTACAGTATCTTACCCCTCACTGTCACTTATACCAAGTGCGACCAAATAGCACTGAATATCAGGGCTGATAGACACCTATATGGACACCTAATAAATTGCCCTCGTGCGTGTAGTGGTTTTTTTCATACGGTCAATCAGACAAATCAAACCCAACATCATAGATTTTCGCAATAGTACTTGTGTGGGATCAATTACAGGAAATTATTTGACTAACCTGCTTGACAAAAAATGATTTGCTTCAAAATATAAAAGAGTTATTGTACTCTAAAGGCCACCGACTTATTCTTTAAGAAAATATGAGAGGTTTTTAACTCGGTTACTTTCTCACTATTCGATGTTTAGGTAAACAAAATTTCATTACATTAATCTAACCTTAATCAAGATTTCTCATGCTAGCAACTTTAATGAATAAATATAAATATTATTTTCTAATAGCCGGACTGACATTGTGGTTATTTAGACCCACAGGTAATGATTTTTATATTATATTTATTATGCTGTACTTTATATCAATTTTTGTCAATAAGACAGCTCTAATCAATGATCCACCAATTAATATAAAGGCAATTAAAATAATAATATATATTTCATTGGTGTTGATAACAACAACGCTATTTATGAAATTTATGTCATTTGGTTACCATCATATGGATTTAGGGTTACAACATCAATTAATTATTAATCTTGTAAAAAATAACGAATATTTTCATAAATTCCATAATATTCATGGTTTTGGTGATCATTTCAAGCCAACACACATACCCTTCATGTATATATTTTACAATATATCAGGAACATCTTTTTGGCTTATTTTCTTTAAATGTTTTTCCCTTGTAATGTTTGCATTACTTTTCCTGAAAATAAATAAAAATCTAGCACCTATAATCTTGTTATCTTATCTACTATTCTCTGCTCATAATATTTCATCCATTTTTTGGGAATACCATCCAACTAATATTTTACCTGCATTGGTCATAATTATCTATTATTCAATATTAAAACGAAATTGGTTGGTTTTCTGGACAACTATGCTTTTCTCTATTGGTTTAAAGGAAAATGCAGCCGTATTATTGGTCTGTTTTGGGATTTATTTTGTTTTTATTGAAAAGAAAATAAAGTTTGGAATTTCTCTCTGTAGTATAGGACTCCTCTATATGCTTCTTGCATGGTTTGTAGCCATACCATTTTTTGCTGAAGGTTCAAGAATTGTTACATCTGATATAAATCTATTTAGGGATATTCCAGAAAAAATACGGTATATATTTATGGCTTATGCTCCATTTCTATTTCTTCCATTTCTGAACTGGCGCTGGCTTTTATTTACGCTACCAGCACTTGGAATAAATTTGATAGGGAAATCCCAAATGTATTCCGGGAGCTTTCATTATGCTGATATATTGACTGTATTAATTGCAATTGCCTCTCTGGCCACTTTAACAGAAAATTATGAACGTATTAAAAAATATATGCTAGAACATAGGGTGTTAGTCTTAGTGCCTATTATTCTTATTGTTTCAATAATTCCGGAATCTCCAATGCAAAAATTTGTTCGATATTATCCAGATGAGAAAGACCGGGCAGCTTTTTTTGAATTTAATAAATTTTTGGGAGAGCATCCTACCCAAAAGATGGCTGTAAGTTCAAATATATCACCTTTGATGATGGATCGTGCAAACTATGAAATATTTGTCACTGATTCTCGTTGCAGTCTCAATAATAACGTTTCGTATATAGTTTTTTTTGATCAAACCTATCGTGACCAAGTTCACCTTGATAAATGTATTAAGAAACTTAAATCAAGTAAAGTATGGAGGAAAGTTAATAAGTATCAAAGCATTGGAGTATATAAGGTCAGGTCATGAAATAGGGATTCTGCTCTTACGCTCAGATGGCTCTTTGTGTTGAGGTATAATTTACAAGAATTGAGGTGGGTCATGGTGGGTTGTCTGACTGGTGGCGATGATCTAAGGCATTGTGCCATTAATAATTTGAGACTTGCTGGGAATGATCATTTTGTTATTAAACAGGCATCCGGAGCCAAAACAGATAGTGCTTCCCAAAGATATAATTTAGTCACGGAGCAAGAGATGAAGAGTATTAAATGGTTGGATGAAAAGAGTGGAAAATCGGGAACGATGGACACCTATATGGACACCAGCACAAAAACAAAGATTGTATAGATTGTTCTAAGTATCTGATTTATAATGGTGCTCCCACCGCGACTCGAACGCGGAGCTAGGGATTAGGAATCCCCTATTTTATCCAGTTAAACTATGGGAGCCGATTGTGTATAGGAAAATAGCTGATAAATATTAAGCAACGTTTCGTTAGCATAAATCAAGACAACATTTATTATTTTTTACTCAAGAACAGGTCTCCAAATTTGAAAAATATGACTGAAGATTCACTGGCACGATAAGCAGACAAACTCACGATATGTTAGAAAAATATAAATCTATTACTAAAGATATTATTGATTTGGCTAAACAAAGTGGGGCAGAACACACATCAGTTTCACTTGCCAACTCAACGTCTTTTCAGGTTGATGTACGTGAGGAAAAAATTGAATCACTGCAGGAATCAGTTTCATCCGGTGTTCATCTAACAGTTTCAAAAAACAAACGCAGATCTACTGTTTCTTCAAATGATCTGCGAATTGAGACACTGGGCCCTTTAATCAGTACAACTATGGATGCACTCCCTTTTATGGGTGAAGATGAGTATTACACCCTTCCTGACCCTGCGTTACAAGGACGTGCACCGGGTAATCTGGAATTTCTTGATCCGAATTTTGACAAGTTGAGCTCTGAAGAAAAAGTGCAAATTCCATTCGATTTGGAACAGTTGACTCTGAACTCTGACAGAAGGTTAAGAACAGAGCAATCATTTTATTCCGACAGTATTTCTCACATGGTTCATGCGGATTCCAACGGCTTTCTTGAAGGCGAGACAAAAACTATTTATAGTC
>CABXOR010000085.1 GCA_902513935.1 uncultured SAR324 cluster bacterium
GGTTCAGGTTTTCGCTTGATGGGATTTGGGCATCGTGTGTATAAAATTTTTGATCCAAGAGCCACTATCCTGAAAGGTTACTGCGATAAAATATTAGATCTGCTTGGAACTCCGGATCCTTTGTTGGATATTGCAAAGCAACTTGAGGAAGCAGCATTGACTGATGAATATTTTATAGAACGGAATCTTTATCCAAATGTGGACTTTTACAGCGGAATCATCTATAAAGCCCTTGGCTTTCCAACAGACATGTTTACAGTTCTTTTTTCTCTGGGACGTCTGCCAGGCTGGATTGCACATTGGCTGGAAATGCGGAATGGAATCTCAAAAATTGGACGACCACGCCAGATTTATACAGGACAAACTGAGCGAAATTATGAATCTCTCAGTCAACGTAACTGATTTCTACCTACCTCAATAGAAGCTTCCCATGCCAAATTTGTCAATGCGGGAACAACTTCTGATATCCTCTATGTTCCTGATTATATTTGTACTTGCAGGAATGTGGGGGGTACAGCAACTTAACCGTCATGAAAAAATGCTGCTTCAAGAACTAGGCAAGCTAGAGCAGCAAATAAAACAAGTGCGCTTCCTATCCAGGGAATTAAAGGATGTACAGCGCTCTGCCACTGCGTCTGTGATGCCGCAGGCTCTCAGCTCTTTTGTGGAAAAGATTGCACGATCCCTTGAAATTCAGGACAATTTGCAACTCAATGTACTAACAAATGTTCAGAAGGGAACTGAGGGTGTCAAAGTAGGTTTAGACAGACTTAAACTTGATCTTCTAATGTCTATGCTTTATCAACTTGAAAATCATCGTCCTGTACTACGGACTTCTCATCTCAGTATCAGCATCAGCCCCGGTAACCGTCAGGTACGAGCCTCGTTTCAGGTACACAAGCAACTGGGAGGATGACTATCAATGCGAATCATAAAACATATTTCGTTTTTTTTAGTGGGAATGGCAGTAATTTTGGTCCTTGCTTTTTGGGGTTTTAAACAAAATTTCCCCGGCAAATCAATAGCAGATGCAGTTCGCTTTCATTTAACATCACAAACCGGAATTCCATTTGAAATTCAGGATATTGAGTTGGGATGGAGCAAAATTAGTACCCCTGAGATTGTCTTGCGTACCCCAAAATGGTTGGCTGGAATTCCGGATATTCGCCTGTTAATTATTGAAAATTTAGAGGTTCCTTTTTCCTCCATCATTACATCAGGAAAAGCTAAAGTACATGGGCAGGTTCATGAGGGAGCCTTCCGGATTTCCACTGAATTGCTGACACAGAAAATACTCGATTTCTCCATTGATTCAGTAAAGATCGAAAGGGTTCCTTTATTTTCTTTAGTTCCATATACTTTTGTTTCAGGTTCTCTTTCACTCTCAGCGCATATCGAAAATTTTAATGCACTGCAGCAACAAAAAACAAAATTTCCCGAAGGAACTTTTAAGGGAAAGTTGAAAAATGCAATAATTCGGATTTCTGGTGGTACAGCCCTTCTGAATCTTCAATTACCAGAATTAGATCTGTCAGAAGTTCAGTTTGAGGTCCAGCTAGGTCGGTCAATTCACATTAAGAAGATTGAATTACAAGGATCATTAGAAGGAATTATAGAGGGTACAATTCAACTAGATGAGAAACGCCCGCAAATGTCACTGATAGATTTGGATATCCAAGTCACACCTTCGCCTGCACTCAAAAAGAAAATCAGCAGTTTTAGCACAATGCTGCGCTCATTCCAGTGTGGCGAAACTATCAAAATCAACCTGAAAGGTGCGCTTAATGGTTTCAACTTTCCAACGAGAATGAAATGTTAGTTTGAAATAACTAGCCAATTTTCACAAATAAAATTAACTCTATGATTTTTAATTTGACATAAATTAAGCCGTATAATTCCATTAAGAAGAGATTAAACTAAGTGTATGTTGTGAGAATCAGGTTTATACAATTGAGGGAAGTAATTGATCTGGAATCATTTTATTTTGTCCAGGAAAAAGGTTGACCATGCCCCTTTGTTTTTAAGTTCTACATCACCTCTTGGTGTAAAACTTCCGGCATCTTCCAGATAATCTTTAGTTTTTTCTGATATATGAATTTTACCACTTTCACTGCTGCTTTCAAGCCTTGCCGCAATATTAACCGAGTCCCCCCAGATATCAAATGTACTACCGGTAGTTCCCGCAATTACCGGACCTGAATGAATACCGATCCGGAGTTCCCAGCAGGGCTTTCCCAGTGCTTCAAACTGAATGTTGGTACCTTCAACAAACTTGAGCAAGTCTATTGCTGCAGCACAGACTTCTTGTGCATGGGTTTTTTGTTGAGACGGTATTCCACCAACACACATATAGCAGTCGCCAACCGTCTTGACCTTGAGTACATTGTGTTTTGAAATAATTCTGTCGAAACCACTGAAAAAAGTGTTGAGTGTCTCCAGAAGCTCACCGGGATCACTGTTTTCCACTAAATTGGTGAAACCGACAAAATCTGCAAAAAGAATACTTGTTGCTGAATAGTACTGCCCCTTCATTTGGCTAGGCTGTTCTTCAGTTTTGTCTCCCGCAACCGAGACTCCTGTAGAATTTAATTCTTTTTCCAGCATGTGTACAATTTGATCTGATAAGAGCCGCAAACCGTCGATCTGTTGATGATCAAGATTTTTTGGGTTAGGATCAAACACACAGAGTGTACCTATAGAAAATCCACGAGAGCTCATCAAAGGCAAGCTAGCATAAAATCGGAAGCCGGGATCGAAAGGCATATTTTTCCAGTTCATAGTCCGGTGATCCTCTAAAACGTTTTCAATAATAAGTGGCTGCCCCGGTTTAGCAAGACCAAACTGACAAATCGAAATTTCCCGTGGCATTTCTTCCATCATGTCGATTTGTTCAGGCGCGAAACCAAAACTTGCCTTACACTGCTGGACATCTGAGCCCAAGATATTGATTTGACTTTGAGGACAATCTGTAAGGTAAGTAGCAACTTGAGTCATGGAATTGTAACGGGATTCACTGCTCAGGTTTAGATCTAATATTCCTAGACGCTTAACTTCTTCAATACGGAGGTCTTCATTGAACAGATTTTGTACAGGGACTATTCCGGCTTTAGCACCAGCGTCCCTCATCATTTCTAATTGCTCTTTCTTTTCAATTTTTTCCATAAATACCCCATTTTTCTACTAAAAAGTCAACTTTACTGAGGGTAAAAGAAGTGGGCTGAGGAAACATCAAGGTTGTCCTCAGAACCAGAGTTCAAAAGTTCCCCCAGTTCCTACAAATGATACGTTATCAGAATTGTACATTATTGAAAGCTTAAATCAAAAACATTTTACTACTGATTATTTCAAATAGAATACAAAAACAAACTTTGGGAAGAGAGAATAAATATTGGAGTTGGATCTTGTTAAAATTTTAATTAAAGAAAGGATTCCAGGCCAGCAGGTAGGTTCTAACACAGCAAACCAGACAAAAGAGGGGCAAACTTAAAAAACTCTGACTAGTCAATTTAATGGAATTTGTGATCTGCAAAAGATACACAAGGAAGTTCCTGATCAACGAATCGCTAAATCCAGGATTTTATTATTTGAAACGATGCTTGAATCAGCATTGTTGAACAGTGGGCTTAGTCTATAATGAAATCAATTCGAAGGTTAAAGGAAACACCTGTCAAATATTTATCATTTGGCGTCAAGAAATAGGAGAAGGAATAATTAAAGTCAGTCTTTTCTCCAACTTTATGATTAAATCCAAACCATGGTTCTACGACGGCCCCTCCACTTTGTACTGTGTTTGTTGCGGTATTATCATACATTTTTGCACCTCCACCACCAGCTGCCAAGCCCCATTCAACATAAATATCGTCGAAGATGGTAAAATCATAACCGGCTAACATTCCACCATAAGTGTACGTTCCTACGCTATCTACAGTACCTAGCTGTCCTGCGAATCCAGCACCTCCGACAAAAAACTTTTCGGTGTTATATATAACGAAGCGCCACCCATAAAACAAACTGGGACCGGCCGCTGTATTTAAATATTTTAAAGCGACACCTGTCTTGGATTTTTTAAAGTACGAACTGGCGTAAATATACTCTCCTGACAAATTTGTCTTTGAAGTTTCATCTGTCGGTGCAACCTCCTGACTAT
>CABXOR010000086.1 GCA_902513935.1 uncultured SAR324 cluster bacterium
CAGCAGTTTCACCCAGCCCCACTTTATTATCTGTAACAGCTACCAGGACAGACAAATTCAAGCCAACTGGAGGGGTTACCTGTCCGATTTCGATCATTATTGTAATTATGACACCCAGCCATACCGGGTCAAATCCCAGGTTCGTCATTAAGGGAAAAACAATTGGAAGAGTCATGACCATCAGGGACAGCCCATCAAAAAGACATCCCAGTACCAGGTAAATCAATACAATCATGACAAGGACGTAATACCTGCTCATGCCCAGTTCCTGAATTGTTTCAATGAGTTCCTGCGGTATTCCCAGAATGCTTATCGACTGTGCCAGGATGACCGCTCCCACCACCACAAAACCAATTGAACCATACGTGATTGCCGAATTATAAAAACATTTAAATATTTTTTCTTTTGAAAGGTCGCCCCACAAAAGTCCTAATATCAAAGAACTGATTACTCCGACTCCGGCAGCTTCGGTTGGTGTTGCAATGCCAAAAACTATTGATCCCATTACAGCGATAATCAGGAATGCCACAGGCCATATTTTCAAAAAATCAATAATTGGAGAATTTGTTTTAACTTCACTGCCTGAATCTGAATTCCATAATTTTGGATTTTTTGTGCAGCGGATTAAGATATAGAGCATAAAAAGAAATGCCATCAAAACTCCGGGCAGGATTCCGCCCATAAAAAGCTTCCCTATGGATGTTTCAGTCAGTGCTCCGTAAATCAGAAGCGATAAGCTTGGCGGGATCAAAAGGCCCAGTGTGCCTCCTCCGGCAAGACTTCCTACTATCATCGGCTCATCATAATTCCTTTTCGACATTTCCGGATAGGCAACTGACCCTACTGCTGCAGCCGTGGAAAGCGATGATCCGCTTATTGCGCCGAAAACAGTACAAACTGCAATATTCGTGTGCAGCAGACCTCCGGGGATATGGCGGAAGATTCCGGACAAAGAACTGTAAATTTTCCGGCTCACTCCTGATTCCAGTAATATTTCTCCCATTATGATAAATAGTGGAATCGCACTAAGGGTAAATTCGTTAAGCACGTTCCATACGGCATTTAAAGCAAGAGATGTGGCACCGTCGGCAAAAAAGTAAAGGATGATTAAACCGGTTAATCCGAGCGCGGCCCCCAGTGCGGTTCCAGTAGAAGCAGTAAAAATTAGGACCGAAATGAGGGTTGTCCAGAACATGCTGCGGATTTAACTGAAGGATTTATAAATTTTTTTTGTTGAAATGAATAAATTTATCAGCAGGGCCAGGGGTATTACTCCCATCCATGGATACAAAATCAACCTAGAATTTTCAGTCTTCAGGTTGAGTTTTATTGCAAATTCCATCCAGGTAATGGTTTCAAGCAGCATCCAGCAACAGAAAATGATCATAACCAGTGATGAAAGAACTGATGCAAAAAGTTTCGCTTTACCTGAAAGCAGGTTAACGACCAGACTGATTTTTACATGCTTTTCATAACTGGATATATAAGGAAGGGATAAAAAAAGCATAGAACACAGCAGGAGGCCTACCAGTTCCTCTGAAAAAGACAGCGGGGATTTCAAGACATATCTCTGGAATACGCTTAACAATACGATCAGCACCATCCCAAGGCCTGCTAATGAAGATAAGATCAGCAAACCTCGAAGGAGATTATCGAAGATTTTACCCGTTGACATTAAATTCAGAGAGCTTCAGGGAGTACCGGAACTTCTGATACTCCCATTAAATAGAAATATAAGTGAGAGGTTTTATCTGCCTATTGCCCGGAGTATTCTGGAACGGTTATTTGGCGCCTCACCGCCGGCATCGGCAGCCGCTTCTTTCCAGGTCTCTGCAGCGGCATCCAGGAAAGCCCTTTGATCCTGGGGGGAAAAATCAATAAGCCAGTCAACTCCTTCGCTTTCAAGGGCTCTTCTTGCGTTCATCTCATTTGCTTCATCGTCGGAATAATCAGTTGAACGCTGAAATAGCTGATCCGCTGCTTCCTTTACGGCGTTTTTATATGATTGAGGCAATGCTGCCCATTTGCGCTCTGAAGCTCCTAAAACGTAAGGAAGACCTGCTATTGGATAAAGATAGGATGCGGAATTTGTAACTTCCTGCAAAGATACGGTTTTAGCATAAAGTGCAGGATACACAGCACAGTCAACCACACCCGTTTTCAAGGCAACATACATTTCTGTCTGTCCAATAATTTGTGCCGATACACCTAATTTCTTAAATGTATCCACCATGTCTTTGCTCCACACCCTTAATTTTTTTGTCTTCAGTTTGTCAATGGTATTGACTGGTTCACCTTTGCAGAATATTGATGCATACAGAATAGGAAGTCCCATGAAACCGGAAGGCACAATCCCCCATTTCTTCAGTTCTGTAGAATATATTTCCTTCAAAACAGGAATTGCCCTGATGTGCTCATCAGATGATCCAACTGATCCCTGGATGTAAACAGCATTCAGGGCCGGGGCATCTCTTCCGAGATAATTAGCCCAGACAAGCCCCATTTCAGCTGCGCCGGTGGGCAGCCATCTTAGTACATCGTTGTTTTTGAGTCCTAATGACCCTCCATGGTAAACCTTTATATCAAGGCCTCCAATGGAGGCTTTTTTTACGTCGGCTGCAAATCTGTCAAGTTCTTTTGATTCATTTCTTGTTTCAGGAAGCCCGTTATTGAATTTCCAGGAAAATTCTGCGGCAAAGATATAATTTGTTTTTAAAACAAAAAACGACAAAATGCTGATCAGTAAAAAGTACTTAAAATTGGTTTTATTGTTCATGGTATCCTTGCAGTTAGAGGTTGGAATATAAATGATACAAGTACAAATAATAATATTGTATCAAGATCAGAGATTATTTAAAAATGAAAAATTTGTCAAGGGAAAAATTTGTCAAGGTTTGAGAGTGTTCAAAGACCCTCAGTGATAGGATTCTTAATTGTGCTTGAAATTGTAATTGGCCCCACTAATTCTTCACAGTCAGACTCCCTCAATAATATCCACATTCTTGTAATACAAACAAATTGATGTTATATATTGGGTTCTCCTAAAACCAACCAATAAACTATGAAAAACCTACTCATACTCATCTCAATACTTCTTCTTTTTTCTCCTGAAGTAAATTAGAATAGGAGCTACAAAAGCACGATGGATTTTGGAAACTGGAAACGCTGGCTAATGAACGTGCTGCTGATCCTCGCCATTTTTCTGGTGGTGAAAGCATGGCAGGGGCGTAACTTGATTTCTAAACAAACACCTGCTCCATCATTTCGGCTTCCTGCTCTTTCCGGACCACCTGTTGCGCTGGAAGATTTACGCGGACGCCGGGTGCTGCTCTACTTTTTTGCACCGTGGTGCAAAATTTGTGATCTCAGCATCAGCAATCTCAACTGGGTTAGGAAGCTCTGGGATGAAGAATCGGTCTCGATCTTCGCTGTTGCCCTTTCCTACAAGGAGTTACAGAGTGTCGAAGCCTTTCTGGAGCGCAATGCCCTCAGTGTGCCCGTGCTGCTCGGGACTCGGGAGCTACTCAACTCCTATCGAATCAACGCCTTCCCCACCGTCTATGTACTTAATGAATCCGGGAACATCGATGGCTCCACAGTCGGCTACTCTAGTACCCTTGGCCTCTGGTGGCGTACGTTATGAACCAAACGAGTCCCCATCTTAACTACCCTGCAGTAAATGCATTGAAAGAACTACAAACAAACGTAAGATTTTTTTAGGTGTCCATATAGGTGTCTATCAGCCCTGATATTCAGTGCAATTCGGTAACACCATTTTTGTGGCACGCACGAGGACAAAACTTTTGTGCCAATTTTGTGCCATTAGCTTACAAAAACAGGCCATATTTGGGGATATGTAACAATAGTGAAGAGTAATCATCTTACTGATATTATTATCCTTGTTTGTTGCGGTCTGTCCCTGAATACCTACTATCAAAGTTTGCGGTACTGAGGGTCGCACGTTCGAATCGTGCCGGGTGCGCATGCAATATCAGTTACTTACATAATTCTAAATTTTAATAAATCTTCATTT
>CABXOR010000087.1 GCA_902513935.1 uncultured SAR324 cluster bacterium
ATCCCATTGGGACCATTAAAACTTGCTGATGTTCCTGTGCCGTTTGCCGAACCAGAGTTTCCTGTTCCTGCTAATGTTGTTACTGCTCCTGTGGAGATATCTATCTTACGAATCAGTTTATTATAATAATCTGCCACATATAGGTTTGTTCCATCTGTAGTAATCCCTCTGGGACGATAAAAACGTGCTGATGTTCCTGTCCCGTCTGCCCAACCAGAGGATCCTGTTCCTGCTAGTGTTGTTACTGCACCTGAGGTAGTTGTGTTGTCGGTAGTGGTTGAACTACTTGATGTACTACTTTTTTTAGCACAAGAGATAATGGTAAGACTAAAAAGGGATATGAGAATTATGTATAAAACTTTATTCATCTTTTTCCTTCACCAGTAATGAGAGGGAATAAGTTAGAAAAGTCACATATTCATATTATGATATCAGAAAATCTGAGTAATAATCCAGAGTTACTGAATCTGCAAAAGAGATTGTCAATTCAATCACTTATAATTGCTTACGGTAGACCTATCTAATAAACCTGTCTATTAGGAAATTTACGTAGTCCCCAGATGTCGGGTGGTCTACTGCCCTCCCCATATAGAATGATTGAAAAGACAATCAAAATTACCAATTCTTACCAAGTGATAGTCGAATCAATCCCATTATCTGATGGACCATAGACCTATGTTTTTTACCATATGTCAACACTCATTACTCTTGGTGTAGAGGTGTTTTATTATAAGAATTGGGAAGGTTTCCGCAGCAGAACACCAAATATGCGGAACATTATACTTCTTACGGATATAGTTTCCGCATATACGGAGACTTTGAGGAAATACTAAAATAATACGGAGGGTGTTTGCGGATAAATTAGTTGTTTATTCTTATTATTAAAACTTCCTCACCCTATCAACTTCTTCCAATCAACATTTAGTCTGTTCCACTTTATATTTGAGTATGAGACTTTGGAAATCCCTTGATAAAGTTGTTTCGGTGTAAATGGACTTCCACCATACACATCAAGTGTAAAGTCAGGTTCGTGTCCTACAATAGATTTTATAATATCCCTATCAACACCCTTCTTATAACATCGGTTTATGAATGTATGTCTGGTGGAATAAAGAACCTTCACTTGTTTTTTCCATACACCTACTGATGGTAAAAACTTCTCATTATAGTGTTGTGAAATCTTTGTTGAGTATCCATCTCGTTGTTTAGTGAGTTCTGGGAAAACTCTATCAACTCCTTTTGATTTGATAATCTTTACATAATCAATAAATCCTAAACTGATAAGAGTTGGATGAACTGGAACTTTACGAATACTACTTGTTGTCTTTACACTCTTACCTTCTGTCTCATCAATACTAAACATCCAAACATTCTCTTTTTTTATAATATCTCCTATTAGTAGTTGTGAAATCTCATTCGTTCTCATCCCACTAAAAATCCCTATCAAAAAAGACCAGTAGAAAGGATTTTGATACTTTACTACATTTGGTTTTGCACTTTTAGTTTTTAGTCCAAAATCAACAGTCCAATCAAGGTATGATTTAGGAGATAGTATTTTACCCAAATCTTCTGGTGAGAAAGGTTCTCGTTTTTTCCTTCCTTCAGTTTTGGGGATAGGTATTTTCATTCCCAAAATATAGTTTTCTTTGATATATCCTTGACTAACTCCAAAGTTCATAAATGTTGTAAGTCGTGTCAAAAACTTATTTACATTTATACGAGATTGGGGTTTCACTCCTTTGAGTTTCATTACCTCAACAATACTCATCTCCCTATATTTGGGGTTTTTTCTTCTATTTGGAGGAAGTTTTATTTGAGTGCTGATGTATGTTCTAATACTGTCTTTTGATAATGAACTTACAGGGATGTTGCCAATTATTTCTATAAAATCATCTGTAATAACTTTATATTCATCCAACATTTTTTCCCCTATTGTTCCTTTTCTCAATTCTAGGAACTCATCAACAACTTCTCTAATCAGTTTGATTTCTGCTAGGTAGGGTTCAATAGGTTCTGGTGCATAGTTTTCTATAACAGGTTGTAAATGTGTTCTTCTCGCAAATGCATCCTTCTTATCCTCTATTCCATCTATTTCACCATCAAGGATTTTACTAACCAAATCAAACTCTGCATTGGTTTCACCATTTATGATTTCTCTTTTCCATTTGATTTTTAGGTTTTGTATTTTGATAAAGTTTTCCCTAAACACTCTAAATGTTCCACTCTTTCTATTGATGTCTGTAATACCTTCATCCTTCAATAGTTTCTCAACCTCATCATCAAAATCAGTTTTCTTTCTACTCTTTAGTTCTATTTCTTCCTTCTGTAAGGTCTCTAAACCCTCCTGTTTAGTCCTTTCCTTACTTCTATCTACTCCGACATAGGAAAAGAAAGAACTATGTTTCTTGGACTTCTCAATCTCTTTTTTGAGTATCCTTTTCATCTCATCTATTGATAGAGATTTACCCATTCGTATCTGTTCGTAAAAGATTTGAGTTTGTTTGTTGAGATAAAGACATATCTTTTTAGATATTACCTTATTACCACATCGTAGGGATATTCTAAACTTTATTCTACCATCATATAAATGTCGTAAATCAAGTGGGATGTAGGAACAAAAGAAAAAGGAAGAAGTTGAGTTGTTTTTGTAGAGATATTGAGGAAACATAATATGACCTTTCTGTATGAAAAGTCATTTGACAGACACTAAACAGACACTAAAAAGGGGTAAATGAGGAAATCCGTGTGGTATTACTACTTACCCAATCTCGTCTTTACAGTTTTATCAAGGGTTTTACGGTAGTAATACCAAAGGATTGGTGGAGACGAGGGGGATCTCCCCAATATCATCTTTAAATCCTCTATGCTGCTATAATAAGGCTTGACAGTTGTTTCTTGTACCATTATACTTGTACCATTAAACATTAACAAGTCGAATTATTGTAATCAGTATTGAAGTGTACAATGGATAAACGCCACCTTTGGAAAAGATCAAATGTTTATTGGGTTAGAGTTCGAGTTCCTGATAGTGTGAGGGATATTGTAGGTAAGTGTCAACTATCCAAAAACCTATACACAAAGGATCTTGTTGTAGCCAATAGAATTAAGCACAAGGTTGTCATTAGGATGATGGAAACGATTGAGCATGCTAAAGGACTAAATGAAAGTACACTACTAACAAAAGAGGAACGAATAAAACAGAAAGCCTTATTGATTCGTGATACTTCCCATCCGGTTTTAAGTCACTCAGAACGAATTGAAATGGAAGTCGAAGACGAATACGGATGGAAAACAAACATGGCATTCAGTCATGAGGATGACTTTGAAAAAAAACATCCAGAAACTCACAAAACAATAAAAACGGCTATAAAGATAGCTAACCCAGATAAATATCCTCTTTCAGTTCTAACCAAGGAATTTATAGCTTTGGAAAAGAAGAGATTAAAACCAGCTACCTGCAGAAGAAAAGAGAAACATATTCAGGAGTTCATAGAATATTCTAAAGATGCTGAAATAAAAGAAATAACAAAAAAATTGTGTTCTGATTACGCACACTCAATTCTAGAAATAAAGAATCCAGCTCACGAAACCCTTCGCAATACAATTTTAGATATTAGTACCTTGTTCTCCTGGGCTGAAGGAAGAGGATATACTTATTTTAATCCTTTTTATAGACTCAAACTGCCAGTTGGACGAAAAAAAGTGCAAGAGCGCATACCATGGTCTGATGAAGATATTCTTAGATTCTTAACTTCAGATTTTGTTAACAAAAATGAGTTCATTGCAACTGCTATTGCTTTATACACAGGTATGCGTCTAGATGAAATATGTATGTTGAAGCATAAACATATTTTTGAAGATCTCTTTCATATTTATGAAGGTAAGACGGAAGCAGCAAGAAGGGTAGTACCAGTACATCCTGTTTTGAAGAAGATCATAGTGAGT
>CABXOR010000088.1 GCA_902513935.1 uncultured SAR324 cluster bacterium
GTCAATCACCATCAATGACGCCAGTAGTTTTGGACTACGCTGTCCAACCTGAACATCTTTCACCAATGCTGAATTTTCGACCTGCATTTTACGAGTGAAGGTATGGGATTTTCCTTGAGGCAATTGACGAACACTTCCCAGGAATCGATTAACTTCCGGTAAAATTTTTCCGCCCAGTTTTTCACGAAGAACTTTAGCAGCTTCACGCACAGTTTCTGCACGCAGATTCCCATAAGCGAAGCCTTCTATAAAAAGGCGGTCATATATTTTTTTTGCAAATTTATTTACATCATGCATGCGTATTTTTTTTATTTCTTTTTCATAATCCATAATCGAAAACTTTTTGCCTTCCAGCAGTAAACTCCTAAAATAAAAAGCTTGTTGAAAAGGCTGCTGAAAATGGAAATTCCGATAGCGGCGCAGACGGGCCTCCTTGAGAGTGTTAAACGTTTTTTTATCTATTGTGATTGTTTTCAAGCGGCCCGCAACTTTTTTTACCAATTCCTGAATCCTGTCTGAATAACCGCTGAAAGAGAGATTTATTCCCTTTTTGTCTACATTGATTCCATATTCTAAGCCTGCCAGACTTACAGGATAACCAAATTCATTAAGCCCTTCACTTACTGCATCCGTATAAAGTTGTGACAAAACTGCATTTCGCGGAGATGAATAAACATGCGGGGAATGAATTCGGAACATCAAATGTGCTTTTGGAGTCTCGAAACGAAAATCCTGCTGAAACCAAATTTTTCCAAACTCATCATTCTGTATTGTTTCCGGGTTCCCCAATGCGTGTTTTCGCAAAAGTTCACGTAAAGTCGCTAAATCTGTTTCCGGCTTAAATTCTGCTGAAGTCAACAATTCATCCAACGACTTCCACAGCTTCCCCTGCAGGGATTTTAAACGGTTCAGCACTTCGGGACTAAGTCCATCCTGCTGCAGTCCCACAAGTGATTGGTGAGTAAGATGTACGGTGCCCTCAAAAGGTAATACTCCCAGGTTTTCGGGCAAGAACGGATTTGGTTCCGGAAGCTTCATTGCAGAATGTTTTTTTGAGTTACGCCAATTTTTAACCCATTTTGGATTACTGTATGTCAGTGAGTACTCAACACCGTAATATTCTTCTTTTTCAGTTGTCTTGACATCCCTCGCAGCCAAAATGGCCAGCATATTTTCCGGAGTCAAACTGTAAAGCATACTGTCAAAAATACGTGGTTTGAATTCAGTAATAATGTAAGGATCAACTTCTAACTTACGTATAGGGTAATACATCATCAGCGTGGAAAATACATTGACAAGGGAGGTCCCCTCAGGCTTTTCGGCAAACTTGTAATCTATCTCGGACATCAGTTTCACCTCTTCATAAATGTAACGGGGCAATCCCGTTTCGCGCAACAGGCGTAAATACTGAAAAACACGCCGGATGACTTTTGTGTAGTTCCGTAGACCTTTTGGTGTAAGCTGAATTTTAACATCAAAACTCGAAAATGATTTATTGGAATCTCCTCCTCCGGCAGACAATCCGTTCGCCAGGTTTTCCCGTTTTAACAGCGAAAGCAAACTGCCTTTACCTTCATGCCCCAGCAGAAAACCCAGCATACCGAGGGGCTGACTTTTGTAGTAATGAAGTGTACGTGACAATGGAAACATCAATGTCAGCGAGCGTGAATCTTTGATGGTTTTAATACGCATCAAGCGAAAACGGGGGTCGCGCTTCATATATTTTGCAGAAACCCGAATTTCCTGCAAATTCCGATTTTTCACAGAGACAAAACGTGGAACGACCCATGACTGTATAGTGTCCAAATCCTGAGGACCTGCCACGGCCAGCATCATTTGATTACTTGAATAATACTTTTGGTAAAAATACAGCAACTCTTTTCTGCTAACGCCCGCCAGTGTTTTCAGTGTTCCGGTAGCAAAATGCCTGGCAGGGTGACCTTTTTCAAAGGCTTTACGTTTTACCTGAAATATTCTGCGAAAGTCATTTGGGATGTTTTTGGAGTGTTCAGAATCAATCGCTTTCATTTCACGTTCCACTAATCCGGGATTAAACAACGGAGCCAGAAAAAATTGTGAGAAACGATCCAGGCCTTCTTCAAAATAATCCGGATCCACCTCAAAGTGATAGTTTGTACGGTCATTTGCAGTATAGGCATTACTGAAACCATCATGTGTAGAAACAAATTCCTGATAGCTTCCCTCATCAGGATATTTCTCAGTTCCTAAAAAAAGCATGTGTTCCAGAAAATGTGCCAGTCCAGAACGCCCACTTGGATCGCTCATCGAACCAACTGCTACAGTCAAAGAAGCCGCACCTCGCTGCAGGGTAGGATCAGATATCAACATTACTTTCATTTGATTGGGAAGCAGAAAGCGCCGGTATTGACGTTGAGGATAACGAGAGTCAGTATTGTTCAGTCCTCCGCCCCAAACTGAAATAGGGGTTCCAGCTATAAAACAAATTGCCAAAAATAGAGTTATAATTTTGCGCATTATTAATTTCTCTTGTTGGTTACAGTTGAAGGTTTTAAGCCTAAATACATTTCATTTTGAGAATATTTACAAAAAAACGCAACTGGAAAGAAGGCGTTTTTGTATTGACTATCAAGGCACCCCTATTACGATAGTTTGTAATCATTATTTTTTGTTAAATCAACTGAATGTGTAACCCAAATTATAAGTGCCTGAATTTGACGTTAACGTGACATTTTGCAAAATCGGGAATGAAGGTCTCAGAACCACTTACAAGTGGACTTTCATGGACCTTATCTGCAGGTGCTGACATTGTTTCTTCTGAAATATTAGATCTTTTGTGTGCATTTAAAAAAAAACAAAGGGATGGCATATGATTACTATCTCTCTTGATTTAGCTTTGATTTAAACTTAACATCAACCAACTACTAATAGTAATCCATGGAAAATAAAGAATATTTTGCGCGAGTTTCTGAATTGTTCGTGAGGGTCGAGCAGAAGCTTGACGAATTTGAGGACGAGATTGACTATGAGCCAACACCGGATAAGCTAATGGTCACATTTGAAAATAACAGCGAAAAAATTGTGATTAATACCCAGCGTGCAATCAAGGAAATCTGGCTGGCCGGGAATTCAAGAGGCTGGCATTTTCAGTTTCTGCAAGAAAAAGATATCTGGTTTGCTAATGCAGAACAAGAAGAATTCTACCTATGTTTAGCTAAATTATTATCAGAAAACCTAGGGACATCAGTTTCTTTTGAATAGTACGAAAAAGTGAAAGTTTTTTCAAAAAACATTTAATCCTTTTTTCGGTAATTCCCGGACTTTCCACCTGTTTTTTCTACTAAATAAACAGACTCAATCTCCATACTTTTGGTAACTGATTTACACATATCGTATAAGGTCAAAGCTGCAATGGAAGCTCCTGTAAGGGCTTCCATTTCCACTCCGGTACGCCCTGTTGTTTTGGCAGTGGCATGAATAAAAGCATACTCACCCTTCAGTTCAATGTCCACATTTACTCCGGAAAGCGGCAAAGGGTGACACATTGGAATCAGTTCTGAGGTCCGCTTTGCTCCCTGTATTCCTCCAATGACAGCTGTTTGCAGAACCGGACCTTTTTTTGTACTTTCTGTATCTTTAAGAAGTACCGAGAGTTCTGTTCCTAAATGCACACGAGCTACTGCAACGGCTTTACGTTCAGTCACAGATTTTTCGGAAATATCGACCATCCTTGGCTGATCATTTACGGATAGGTGTGTAAATTCATTCTTGGAATCAGGCATGATTTTTACTGAAACAGGAGAGTTTTACTTTTACTGATTTTTAAAAGGTATCCAGCGAGAATCCCTCAATA
>CABXOR010000089.1 GCA_902513935.1 uncultured SAR324 cluster bacterium
AGGAGCCTCTTTCAGTCTGGGGGCAAACACACTCACCCTGACTGGCGGCGGAACACTTGTGAGTGGAGGCTTGGATCTTAACAATGCCAACAGTAAGATCACTGGTTGAACTTCCCAAAGTCAATGTAAAATCATTTAAATTCAGATTCACAAAGCTTAATTTCTCATCCTCATCACTTGTCAATGTGATGTTGCCTTCTAATTTTAAGTCCGTTTCTGAAATAGTTAGAGTTCCGCTTGATTTCACGAAATCTCCACCCAAAACCCAATCTCCTCCTGTACTATCAAGCAAACCATTTGCTAATGTTGCTCCGCCGGGCAGGCTCAGCGTTCCGCCAGTTGAGGAAAGGGTTCCTGCAGTAACGCTGATTCCACCGTTGAGAGACAAATCAGCTGCACCGCTGATTATCTGTTCTGTGGCAGCATCAAGGGTTACCGGTTGTCCTATGCTCAACCTCGACATATTATCATCCAGCGTCAAGGCAAAATTAGCCAAGTCAAGTGTGCCGACAGACATGGAGGCATTGTCGGCAATTATTTTCGAATTTGCTGCCAAGCGGAGAGTGGTGGAATTGTCCGGAACCACTCCGCCTAAATCTTGTACTCCTTCTACTTCCAGGATACCGCCTGAGAGCGTCAGTGCATTAGTGTTTGTTGTGAACGTCGTCCCATTTGTCTTCAGAGTTGCACCGGTAAGTGATAAGTCATTTTCAAGTACCAATGTTGTGCCTGGAAGAGAAACAACTGAACCAGTAGAAGTTCCTCCTGAGTTCAATGTGATTGTTCCGCCGGAAGAGTTCAGCGATGCATTGTCTGTTAATGCCAATGCACCAGAGAGGGTCAGGCTTCCTGCTCCTGTTTCCAGGGCAATCCCAGACAAAGTAAGATTATCATTTACTTTCAGGTGAGTCGAAGCAGAACCCAGGGTCAATACATTGCCGTTGAAATGTACATCTTCAAAGGTAACCGGATCGTGGCCAGTAACCTGATCATTTGCCGAAAGTGTAGTTGCTGCCTGCAGATCCAGGGAACTGTTATCACTGCTGAATGTACCGCTGCCCAGGTCCAGGGCTCCGCTGACACTCAAGGTACTGCCTGTGACATCAAGTGCTCCTGCAGTTCCCAGAGTCAGACCGCCGCCAAATGTAAGCGTGCCATCAGATGAGTAGAGACCACCGTTATCTACACTCAGTAATCCGTCCAGAGTCAAATCTGCAAGCCCTGTTATGATTTGTTCACTTGAATTATCCAATGTAATTGCATCACTCACAGTCAGATCTGTTGTTTCAGAACCAAGTGTGATTGTTTTATCATTCAAATTAAGTGTTTTCACAGAAACAGGAGTGTTGCTAGTAAAAGAAAGATTGTCAGTCAACTCGAGGATTGTCCCATTTCCTGTCGCCGTCAGAGTTCCGGCTGTTTTAATATAATTGTCTCCTAGTATCAGCGTGCTGTCAGAAACATCCAAACTACCTCCTGATTGCCCAGCTCCTTTTTTAAATGAAACTTTTCCTCCAGTTGAGGAAAGCGTCCCGTTATCCAATATGATGCCGCCATGCAAGGTTAAATCTGCACCCCCTGTTATGATTTGTTCACTTGAATTATCGAATGTCAGGTTATCAGTTACAGTCAAATCGCTGTCTGCAGACACTAGAGTAAGAATATGGTTGTTTAAAGTCAGCGTTTTTGTTGCGATTGGGTTGTCACTTGAATAACTTGTGTTATCACTCAGAGTCCAAGCAACATTGTTCCAGGTCATTGTACCACCTGTTTTGGTCAAGGATCCCTGAGTTTCCCATTGATTACCTTTGTAATCCAACGTTGCCGCATTGGCAATTTTAATTTCACTATTATCCCCCCACTTGCTGCTCGATGATTGAAATGTTACTGACTGTTTTGCATCCAACAGATTGTTACTTGTAAAATCAAAGGCTCCACTGACTTTAGTTTCATTAGAATCTAAGATAAAGTCGCTTTGATTATTAAATGTTACAGTTCCACCCAGCGCCAAAGTCCCATTTTCTCCAGAAACTGTCATTGATTTTAGGTTTGGAACTGAAAAATTATCTGAAATAGTCAGCTCTGTTTCATCTGACAATTCCAGATTAGAATTTCCTACATGATCAAGGTTTTCAACCAAAATTTTTGATAAATTTCCGTCAGTGGTAGTGTCGTTGTCACCTGAACAAACTTCTGAATCCTTGTTCTTTTCAATATCCAGAACAGCACTGGTAACAATTTGGCCAAAGGCAAGGTGAGAAAGTGTTGTTGCATTGTCTGCCAGTCTAAGTGTTCCGCCATCTTCATTCAGGGTTATTGAATTATTATCCCAACTCGAAAAACGTCCACCGCCTTGTATTGCCAGCGTCATGTCATTTACATTAAGCGGAATTGTTCCCTCGTAAGTCAACACTGCTTCTGGGTCAATGAAAATTAAGGAGCTTGCTTGATGCGTAATATTGCCAATAAGTGTAGTGTTATCAGTAACACACATTATACCTTCGTTTAAATTAATATTGGCAGTCACAGTTCCAGTGAAATTCATAGCTCCATCTAAATTGAACGTGAGCCCTCCTATAGCATTAAAGACGGTATTGCCTGTCATAACTAACTGACCTTCATTATCAATATTAATCGCGACCACCACACTAACATTTATATCGTGCATAGTTAAAACGTCAGTTGCAGTGTCCTGGCCAAGTACTTGAACTTTGAGCCAGCCTCCATTTCCATCACCAGTCAATTGTGCTTTTGCTTTCACGTTCAAATTTAGAACATTAAGCGCATATGCATCATCAGTAAAGGTCAACCCCATGTCTGCAAGTAAGTTCAAATCATCAATACTGGCATCTGCACTTTTAACACGTATTCCCTTGAGCCTGCCCGGCGGAGCAACATTTCCAGCCGTACTATTTCCTGTTACTTCAATGAGTTTGATAGTTATGTCACCTGCAAGAATCAGTAAACTTTCAGAGCCTAGCAGAATGGCATTCGTATTCAAAAACTCACCGTTACCCAGGAAAGTTAACTGATAATTCAGGAGATCAATAGCATTACCTACGTATTCCAGACTCACATCTTGGGCCACATCAATAGTAGTATTTCCTGATAAAACAACGTCTGAATAAATGATTGTGTCGTAGTCTACATCAAGCAAACTCCCATCATTCAGTTCAAGTGTGCCATTTCTCAAGATATAATCGAGAGCACTGAACTGAAGGATTCCTGAAAGTGTCAGGTTGTCAGTTAAACTCAATGTTCCCCCTCCGGTACCGATCATTTCCAACTTTAGGCCCTGCGGAACTTCAAATGTATTTGTCACACTTAGTTGTATGCCGCTGGTCAAGTCCATGCTTGCATTGTCTGCAAGAAATATTTTAGTTGAAATCGTAGTGTCTTCGTTCACATCCAGCACACCATTATTGAAAACCAATTTGCCGTTGGCCAGAGTATTGTTTTGAGCGTTCAGTTTCAATATTCCTGAAAGTGTCAGGTTGTCGCTAATTTTGAGGGTCCCACCTCCATCACCATAAAATTCCATTGTCTGGTCTACCGGAACTTCAAAAGTATCTGTCAGTGTCAAACTCTTTTCATCGGCAATGTCAATCCTTGATGATTTTGTTTGCAAAAATGTTTGAATGGTTGTGTTTTCATTTACTTCAATAAATCCGGTTGTCAAATTTTCTGAAACATATACTTTTTCTACTTTTTCAATCCCATCCAATTTCAATTTACTTTCAGCACTTAGTGTTAAATTATCAGAATTGTAAAAAGTACCTCCACCAATCATGGTTAAGGTATTTGCCCCCAGACTGAGAGTTGCTCCT
>CABXOR010000090.1 GCA_902513935.1 uncultured SAR324 cluster bacterium
CTAAGAAGTTACTTCTAAAGTTATACAAGGATAATCCTGTAACCCTCTACTGTGGTTGTTCCTTCAAAGGTAAGAAACCAAACCTGTCCTCATGTGGATACATTCCTAAGAAGAATAATAAACGTGCAAACCGCATTGAATGGGAACATGTTGTTCCTGCACATGCATTCGGTCAGTCCTTTTCAGAGTGGAGAAATGGTCATCCCAAGTGTGTAAAGAAGAATGGGAAGAAGTTTAAGGGTAGAAAGTGTGCAGGAAAGATGAATAAAGAATATAGAAGAATGCAAGCAGATATGTTCAATCTCTTCCCTGCAATCGGAGAGGTGAATGGAAGAAGAAGTAACTATTCAATGGCAATCATTAAAGGAGAGAAAAGGGAATTCGGGAAATGCGATGTTGAAATAAAGAATAAAAAAGTAGAACCAAAAGAAAGTATCAGAGGAGAGATTGCAAGATCATATCTGTATATGGACTCAGTTTACCCAGGCAGAGGAATCATCTCAAAGAAAAATAGGAAACTCTTTGAGTCATGGAATCAAAGTGACCCTGTAGATGAGTGGGAATGTGAAAGAGCAAAGAGGATCGAGAAAATACAGGGAAATAGGAATGAGGTGGTTATGAGAGATTGTTAAAACGTATTAAGACTGAAACCCTCCCTTAATCCAACCCCATCATCTCCTGCGAATAACACCCACTAATTCTTCACAGTCAGAGAACTTACATATAAATGGGGTCAGAGTTAATTAATTACCTCTTCCCAGCCACATAAAAAATAACTCGGATGCCCATTATGTATTGTTGCAATTTCGTATGCTCCTATTCTTATATTTTTGTTAGCATATTTTGAAATAGATACGTTATACTGATATCTGTATCGGCATTCTGTTAAGGAAATTCTCTAACTCTGTAATTACCTATCATAATATCTAATATTTATGTAACTTTTCATAAAATCTATTTATCATTCGCTTGAGGGAAAAAGATGAAAAATATTTTACACATAACTCTAATATTATTTTTTAGTCTAACCATTTTTTCGTGTACTAAAAAAAGTAGTGATATTAGTATTTCAGTAATTTCAGTACAAGAAAGTAGTGAAGTTAGTAGTTCAACAATTAAAGAAATAGAAGGAACATGGGTGACAAATTGTAATACTGCAACTTGGAATGAACAACACTACGTTATAGAAACCATAACTGTTTCTGGTTCAGCATTTTTATGGAAATGGGATGAATATTTTGATTCTAGTTGCTCCGATGTTTATATGATTTGGACAAATAACTATAGTTCTCTTTCATTAACGAATGAAGTGACATTCGATGGCGGGAGCAAAGGAAGTCAATTTACAATGAACGTTGATAGTCAAGAAGGATTAATGAAGACTGAAGCAGCGGTAAAAGATTATAACAACTGGAATTGGTGCGGTTTTTCTGACTGGGTATTAAATACAGCAAAAGACTATAGTGGAAAAAAGTGTGGTAATAATGAATCTTATCCAGCAAGAAATGCTACCGTTAATGGAGTCTATAAATTAGATGAAAGCAGTTTATTAATAACAAAGGATAGTACAACTTCTGTTGGCTCAACAGTGTTTATAAAACAATAAAATTTAATTTATTACCTATTATCTGTGGGTATCATTTAAGGGAATATGGAGCAACTCAATCCCAGTTAAACACTGGCAGGCTCCACATTGTTTTTAGAAGTGGAGCATAGAGGAGCAGTTATTTTTCACCCCACTAATTCTTCACAGTCAGACTCCCTCCAAGTAAAACCACTACACGCACGCACGAGGGAAATTTAGAAAATCAGCACGCCTAAGCCGATCATTAATACTTGTGAAACAAACCTATTGGTGCTAAATTACCTTTTTCTTTTTCCAATTAAGTTCAACTGAAACATAGGGGTATTATGAATGAATATGTAAGCGTTACTGTTTGGAAACATTCAGAACCAATTGACTGGGCTGATATGCAAGCAATGCTGACTGAAAACATGAATGATCAAGATGCGCAAAAAGGGACAACAGTTAGATGGTTTGAAATTGATGAAAATACACACGGTTCAGTTTTAACTTATCCAAGTAAAGAAGCTTTTGAAAACCATAGGGCCAAGATTGAAGCTTACAGAAAAGAATCCTCTGAAGACTTAGGGATAACGCTTGAACATAAACATGACGGTGTAATTAGAGCAGAAGGTTCAAATTAAACCTCATCTCTGCATGCTCGTTCTCAGAAGGTTCATCATTTCTGTTATGACTATAGAATATCTGCTCGTCTAAGCCGATCATTTGGTGGTAAATTTGGTGATAAAAATGACTGAGTTTGGAAATTCTTGAATTATATCAGCACAAGTGGTGGACGCCACCTCCACCATTCCTCATTTTTAACAGAACCTCATTATTACTAATTTTATATAATAATATCAAGAGTTTCTGTTATTGCTTAGACTATATTAACTTCATTTGGTTTCACCCGAATTCACCCGTTTTTCGGGGCTGATGGACACCTATATGGACACCACGGGATTCTTCTGTTTTCCATTTCACTCCCTGGAGTTCTTCTTCGGTAACGACATTATAGCGCTGAAATACTGAAGTGGTTTTTTGGCCGGAGATGGCTATGATGGTGAGGTGGTCGTTTCACTGGTTTTCCTATTGGTGTTTTTTGTATATTAAGTTCACTTCAAATTTTTTGATAATTGTTTAGAAAATCACGCAATGGAGAAAGAACCTTGTCAGGAGCTTCAATCAAAATTGAGTGTTTCAGATTATCAAGTATAACCAGTTCTGCATTGGGCAATGCGTCCACAATCAGCTGATTCAAGCGGGGACTGCATCCCTGATCAAACTCGCCGGTCATAACCAGGCACGGGCATGTAATATGTTTGAGCCATGGCAGCATTTCTGTACTGGAGTAAATATCAAATACGCTTAGAAATACCTCCGGTGGAGTCTCAATCACTTGCTGAATTCTTATATCAACTGCTTCCGGATAGCTGGAAATAAAGTCATCTGTGTACCAACGTTCGATCAGATTATTTAGCACTGACTCAACACCTTTTTTTCGTATTGTTGAAACCACCTTTTTGACTTTAGCGCTGTCTTCAGGAGTCCTACCTGCAACCGTGCTGAGCAGTGTCAATGTGAGGATTCTCTCAGGATATGTGCGAGCATAGGCCGGTCCAACCTGACCACCGAGAGAATGGCCAACAATGTGAATACTCTCATGCCCAAGATGAGCCCGTAAGCCCTCAAGATCTTCGACAAGTTCATCCAGCGAATATGGAACTGGTGGCACAGGGCTTTCACCGTGACCTCGCAAATCAAAAGAAACACAGGTGAACTGGTGTTTCAACTCCTTGATCAGAGGATTCCATATGATTCGGCGAGATCCGATACCGTGAACCATATAAAGGGGATCCCCTTTACCTTCGATTGTGTAAGAGACTTCAACTGAACTCATATCTGAATCTTTGACGTGATCATTATCCGGACTCAAACTCTACTGCAGAAGCATGAAAATGAGGTTTCACTTCCATAGCAAAACGCTCCATAGCTTCCAAATGCTGTGATTGGGGTTGCCCAAGATTCGAGTTCATAATGAACTCGTCTACTCCTAAATCATCATATTCTGAGAGCTTGTCAACCATTTTCTGGGGAGTACAGATCAGAAGATTCTTCTCGAGTTCTTCGATAGATTGAATACAAGGGAGTGAAATGATACACCCGTTTTCGACCTCTCCTGGACCGGTAAATACATTGTCAAAGCGACCGTAATAATCATAGGCTCTTGCAAGAATGT
>CABXOR010000091.1 GCA_902513935.1 uncultured SAR324 cluster bacterium
AATTGGATGAGAAGAACCCCTTTCAACCGCTGCTGCGTACTCTATTAGATCTTCATCCCCGAAAACATTTTTGACACCCATTTGAGCCGTGGTTAAGGTTCCTGTTTTATCAATAGCTACTGTGTCGAATTTGGGTGGTTTTTCAAAAATATCGGCACTTGAAAATATTATCCCATTTCGTAAAGCACTGCTGATTGCATTTGCAGTTGTCAGCGGAACGGCTAAACCGAAAGTACAGGGGCACGAAACTATGAGTGTCGCCAAACCGGCCAATAGTGCTGAACTGGGTTGAATGCCAATCCACAACATCCATCCAGTGACCAAAATTGCAATGGAAAGCACCAATGGGACAAACACCCTAGCCATTCTGTCAGCAATTCCCAATGCCCCAAGAGTGGAACTCTGCACAGTCCAAAGTATGCGAGCAAGGTTTTTCATCTGGCTTTCGACTTTATGACCAACTTCAATTTCAAGATTACCTTCGACGATAAGAGTTCCACCAAGCACTGAATCTCCGGTTTCTCGAATAACAGGGAAGGGTTCTCCTGTCATAATTGACTCATCAATAGCCCCTTTTCCAGAAATGATTTTACCATCAACTGGAATGTGCTCATTTTCTCTTACAATAAGGATATCTCCAGATTCAATTTCATCAGGGGTCAGAGATATGACCTCCCCATTTCTTACAACTTGGGTTGATGGAGCCCAGGTTTCTATGATATTGCTCAATTCAAGAGTGGCATTGTTTTTTGCCTCTCTCTCATAATATCGGCCAACTGTCACCGCAGCTACTATCACCGCAGCTACGTCAAAATAGAGATCGAGTTTTCCTGTAATAATTTGACCAAAGCTGTATCCATATGCCGCCAGAATAGCAATAGCCAACAAATTATCCATGTTCAGGATACGTGTACGAAGTCCTATCCAAGCACCACGCAGTATTGGAAATCCAACAACAAAAATTACGATTGTAGTAAACCCAAGCATAACTTTTGGAACTACTTTAAATGCAAGCCAACTGACAGGTTCTAATTCTTTTAAAGAAACCCAGCCAAGATCAACCGGGTAGAAAAATGCGACATTGAGCATCATTACCATGCCCGCAAATCCTACTGAAAGAACAAACCTGAGCAAGGACAGATCTTCATTTTTTGCAGATAATTTGTCAGAATGAAAGTGAACCCGGTAGCCTGAAAGACTCAATGCTTCAGGTAATTTTGATTTTTCAATAATTTCCGGATCGTAAACTACTTTTGCTGATGAGGTAGCATAACTTGATGTAACCGAATGTATACCTTCAAGTTTTTCTGCACTATGCTGAATCAGAATTTCGCAGGAAGAACAGTGCATCCCTTCAATCCTAAGAAATGCCTCACTGCCTGTTAGCTGTGATGGGTTTTGTTCTGGAGGGGGAAGAGGCTTTTTGCCACCTAAAATTCCCTTGCCAAAAGAACTGAAGACTGCGCTACATCCATGGCAGCAGAACTCATGGCCATTTGTAATAATTGGAGGAATGGGCGTAGGCAGTCCACAAAGTTCGCATTCCATTACGCCCACTAAAGATAAGCTATAGCTTAAGAGGCCCCTAAGTCGTGATTTCCCTAGACTTACTAAGGGTCACAAAAAACATTGAAATCCCGTAGGATAGGATAAGGCCAAATATTAGAATGAACACACCAACACCCATGTATCCACTCTCAACCCAATTTGATATTCTTCGTGGTACGCCCATAGCGCCCCCTACCATACAGGTGTACATTAGTCCTACTCCACCTATAAAGTAATATCTATAAGCACTTCTGCATTTATCTGTATCGGGATTCCTGTTTGTCATTACCGGGTAGTGGTGATATAAAACACCCATCCACATCAAACTCATGGCAAGAAGGACTGTCATTGCATGACCACCGACCCACAATGTCCCATGCAGATGATAAGACATTGCTACATTCCCAATAATCATTGCCGTCACCCCGTCCAAACAATATATAACAAAACCTGCTAAGATCATCATCACACCTGGTTCTGGTCTTAGACCATGTTTCCAGATGGTGGCTAGTATAGTGAAAATAGTAAATGCACCACCAATGCCTGTTCCCCAACTCATAACGTTTCCATGGAATGAAAATGTTGATGGAAGTGCGGGAAACATTGTGTAGAAATGGTGAAAGAAAGATGTCACTGAAGTTATAAGCAATATCCATAAGGCTGCATTAGCAAGCTTATCGCTGTAAAGTTTTCTAGTACCATCGGCGAGGTAAAGTGGAAGTGTGCCGTAGACAGCACTTACAATCATAATAGCCATTGATTCCATCAGATTGTGAGCAAATATGTAAAAAACAAATTGAAAAACTACCGGGGTAGTAGCCCATCCAATCCAGGATGCAGGGAAAATCCCGTATAGGTATAGTAATACCGATGCAGCAGTAATTAGCAGTGGTAGTCCTGCTACCAAAAGAACAATTACCGCAATCAACATTCCTAACATTCCAGGATCATTCAGGGTGCGTGGAGACAGTTCTAGTTCTTCATGTTTTTCACTCCAAAATATCATAGATAAGATTTGAACAGGATACAAAACAATCATTGAAATTAGAATCAAGGCAATTCCTGTGAAACCAAGAACAACTGACCACATTGGCCACACCCCCATCTGTGCACCAACAACCGGAAGAGGGAACATCACTGTGTATGTAATCTTGAACCCGGCTAATACGGCAAGCGTAAATAAAAGCCCCCCCCACATTCATGAAAATATAATACAAAACAACTAGGGGACCATCTGCTTTTTTCCCCATACAGGAACCAGCCCTATGCAAGCTAACTCCAACCATCAATGAAAATGCAAATGGGAATGTCATTGCAGCACCGTGAAGCGTCAGGGCAGTGTAAAATTCAAATAAAAATATGTTTAGTCCAAAATACTGTATGATGGGCATGCACACCCCAAGCAACATGGCTATGGCCAGCCAAGCGAAAGAAGTCATTATGATTAAAGACGGCCATGCATTTATGGATGCAAGTTCATCATTACCATTGGCCTTAAACATTTTCCCTAAAATAGGGGTACCCTGAATCATTGAGGCGGCAGTAGACATTTTTCAACTCCTAATCAAGTTAATGGATTTAATTTTATGATCACCCTAACAAAATTAAGTAAGGATGCACATATCATTTAACTAAAGACTAATTGACGTTCTTTTTAAAAAATTGCTACTTAACCACGAGAACGTCCTGCATCGCATGGTGTACAATCCCACAGTACTCTAGGCAGCGAATCTTATATTGACCTGGTTCTTTGAAAGTATGTACCAAAGTTGTTGGTGATTCCATTCCAGGCATCAACATCATCGTAAATAATATCCTCCCTTCGGGATGGTACACAGAAAAACCATGCACAGTATCAGCACTTTTCGCAGAAAATTTCACGGGTTTTCCTGCCTCAATCTCCCGGGAACTTATATCGTAGTACCATGATTTAGCAGTTATATCGACTTCTTGGAAGGAAGTTCCACTTTTTGTCAATGCTGCAGTTGATACCGGAGGCATATAGACCACACTCAGAATATTGACCAGAATAAACAGAACTGCTGCGGTACCTATCCAAATTATTTCAATCTTGGGATATTTTTCAGGAGCAGTCCCACTAGCACCCGTATTTACGTATGCTTTTTTGTAGACAATTCTACAGAAAAAAATAAGAAAAGGAATATGAAAGAAGAG
>CABXOR010000092.1 GCA_902513935.1 uncultured SAR324 cluster bacterium
TGGCGGCAGTTTGGAAAATCGAGTTCGTTTTTCTTTGGAAGTTTTGGAGGAAATCCGTAAACAAGTCGGCAACGATTATATTGTCGGAATCCGGATGGTCTTTGACGAGGGCTTGGATGAAAACTTAGCAGGCGGTTTGCGTTTGGAAGAAGGTCTAAAAATTGGCGAAATGTTGGTTGAAACCGGTGCGTTGGATTTTATCAATATCATCAAAGGTCACATCGACACAGAAGAAGGAGAGTCACTGGTTTTGCCGAGCATGGGTATACCGGCGGCTCCGTATTTGGAATTTGCCGGAGCCATAAAACGTGAATTTGATTTGCCGGTTTTTCATGCGACCCGAATCAACGAAGTGGCCAGCGCGCGTCATGCCTTACGGGAAAATTTACTCGACATGGTCGGCATGACGCGGGCGCACATGGCAGATCCGTACATTGTTAAAAAAATTGAATCCGGAGAAGAAGACCACATCCGGCCTTGTGTCGGCATGGGTTATTGTTTGGATCGTTTGTATGAAAATAATGATGCACTTTGCGCCCACAATCCTGCGACCGGACGCGAAAAGACTATGCCGCATTTTGTGCCGAAAACTTATGGAAGTGTGCGGAAAATTGTCGTAATCGGCGCCGGACCTTCCGGACTGGAAGCCGCTCGTGTTTGTGCCGAACGGGGACATTCAGTCGTTTTATTTGAAGCAAATGATCGACCCGGCGGACAATTGCTTTTGGCTGCAAAAATAGAGCGGAGAAGGGAAATTATCGGAATTGTCGATTGGCTTTTTGAGGAAGTGCGACGGCTAGGAGTGGAAATACGTTTCAATTGTTACGCCGAAGCTTCCGAAATTTTGGCCGAAAATCCGGAAGTGGTGATTTTGGCAACCGGAGGTTTGCCGAACACAGAATTTTTGCAGGAGGGCGCAGATTTGGTGGTTCCGAGTTGGGACATTTTAGCGGGAAGTGTGAAACCTAAAAATAACATTTTGCTCTTTGACGACAACGGCCAGCACCCCGGAATTTCCTGTGCTGAATTTTTGGTAAAGCGAGCCTCACATCCGGGAACAAATCTTGAATATGTGACTCCGGAACGCACCATTGCGCCGGATGTCGGCGGCACAAATTATCCGGCGTATTTGACTGCACTTTATGAAAATGAGGTAAGGATTACACTCAATCATCGTTTAACGGAAGTGCGCCGTAACACTTGCGGATTGGTCGCCACACTTTACAACGAATACACGTATTCCAACATTGAACGCACATTCGAACAAATCGTTGTAGAGCACGGAACTTTACCGCTGGATGAACTTTATTTTGAACTGCGTGAGCAATCGAGCAATTGTGGTGAAATTGATTTGGAAGCCTTGATTTCAGGAAATACGCAAAATTTGGTGAATAATCCGGAAGGGAATTTTCAGCTATTTCGGGTCGGTGATGCGGTTGCCAGCCGGAATGTACATTCAGCCATTTATGATTCTTTGCGCTTGTGCAAGGATTTGTAAAAGGTTTGCCAAAAACCCCCGAAAACGGACAAAAACAAAATATAGATTTTTGTGAGCTTTTGTAAGTTTTATGCGAAAAATATAATTTCGCAATTTAATCAACCCCAAGGAGAAAATTATGAGTGAAGAACAAGACTTAATTGAAGACGAAGAATTAGATTTATCCACTTTGTCGGACGACGAACTCGTTCTGCAAATGCACGATGATCTCTACGATGGACTGAAGGAGGAAATCGAGGAAGGCACGAACATTTTACTCGAACGGGGCTGGGGACCGGACAAGGTGCTTAGTGACGCACTCGTGGAAGGAATGCGCATTGTGGGCATTGATTTCCGTGACGGAATTTTGTTTGTTCCTGAAGTCTTACTTTCTGCAAATTCGATGAAAGGCGGAATGGCAATATTGCGTCCACTGCTGGCGGAAACCGGGGCACCACCTTTGGGCAAAGCCGTGGTCGGCACAGTTAAAGGCGACATCCACGACATAGGAAAAAATCTAGTCGGTATGATGTGGGAAGGCGCTGGTTTTGAGGTGGTTGACATTGGCATCAATAATCCGGTGGAGAATTATTTGGAGGCCATTGAAGAACACAAACCCGATATTTTAGGCATGTCGGCTTTACTCACAACTACCATGCCTTATATGAAAGTGGTTATCGAAGAGTTATGCAATCAGGGTATCCGTGACGATCTGATTGTACTGGTAGGAGGAGCACCTTTAAACGAAGAGTTTAGCCTGGCAATCGGTGCCGATGCATATTGTAGGGACGCTGCGGTGGCCGTTGAAACAGCCCAGTCAATGATTTCTCAACGTCGTGAAACAACAAAGGAAAAGGCAGTAGCATAAATTAGTTGAGAAACTGATGATACCTGAAATAAAATTACGCCGTCGTGGCCGGAAATATCAGTTGGATAATACCAAAAAACAGGCTATTCATCAGGATATGTGGGCGGAACACCAGGAGCCTTCCGACAAAATATTAATTTTGGCTTGTGGTGCATTGTCAAAAGAAATATCCGCTTTGATTCGTCTGAATGGTTGGTCTCATTTGAAAACCAGATATTTACCTGCAATTTTACATAATACACCCGAAAAAATTACTGAACAATTACGGATGAATTTGCAAATCGCTCAAACTAAATTTTCCAAAATTTTTATCGGATATGCAGATTGTGGTACTGGAGGTGAAATAGATTCAATGCTGGATGAATTTAGAGTTCAGCGTTTACCGGGAGCCCATTGTTATGAATTTTATTCTGGAGAACAAACGTTTGCAGAAATTATGGATGAAGAACCTGGCAGTTTTTTTCTCACCGATTTTTTGGTGGGAGCTTTTGAAAAACTGGTATGGCAGGGCATGAAGATCGACCGTCACCCTGAACTCTTGCAAGTCTACTTTAAACATTATAAAAAACTGGTGTACCTCGGGCAAACTGAGAATTCTGAATTACAAACACAAGCAGACGAAATCGCCAATCGATTGGGGTTGAAATACGAATATTGCTATACTGGATATGGTGAATTGGCTCCGGTGTTGTCTGCTTTATTAAATTAAATATGTAAATGGCAAAAAAAACCATAATTTTTTGGCGTGACATTCCTTCACAGGTTGTAGTTAAAGAGGGACGGACTAAAGCAAAAACTCAGTTATCCAAACGCTTTATGGTTGCCATAGACAGGGCCGCGATGCGTGCCGGACGTCAGGGAAGTGAAGAGTACCTTGAAGATTGGCGGCGGCAAATTGAAACTTGTCAAGGCGACCTACAAACTATTGCAGACACGACTGCAGAAGAACTGGAAGCTAGTTTTTCAGACGAAGTTCTTAAAATACTTATTAAGAACAAAGGCTTAAAAATTTCTGAAACCTGAAAAATTAAACAAATATAAATGACCGATACCGTAATTAGTTCTGCCAGCAAAGAAGTTGTAATTGGCTTAAACCGACCGTTCGTAATGATAGGCGAACGGATCAATCCTACCGGACGTAAACTTTTAGCCAAAGAAATGGCAGAAGGTGATTTCAGCCGCGTGGAACAAGACACACTGGCACAGGTTGCCGCTGGAGCACACATGCTGGATGTGAATGCAGGTATTCCATTAGCCGACGAACCAAAAATATTGGCTGACACAATCAAACTGGTGCAGTCACTGACCGATCTTCCCCTTTCAAT
>CABXOR010000093.1 GCA_902513935.1 uncultured SAR324 cluster bacterium
TGTGGGACGAAGATGAGGTTGAAGGAGATATTGCTGCTGAAAAAACGGAACAAGTCCGGATTGCGGAAAAAATAATTCACCGCTACATAGCCAAACGCAGAAAATTACCACACCGTCGCAGCGGATACACTCAAAAAGCGGTCATCGGAGGGCACAAACTCTATCTGCGTACCGGTGAATATGAAGATGGTACAATAGGCGAAATTTTTGTTGATATGCACAAAGAGGGGGCCGCTTTCAGAAGCTTGATGAACAGCTTTGCAATTGCAATTTCACTAGGCTTACAGCATGGTGTTCCACTGGAAGAATTTGTGGAAGCCTTTATTTTTACACGTTTTGAACCAAATGGTATGGTTTCTGGAAATGACTCAATCAAAATGAGTACATCCATTATTGATTACATTTTCCGTGAACTTGCAATTTCTTACCTTGGTCGCAACGATCTGGCTCAGGTTAATGCTGACGAGTTACAAGCCAGTGCAGTACATACACAAAATGAGGATCAACCCGAGTTTGACAATGAACAAGTAGTTTCGGAGAGGACTCTCAGCACTGAAGAAAGTCTGGCCTTTCTGGAACAGGAGGAAAGCGATTTTGAAGGAGTAGATTTTGCTCTATTAAAAAATTCTGATCCAAAACCGGAACAGGTACATGCTGAATTTACTGGCAATTCAGATTTTGATACTGATTCATCCACAGAAAGTTGGGAGACACAAGAACGTTCCACAACAACCCTTGTTCAAGAAGCACGAATGAAGGGTTATGAGGGTGAAGCCTGTCACACCTGTCAGCAGTTCACTATGGTACGTAACGGTTCATGTCTCAAATGTGCTTCCTGTGGAGCAACAAGTGGTTGTTCATAAAATTTCAGCAGTATTGTAGCCGTGAGCAAAAACAGCTCTTCTTTTTCCTGTCAAACAACGGCCCTTATATTTTACGCTAATGGAAACTTTGGACTGCGGGTTGAGGTGTTAATCTCAGCCTGCAAATCTAAAAATTCATGTCTCACCTTTTAGTGTCCCAACCTTCACACTTATATAAAAGTCCGCGTCGTGGAATTGCTCTGTTGGTAACGTTGGTTATTTTGGCCCTGCTTGCCGTTTTCATGACAGAGTTTTCTTTTGAAGCAAAACTCGAAACAAGGGGTATCCAAAATTACCAAGCTTCATTCAAAGCCAGGAATGCTGTCAAATCTATGTTTAAGGCTGTAGTGGAAGGGTTGAAAGGTCAAAACGAGGTTAAATTTTTTCGAATCTACTTACAGGGATTACAGAATAATTTTAGTGAATTCTCTGGAAATGACTGCACTCTTTTAAATCCCTGCAAACCTGTAAAATTAATTGCAGGAGTAATTGCTGATTTTCCTGATGTAATTTTTTATACACCATATATTCGCCCGATTGATCATTTGTTCAATTTAAATCGAATCCAGAAGAACAATCCTGGGACACCGGAAGATTTAGATTTGCATAACCAGTTTGTGAATATACTAAAAAATATGAAATCTTTGCCCGGTCAAGTCTCTTTGGAAATTTCTTCCATCGACAGAATTTATGCGGCCTTGTTCGATTGGACTGATGGGGACCAGGAACCATATGAAATGATAGGAATAGAACACTACCAGGATTTGCAAACTGAATATGAAATCAAGAATCAAAAGTTGGATAAACTTAGCGAAATTCTGCTGATTGACGGTATTGCTGAAAGCGGAATTCCTTTAGATAATTCTCAATCGGGATTAGGAAACTGGAAAAATTATTTTACGGTTTTTCCAGTCGAAAATAGGTCAGATGGTTTTGAACAACCACGTATAAATGTCAACCTTGCAACAGAAAATGAGATTGTTGATTTTTTGATGCAGTTTGAAAATCAAGCAGATAGTAGTACCTCCCAAACATTTATAGCAAAAGCTATAGAAATAGGGTCTACACTAAAATTAATAACCAGTGGAGAAAAAGGTAAAACATACCATTCAATTTCTGAAATACAAAAATCTTTAGATTCAAGTCCTGCAACTTCTGATTTGCCAGTTGTCGCCAAACAATTCTTCATTCCTTACAGTAATTGGTATGAAATCAACCTGAAAACCGAAATCGACAATGTACAAGCAGAAGTGAATACGTTTGTATCTGTGGTCAGAAACCCAGACAACACTGTTGAAAAACTCATAATCCACGAATTTTTGTTGCGCTAAATAATAATGTCTGAAAAAATTGGCAATCACATTATACGTCTGAATGAAATCGATTCAACAAATACATACCTGAAAGATAGAAAAGAATTGCTCCAGCGACGCGGATTGGTTGTGATTGCAGAAATGCAGATTTCCGGACGTGGAAGAGCCGGCAGAAAGTTTACTTCTGTTCGTGGAAATAACCTGACTTTTTCTGTAGTTTTGCACCCATATTTGCCCCTTGAAGAGATTCAAATATTTGCTTTATTAGCCGGAGTGACTGTAGCACGAGTACTTGAAAACTATGTTAAAAAAATACGGCTTAAATGGCCTAATGATGTGCTGGTTAACGAAAAGAAAATCTGTGGGATTTTACTCGAAACAATTACTATTCCCGATCATTTTTTTCCTGTCTTAATTTTGGGAATAGGATTAAACACAAAAGGCTGTCCCCGTGATTATCCTGAAGAATTACAAAATATTGTGACAACAATAGAGTCTGAAATGTCACCATATTCAGACAAAACGGGTAAAACTGAAACAGCTTCTGTTCTTGATAATGAAATAATTTTTCAGCAAATTCTGCTAGAATTAAATGACTGTTTGGAAGAATTCAGTCAGGTCTCTTCCAATACACAAAAACCTGATAACTCTACATCAGGACGTTCGTCATTACTACAGGAATGGTTGCATCGGGCTAAGGCATTAGGCAGCAAGGTGTGTAGTTTGAATAACGTAGAAGAACGAACCAGAGACTCCGGAACAGTTGGCATAATAGAAGGATTGACAAGGGAAGGATATTTGCAGATTCGGACAGATTCTGGTCAAATCTTAACACATGTTTCCGGTGATATTATTGATATGAATGAGTAAAATAATGATTATAGCTTTTGACATAGGTAACAGTGACATAGTTCTTGGTATTTTCAAAGATTCTGAATTAATGCAGAATTGGCGCTTGCATACTGTCCATCATCAGAGTGTAGATGAATATGAAATGCTGGTTCGGGGTATGCTTTTCGCATGCGATTTTAGCTTGGAAGATGTACAAGGAGCAGTACTTAGTTCAGTTGTACCTGAACTGACAAATGTTTTTCTTAATCTAATCGAAAATTTGGTTGGTCAACCACCTATAATAGTAAACAGCGATCTAAATTTTGGCATTGAAATCAACACTGAAATACCTTCAAAAGTTGGTCAAGACAGACTTATTAATGCCCTTGCTGCTTACCAGGAATATAAAACTTCGCTGATAGTTATTGATTGCGGAACAGCCACGACTTTGGATGTGGTCACAGCTGAAGGTGTTTTTGAAGGAGGAGTGATTTGCCCAGGATTGTTAATATCAGCTGAAGTCCTTTTTTCCAAGGCAGCTCAACTTTTTC
>CABXOR010000094.1 GCA_902513935.1 uncultured SAR324 cluster bacterium
TTTGCTTCACTGCTGCCCACCAATCTAACTGTTGAGGTTGAGCAATTCTGTTCATGATCTGCATGTAAAATAAAAAGTACATTAAGGGCTTTCACAAATTCCTCTGGAACTTCATAATTCGTGGTAGGTACACCAAATAACATATTCAGAAAGTTTTTAGTATAAGTGAATTCGTTAATTGGATAAACAAAAGGCTGGCCGATATTTTTTTTGAATGACCAGGCTGCGATGGTGGGGAGTTTGCCCATCAGACGCCAAATCGCCAAATCTACTGCATCACTGTCGGTAGCACTGAAATCAGGATAGAATGTTGAAAGTGCACAGACGATACTTGAAAGAATTGCCATCGGGTGAGCATCCTTGGGAAAGGCCTGATAAATGTGCCTGACATCTTCGTGGAGCAAAGTATGCTGTTTAACATTGTATTCAAAGTCATTCAGCTGCTGATTTGAAGGCAATTCGCCATAAATCAATAAATAACTAACTTCAAGGAAATTTGAATTTTCAGCAAGTTGTTCAATTGGATAACCCCGATAACGCAAAATACCCTTCTCACCATCCAGAAATGTAATACCGCTTTCACAAGATCCTGTATTAACAAAGCCCGGATCAAGAGTTATTGCTGTTGTCTGAGAACGTAATTTACTAATATCAATGCCTATTTCACTTTCACTTCCCATAACCAGTGGGAGATCTATATATTTTTCATTGACTTCAAGTCTTGCTGTTTTCGCCATGCTGCCTCTTTTTAGCTAAAAAGTGGGGAGAATTGATAGATAATTCATACCTCCTGAGGACAGGTTATCAGATCTTCATCAAATGGGCAATATTTTCAACCTTAGAAGTTGTAGTTGTTATGGAAAGTATTTAAGGAATTGACCAGGAAATTCTCTTGATTCACTACTGTTCTATAATGACGTCTTCCGGCCGAGTGTGAGAATATCGGGCTTCAATCTGGCGTCGCAGCCAGGATTTGATAGCATTTCTGCTGCTTGGAACGAGGAGGATAAAACCTATTGTGTCTGTTAAAAAACCTGGGGTCAGCAACACAAGTCCTGCTAAACAAATTAACAAAGCATCAAGTAGTTCTCCAGAGGGCATCCTTCCTTCACGCAGACTTTCCTGTATACGAAACAAAGTATGTAATCCCTGTATTCGAGCTAAATATGCTCCTAAAAATCCAGTAAAAATGACGAGGGCAATTGAAGTTAGTGCACCAAATACAGTACCAATTTTTATCAGCAAGTAAATTTCAAAAATCGGAATGATAGTGAAGGCGAGAAATAACTTTAATAACATAAGCCTAAGACTTGTGTGTTGTGAATATAGTGTATGAAAATCAGGAAGAATCGGAACTAACCGGTGTAATACTGAACCTGTTAATTCCCGAAACTGCCTGTCTCCCACTCGCTTGACGACCAATCACACGCCAGTAAAGCTGATTTTTCTCTTTTGCTCTCATCAATCCCATCGCCATTCCCGGAAGTTCTCCTGCAAGCGGAACCAGTTCCTTGTCAGCAATCCAGCGGTTTCCCTGTGGTAGATCAAAATATGATCCGGAGTCATCAAATTTTTCATCAACGCCAACTTGAATTTTGAATTCACTGAAAGCCAGACTGTCCCACTGAAAAAGAAACAGTCCATTTTCTTCAAAGGTAAATTTATCAGTAGGTAAAAGGAGCTTAATATCGCTGAGTTTGATTACGTTGGATTTTGCAGCATTATTTTTTTCCTTTAGTTCTTCAATTTCGTTATCTGGATCAACAGTAGCAATAATTTGATATTTGCCCAACAATTGGTCTTCAGGAAGGATGTATTCCAAGTCAAAAGTTGTGATTTCTCCCGGTGCCATCACGTGTACACTGGGCATGGCTATTACAGACTTTCGCATTGGTTGTTTGACATTAAAATATTGAACCTTAGTTAAAATATCCCTGACAATATCCCCTCCTGCATTCATTAAGTTCAAACGTAATTTAAGCTTCTCACCACGAAGAGAATGCTTTGGAAGAACCTGTACAGATTCCCAGCGCAAATCAGGCGGATCAAATCTCAAAGGAGAGATGACGTTTTTCCCGGATACTCTCACACCTGACGCTAATTGGGTTTTTGCAACTTCAACATCCTGATGAGATGCTACAAAAAAATATCTCTCATCTCCTGCAGTTGTATTGATTAATATCCGTTTGAATTTAGCATCCCAAACTCTAACTGAGATTTGATAACGGCCGGGATCACCCAAATTAATACCATGCAGTACCCGTGTTGTGTCACGAGCCAGAATCGTATAAACTTTGCGAAGCCCCTTATTTTTCAATTCCTGATTGTCAACTCGAACTTTTATTTCTACGCCTACTTTAATTTGAATCTTAGCATGATTGGCAATTGCAGTTTGAACCAACTGTGTATCACCATGTTTTGGGCAATCTGGATTCTTTACAGATTTAATAATGGAATCCGGAGAGTCAATTGTCATATCCGGGCCATCAGGTAAAGGACAGGTTTTAGAAAGGACAATTGCAATGATTTTTAGATTAGGAGACTGATTTGCAGACAACAAGGTCGGTAAAAACAGGACAATTATCCCAGAAAAAATCAGTTTTAACAGTAAAATCCGGAACATTTTATACCAGGTTATTTAGGTTTATTAATTTTCTATTGTTCTGTTTTAGCAGGGATATGTCTTGAAACAGGAAAATGGTTTTCGTATGAAATTTGGGAAAACGCAAATTTCATACATTTTATATCTTCAGTCAGCTGGGAAATGCCGGGCCTTCATTGCACAAGCTTAAGTTGATTAAACTGTACTTCCATCCAGAATTATTTACCTCTGTAATAAATCTCGCCCTGAAAGAATCAGCTTGCTTTCAGCAGGGCCGATTCCTCTTTTCCATTAAAATTTTGTAAATGGTACCAGTGACTGATATTTTGATCAAAATCATCATGAACAGTACAGTGAATTGCGCCAACCTGGTCAACTTGAACTATGGTGATAAGATGCAATCGTGCCATTTCCAAAATTGCCATGAACGTAATTATAAACCACGACAGAGGTTTGTTATCTTCAAACAGTTCTTCAAAAAGACAATGCTTCCGTTTACCGAAAAGAGAAATCAGTTCGTCAATGCGATCCTCGATCCGTACCTTTTCTGTTTCAATTAAATGTCTGGTTATTTTAGGAAGACGCTTCATTACCCGCCCGAAAGCTTCCATCAGAGCAGAAACTGAGATGTCTTCGTATTCCGTTGAAGTTTCCTCGTTGTCTGCAACTAACTCCACATATTCCGGACGCTGAAATACATCCCGTCCCAGAATATCAAGAGAACTTAGTTCAAACGCTGCATCCTTGTAATGCTGATATTCCAATAAGCGGCGCCGTAGAATTTCTTCCGGATCCTCTTCTTCCACTTCTTCAAAATCTTCCGGAGACTTGGGGAGCAAATATCTGGACTTGATTAAAATTAACAAAGTGGCAATTTCTAAGAATTCACCGGCAAGATCGAGATTTA
>CABXOR010000095.1 GCA_902513935.1 uncultured SAR324 cluster bacterium
TTTGGGCGAAGATAAGACTGGTATTGAAGATCAAAAAGAAATTGCTGTTACACAAGAAGATAAACCGGATCAATCTGAGATTGTTGAGGATGATGAGACAGTATTTAAAGAAGAAGATGATACCATTGAGGTTGCAACTATTTCAAAAGAGCTGTCAGAGTTAAAAAAACTTTCCTTGGAAGGTTTGGAGGATTTAGAGCAAACAATTCCTGAATCTGCTAAAAATAAAACAATTTCACTTGGAAAAGTATTAAAGGGATTTAAATTAGATACGAAAAATTTAAACCTCAAAAAATTACGAAAACAGGGTGAAATTTCTAAAACAGGCAAAGGACAGGTAACGGAAGTAATTACAAAAAACTCAGCCCTTTTTGCCAAGGGAAAATCAAAAATTTCCAGGAAGATTAAAAAATTAGGAGTTGTGCAGAGCAGAAATTACGGGCAGGTAGTTTACAGTTACATTGTAGAACAATGGACATTACCGGCTCAATTAAGTCCGCACCTGGAACTGAAGTTGAGGCTCAAAATCGCGAAAGATGGTACATTGCTGCAATATTCATTTGTAAAAGTTTCGGGGAACAGGATTTTTGATCAGTCGCTGAAATCCGTGTTTGCTAAATTGAAGACTTTGCCACCTTTGCCTGATGATTTTGATGGCAAATTGACTGAGATCGGGCTTAAATTTACGCCCAATATGGAAAATATTTCATATAAAATACTTGTTGAATAACCAAGAATACACTTTATTTTGTGTATTAACTTTTAAACCAGAAACACAGGAGACTGTATGAAAGTTTTATTTAAGCTAATTCTAATTGTTGGAGTTTCGCTCTGTCTAGTTTTGCCAGCTTTGGCTATTGAATTTTTTGATATTAACAAGCCTAAAATAGAAAAACTCAACCTTTCCATTAATAAATCCGGTGATTCTGACTTAGTTGATCTGCTTGTTGAGCAGTTACGGAATCAAATGCCTAAAACTTTGCTGTTTAATATAGTAGAAGATTCAGCAGAGCCCTCTTTTAATCTTAAAATAAGTCCAACTAATGATCAAAAAATAGTTTCAGTAACTTTGTCTGGTGCTCAGGGTCAGGGTTTTGAGCCAATTACAACAGGATTGAAATTCCGTAATCAGGATATGGAATATGTTAATTTAAAATCTGCTCAACTGGGTAATTTTCTAATAAAGAATTTAATGGGCATCCAAGGCTCTTTGGGTGGTACTATTGTGTGGTCAGAAACTAAAAAAGGGGAAAACAAAAACTCTCTCGTAATGAAACGTTTTGGCTCAGAAATTCAAAAACAAATTACATATAATTTATTTAATAATACTGGTGTAAGCTGGAGTCCAAAAGGGGACGCCATTGTCTATTCTGCTCAAACGGGTCGTGGATCAGAAGTTATTTGGCAAGGTTTTATTCCCTTAAGATTAAAGAGTAAGAGTATCTATTTTACTGAAGGTAGCAGCAGCAGTGCTACATGGGGAAATAACGGAAAAATTTATCTTGCTAAATATGCTGGCGAAAAAAATACAGATCTTTTCGAATACACGCTTGTTTCTGGAGGAACTGGACCTTCATTGGAAATGTCACGCAAGTTAACTAAACATATGGCCATTGAAACTGAACCAGCTCTTTCTCCAGATGGAAAAAAGCTTGCTTACATATCTGACCGAACCGGAACTCCTCAGGTTTATTTATTGAATTTGAGCACAAAAAAATCTACGCGCCTCACAAAAAAAGGCAATTATAATTCGTCTCCTTCCTGGTCACCAGATGGTACTATGATTGCGTATAACGGTGTACGCAATAGTAAATCAGTTATTTTTCGTGTTTTAGTGGATGACCCATTAGGTTTTGAAACCCAAGTTTCACCAAAAGGTATGCAGGCTGAGAGTCCTGCATGGTCTTCAGATGGTTCTATAGTAGCGTATCAGGCTAAAAAAACTGGTTCAAGGCAATGGAAAATCTATTATTCTCTTTCTTCAGGAAGCTCTCCCCAAAGACTTACCAACTCTACTGGTGGAGTTAATGAAACATCACCCTCCTGGAATTCTGGATTAAACTAAATTATGAGGTTTATTTCCCCTATTATTTTGAGACGGCTTCCCCTCAAAGCTATTCTGTGCGTCGTATTTTTGTCATTATTTTCTTCAGTTGCTGTTGGAGCTGATGACGTTAAAAAGGTTAAGCGGATAGTAGCGCGTTTACATCTCGAAATGATGCAGCTTAAAGAAAAATCCTCAAAGCTGGCGAGCGAACAATTGGCTCTTTTGGAGCCGCAAAACGCAAAAATAGAGACTCTGACTAAAAGCAATCTTAAATTGACTGAAACAATTAGCTCACTGAAATTTAAAATCTCTATTCTTGAAGAAAAGCTGCTGGAATATCAAAGAAAAAGCAGCAGTTCACAGCTTTCAGAATTAAATCAATTTGCTACAATATTGGCTCTGGCCTCTGTAGGTGAAACCAGCACACTTGAGGCTCTAGTTCTAGAACTGATAAACAAAGGGAACAACTTGCAAAAAGATTTGTTAATTTTGCTGTTGGCAGAGACTCAAAAGAATAAGGGTTTAATGGAACTCAGTCTCGGCTACTACGGAGCATTGATTTCTGACTACCCAAATAGTCCATATAGAAGTCGGTCAATATTCGAAGCAAGCGAATTGCTGGGTAAACTGGGGCAAGACGAAGAGCAAAAGTCATTGCTTCTAGCCTTGAAGGGAAGTGACGAACCTTACGGTGAAATGGCTCGGGAAAAAATCTGTCATCAGTTAAACATAGAAGACCCAATTTGTGGCGAGGTTCTATTTGGTGAGTTGATTTATACTGAATGGGTTTGGTTCAAAAATGGGGATGAGAAAATAAATAGTAGATATGAGGGTGAAATCAAAAATGGTGTTCCAAATGGAAAGGGGACACTTTTTTTCCCCGATGGGGAAAAGCAAGAAGTGGAATTTAAGGATGGGCAATTTTGACAAATATGGAATTATAGGTTGAATTTAGACAATATTATGAAGTATATATCTTCTCAGCCAAAGAAATAAATTCAGTTTTAGCTAATTCCCACTGCTTGTAATAATCTAACAATGATTGTCCGAAAAGGTTACGAGTTAGTATTTTTGCATTTGGTAACAGATCAAATTTTTGCCAGGATGCTTAATTAGGCATCCCACTTGCACCCTGTAAGGGTAAGAGCTGGAGGTTTTACTGTTTCGAATGTTTTGGACAGAAGCTTTCCTGTACTAAATTTTTTAAACAAATAAGAGGTATGTAATGAAAAACTTACTTAGGTTGATATTCATCATCACAATGGGGATTTTGTTAACCGGGGGCAATTGTGGTCAACAACCGGATCCAGCTCCACCTGAAGAACCTAAGGCAGAAGAACCTAAGGTAGAGCCAGAACCGAAACCAGAGCCAGAGCCAGAACCGAAACCAGAACCGAAACCAGAACCGAAACCAGAGCCGAAACCAGAACCGAAACCAGAACCGAAACC
>CABXOR010000096.1 GCA_902513935.1 uncultured SAR324 cluster bacterium
AGAGATTCTATAGTTTCAGGAATATCTTCATTATCTTTTCGGAGGCTTTTGTTAAACTCTTTACTGATCTGCAGTACTTCTGAAAGAGTTTTTTCCAAAATAAACTCGCTCATCATTGAAGCTGAAGCAATACAAATGGTGCAGCCCCGTACTTGTGTCCTGCAGTCATGAATGATTTCTCCAGACAACGCTAAAGTCAGTTCCAACTCATCTCCACAAAGCGGATTGAAAGCAGATGCCTTCAAATCCGGATGCTCCAAATATCCCGAATTTTTTGGGTATCGTGCATGATCCAGCAACAGATCTCTGTAAATAGAATTAGTACTCATATCAATCCAAAAAAATATCTCTAGCTCGATCAAGTGTGCTAAACAAGTGGTCGATTTCTGAGACTTCGTTGTATATCCCAAAACTCATACGAACGCTTGCCGCGACTCCGAGCAGCTCATGCAGAATTTGCGTGCAGTGGTGTCCGGCACGTACTGCAATTCCACTCTCGTCCAGAACTTGCGCGACATCGTGAGGATGCACATTCCGGAGGTTGAAACTCAACACTCCAGTTCGGTCACAGGTATCCTGAGGTCCATAAAGTTCCAGATCTGAAAACTCTGCGAACATGCTCAACGCATGGGCAGTGAGTTCCTTTTCATGCTTTTGAATTTCAGAAATTCCGACATCAGACACATATTCCAAGGCTGCCGCCAATCCGGAAACTTCCGCCACGGGAGGAGTTCCCGCTTCAAATTTTTGCGGAGAATCGGCCCATGTGGAAGATTGCCGCCCGACTTGGCGAATCATTCCACCGCCGCCTTGAAACGGGAGCATTTCGTCAAGTCTATCTTTTTTTACGTAAAGTACCCCTATTCCTGTGGGGCCGTATACTTTGTGTCCTGAAAAAGCAAGAAAATCGCAATCCCAACCGTTAACGTCAATCGGCATCCGTGCCACTGCCTGAGCTGCATCCACCAAAACCGGAATGCCGCGTTCGTGTGCCATTTCTACGATTTTCGCAATGGGATTAACTGTTCCTAAAACATTGGAAACTGCAGTGACAGCAAGCAGTTTAACAGAATCTGTCAGCAATTCTTCCAACTCTTTCAATTCCAAAAGACCGACACCGGTGCTTCCGGCTTCCGAAGTGATTGGCCAGTACACCAATTCCGATTCGGATGCTTGTGCGGCCATTTGCCACGGTACCAGATTGGAATGGTGTTCCATTTCGGTCACGATGATCCGGTCTCCAGTTTTTAAAATGTATTTCGCCCAAGCTGAAGCAACAAGATTGATTGACTCCGTGGTCCCGCTGGTAAAAATTATATTTCCGGAATCCGTTGCGCCAATAAATTTCGCAATGCTTTCGCGGCCTTCTTCGTAAATTTCCGTTGCTTCTTCGGCAAGCTTGTAAACTCCGCGGCTGACGTTACTGTTGTGAGTTGAATAAAAGTCCAACAGAGAGTCGATCACGCATTGTGGTTTTTGAGTAGTAGCTGCATTGTCCAGATAAGCCAGAGGGAAGTCGTTAATTTCACGTTTGAGAATTGGGAAATCATCTCGTATTTTTGATGTCAACGGATGGTGTTGCATTTTTTTGCGCTAAAAAACAACCACAGATTTGCACGGATTAACACAGAAATATTATCTGTTTTGTCCGTTTTGTCTGTGGCTAATATCAGGATACAGAGACAAACTTATTTCAATTCCATCATTGATTTTCCGGAACCGCCGCGACGAACGGTCACCATTTCACCGACAATGCTCAAAGCTATTTCTTCAGGAGTCGTTCCGGCAAAATCCAAACCTGCTGGGGAATGTACCCGCTTTAATTCTTCAGGATCTACACCTTCATCGAGTAAATACTTAAAGACCAGTTTTGCCCGCTTGGTGCTGGCCACCAAACCGATGTACGGCCCATTCCCCTTCAAGGCCTTTTTGATCGAATGCTGGTCGCCTTTATGTTGAGTAACAACCACGACATAAGTCTGAGGTCCAATTTCCATTTTACTGAAATCCAAATCCGAAGTGATCAAACGCTCAGCCATCGGGTAAGTTTCTCGGGTCGCTCCGGTATCGTTGACTGTGATGGAAAAATGAACCGTGTGAGCCAATTCTGCCAAAACCTCTGCGATGCGGCCGTGTCCTACAATCATTAATTCAGGAAGTGGCATATACGGTTCTACATAAACTTCCATCGTGCCACCGCAGGGCATCCCAACGCCTAAAATTTCATCATCGAGATCGAGAGGTACAATCCGGGTTTGGCCGTCTCGCATACTTTCCAGAGAGGCTTCCCGCACTGCTTCCTCCGCGCAACCACCGCCGACCCATCCGAATACAGTTTGTCCCTTGCTGTCAATAATAGATTTCGCTCCGGGTTTAGCAGAAACCGATCCGGTAATTTTGATTACTGTTGCCACCGCAAACGGAACTTCCGCCGAATTAAATTCTGCTAATTTTTCAAAATATTCGTTGAACATTTTTTATTGCTTTGTTTCTAGTAAAATTAAAAGGTAATGATTCAGCAAGAACTTATTGTTCTGCAATGGCTTCCTCTGTTATTGGGTCTTAAATAATGTAATTTTAATTCGTACAAAACATCTTATAATCTTCCGGAGTATCTACATCCTGCAAAACGTTATCATTTCCCATTTCTACTTCCCGGACACTCTCCGGATGTTTTAATACAATGTCCTTGCAGCCCTTACCTGTGTGTTGTAAAATAATGTCTCTGAATTGGCAGGAAAACAAAACCGGATTCCCGCGCTGTCCTTTAAAAACTGGAACAATAATCAAAGAACTTTTAGAATCGAATAAATCAGTAAACTCATGAATTAAACAATTAAAATCGGAGGTTTCAATGAACGGTTGATCTGCAAGGCATATCAGCAAGCCTTCACTTTCCGCAGATGCAGCATGTATTCCAGTTTGAATAGAGGATGTCATGCCTTCCATGTAGCGCAGATTTTCTACAAACCGCACCGGTTGCCCCTGTAAAACGTCTTCGATTTTTTCTGCTTCGTGACCAACCACTACCACTACTTCATCTACGTTTGAGGCACAGACCGATTTCACAAAGTTACTGATCAACACTTCCCCGCTGATTGGCAGGAGGAGCTTGTTTTTCACTCCCATTCTCCGGGATTCGCCGGCGGCCAGAATGATTGCGGAAATCATTGCAGGAAAAAACTAAAAATGTACCTTAATGTTTCCATTCCAATTCTGCTTTTTTGCCAAGCTTTCTTTTGAGTTCAGACACAATAATTGAACCAACAAGTGATGCTGCTTTGACGGGTTCCGCTTCTGAAGTAACCCCATCCACATTGCCTCCTTCATTTTCTTGTGTAAGCAAATTGGAAAAATTCTGGATGAATTGTTCAAAGAGCTTGTTATTTACAGATTCAATCATGTGTGAACCAAACTGAGCGATCCGGCCCGTGATGCACACAGTCATAATGCACGAAACTTCTGTGGATGTTTCATGCGCATTTAGAGAGAG
>CABXOR010000097.1 GCA_902513935.1 uncultured SAR324 cluster bacterium
CCTCATTTTTGTTGTTTAACATTTTTTCCTCCTCATTAAGGATCTTCAATAATAATGTCCGCACAGATGTGCATATATGTAACCATATTCCGTAGAATTATATAAAAACACTACCGAAAATCGGAAGGTTCATATATGTCAAGACTTCTGTTTCTGATTTAGAGGGGTAATTTACAAGAATATGGGAGTTACTTGGAGTGTCTCTGACTCTGTGAAGAATTAAGTGGGGGTTACTTGGAGGATGTCTGACTCTGTGAAGAATTAAGTGGGGGTGTTTGTGTGGTTTTTTAGTGGAAGGGAGTGAATATTCTTCCAATGAAACAAGGTTACAATTCCTTTTATCTCTAACTCCCTTCCTTATTCTTATTTTACTAGTAAGTCTGGATGTCCTTTTTCATAATCATTTATAAAGTCTCCTGTTTAACATAAAGATAACCCAATATAAAAGGAATTATCATAATTACTATTATCCATTCCCAAAAATTTATTTCTTTAAAAGTTCTATTAAATAAAAATCTATTAGTTAAATAATATATCCCCTCAAGAATAAATATAATTAATAGAACAAGTCTCCAATTCATATTAATCACTCAAATTCAACAGATACCTCACCATCCATAACATTAGTGGAAATAAAACTTGGTTGAGATATTGACTGTTTGTTTTGGACTATCCATCTACCTTCCAGTAGTCCAGATTTAGTCTCATATACCTTCTTCAAAAGTTCCTGTTCCTCCTCAAATACTTCTTCCTTTGAAGGACTATCAGAAGTTCCTCTACCATTAATTTCTCCTTCAAAAGTTCTGAGTATAAAAACCTTCTTTACTTGTCCGTATTCAAGTCTGATGATTCTTGTTGACTTTCTATAAGGTGATGTGAAGTAGAGTTCTTTCATACCCTTTGTTTATTAATCATCCTTAGATGACCTGAAAACATTTTCACTCACATATTCTGGATATTCATCCACAAAGAAATTCCAACAACTTGTCATCCTTGAAATAAGTTTTGATTGGTTCTCAAAAGACATTTTATCACTTGGTGGAAAATCCAAACTCATTAGTTCGTATATATTTTTATCTCTATATCTTTTGACTCTTTTCCTATTCTTGGGAGTTTTCAATAAAGAGTTCCGATAATATCTACCATCAATATTGGTATAATCCCCTATCGGTTTGTTACCAAGTAACTCAATTACATCTTTATATGTTTCGATAGTTTCTCCAATCGTTTTTTCTCTCCTTTTATTCTTCCTCATTCGTTCTATATGTTTAGGGAACATATCACAGAAAAAAGGGGAAGATGGTGTCTCATTACTCAGTAACGAATTAGGAGTCCAGTATTCATTTCTTCCTAATTTTTTTGTCTTCCAACGTTTGCAGGGAGATTGTGGTTTAATTTTAAATTTAGCAATTTTCTCTTCTTCGTTTGACATATACGGATATAGATTTGGGAAATTTTGGTTATTCGGTTATTGGATACCCCCTACCCAATGTATAACAAATGGATACCCCTTAGTAAAACAATTGATATTACAATTACTGCAATAATTATCAAAATTTGTTTGAAACTCATTATCCTATCTTTTCACAATCTCACAGGATTCACAAACACCTTTCACTACTGGACAACCATCAATCCTATTACAAACTTCTCGTTCAACTAATACTCGTTTAGGTGGTTCAACCACTTGGACTGTATTGTGTGTATGATATTGTTTGATGATTGGGGGTTGATTGGATTGGATGAAATAAAAGATTGCAACCACCATCAACATAAACGAACCCAAATACCAGAACCCCCAAAGTAAGAGTAAATCTACCTGTTCTCTAATCCCTTTCCACATATCAACCTTTATATGTTGATAGTTCGTGCTTAGAATAACACCCACTAATTCTTCACAGTCAGACAGTTTCCAAGTAACTCCCACATTCTTGAAAAATCTTCCAAATGATGAAACTTTCTGTATTGGAAAGTAAATTTATAGAGAATATATGACCAGAAGGATAATTTGATCGGAGGGTAATATAAATTGATAATCAAAGGGATGATGAGTGAGAAATCACACCTCAATCATCATCCCAAATAACTAACCAAATTAAGAAAGGGTGTAATAATTGTGAAAGTGGTTTTCTCACCACTTTCAAACTACTTTCCTCACCTGAAAATGGAACTTTTTGACTAACGGTGATTCTTCACCAAACTAAAAAGGTGAAGAATCACCATCATTATATGATCAGACATTCACACCTCCTTTCGTTAGATATTTGAAGAGTGGGACAACTAATTATTAAAATCCCCTTACTAGAGTTATACTATTTCTTAAAAATCTTCCAAGTAAAATCTGACCTTTTTGAAAAACAAAACGATTTATGCTAAAATATAGATTATTATAATCAACTGAAGTAAGCCTAAACTATATAAGTTAATGGATTTAAGAGATAAATTAATAAATGATATCAGGGATGGCATAGATCCCACGCAGGTAGGCGATAACTCGAACAAGAGCATTCTTGCAAGAGGATGCGACCCAGAAATGGGTAGACGTGCCGTTGAGCTAATAACCCCAATATTGGGTAAGCCTGAAATGGTTGCAGTTACAAATGATGATGATTTCATCAGAGAATTACAGAGAAAAAAGTGGTCAGTTGTTCACTTTGCACCAGGAGCATGTAGATATAATGCATCAAAATCTCCTATTCCAGGTAGTCGTGAACTTACAAATGGTTGGGGGTTTGAACAGTACCGGGAATTAGTACGAAAATATCAAGGTGAGGATATTAAAATTATTGAAACCTCGGATGAGAGTCAAATCGTTCCTCTACTTAGGAAAGCACTGGCTGACAATCAAAAAATCTAAAATAATGAAGTGGACCTCAATTAAAGAGCAGTATTTCTTATGAGTTAAGGCGAGTTTGTTTTGCTTCCTGTTCATTTTATAAGTAACGAACTTGAAACTAAAATCTTTAGAAAAGTAGGGAGAACGATAATGTCAGAATCTATATATGAAAAAATGCTCAAATCATTTGAAGAAAGTGCCCCTGATGCGTACTTGGATTTATTACACCCAGATTATGTATTTGCAAGGCACCAGTCAGGTGAAGAAGTCTCTAAAGAAGAGTGGGAGCTTACAGTTAAAGGTATGTATAGTGCCATGAGTGAGGGCAAACTAATTTTCACTGATTACAGGTGTATATATGAAAATGATGATATTCTAGTCATGCATCATTTGGGAAGTTTCCCGGATGGAACTAGTGAAGCAATTATGGCAGTCCATACTCTCAAAGATGGTAAGATTATAAGATCCGAGAGTGGGGCAACACCTATCAAATAGAAAAAATCTATTTTAACCTCACTGTTATTTTTTTTATTTTAATTCTAAAATAATTTCTAGAAAATCCATTTCGTAAGGGATATATAG
>CABXOR010000098.1 GCA_902513935.1 uncultured SAR324 cluster bacterium
TCTGTTCGGTCTTTTTAGTCGTCGATTTATTTATTTTTTTTGTTTTAGTTTGTGGTATTTGAATTTCATGGTTCTTGAGGATTATTCTTTCCCAGGAGTCCAATTCTTCTGTTGTTTCTTTTTTTTGTTCAGTTTTTTTTTGAATCCCTCCAGGGCTTATCTTTTTTGATCTGACTGAGGAAGATCTTTTAACTCCGAGTTCATCAAGGATAGAAGTTGCAGCATCAGCTGCAGACTTATTGCGTTTTGGTTTTGTTGAGAGCAGGGACAAGCCTTCTTTGCGGATACTAACAGAAGGATTATCACTTGAATTCTTTGATTTAACTGAGGAAGATCGTTTAACTCCTAGCTCATCAAGGAGGGAAAATTTCTTTGGTTTTCTCGACAGCATTTTAAATCAGTTTATAATGTATTAATCGTGAATCATGAGTGATAGTAAGGGATGTATATTATTGACTTTTACTCGTCATCACGGCCGAAGAGTGATATCTGGCAAGGTGCTGATACCGTTCAAGATCCCTCACTTATGTTCGGGATAACACTACAAAACTAGTGACTGTCGAGTCGTAGTATTTTAGTGTATGTTCCACGTCAAGTAATTTCAGAATTGAATTATTGTCGCATATCTACAGGAAACGTCCAGTGGATGCTGATTTTACATTTAAAATAAAAAAAAGCAAGGTTACCCTGAAATATTAGGCGTATGTATTTTAACTTCCTGTGAGAACACCAAGTAAAATGAACTGTGGTTTTTTATAATCAGGATCATTCAACGGAAAGGCTACTTCAATTTTTAGAGGTACTTGAAACAGTGAAGCAGTATCCAGCGTCCACTCAATACCCATACCGGCATTTTCCCGGTGTTTTGCTTTTTCGTATGAAATTTTTTCCGACCATATTTTACCTTGGTCATAAAACACAGTACCTTGTATTTTAAAGGCACTTAACATTCCCCACAAAGGTTTAGTGATTAAGGGAAACTTGAAATCAAATCTTGAAGCCAGCAGGTGGTCGTCACTCAAATTTGTTTGTTGAGGATATCCACGTAATACGGCGGGGCTTCCCAGTTGAAACTTTTTCTGCAGCGGAGATTTCCCCGAAGTAGTAGAGTGAATGATATCGAACTCAAACCATTTCCGATGTCCAACGCGCAATATTTGCCCAAGTTTTGCTTGCCCGCGTACATAAGAAAAATCACTTTCCATTTCCAGAGAAGGCTGTTCGTTCCAAATGCTCCAGTTAATTCGGTAGGAGTCTATGAGACTGACAGCACCCGTATGTTCCAGCAGAAAAGTGTTTGATTCTCCGGTTTCAATTACTTCACTGTTGTCAGGATTGATGCGAGCCGAAAAAAGAATCTCTCGGGAAAAACTGGAATGGAACTTATATTCCAGTTCACCGGGATTATTAGAGTTTTTGTATGTGGTCCGGATGCCCTGGGAACGGACACCACCATACTCACTGGCACTTACTCCAGCCTCCAATCCATGGAATCCTAGGTGTACACGGTCGAGATTAAAAAGGTAGAGTCCTCGTTTATTTTTTGAACCATATCCAGGAATTGCATAAATCCGATAGTCATAAAACCTGTATCTTATTCCTACACCAACAGAATTTCCATCTAAGGCATTGTTCCTAAATCCAGGAACTAAAAGCACCAAATGTTCGCGCTGTTTTTCCCAGTCGAAACCAAAACGAACACGATAAAAATTATAAGAATGATTATTGATCCTCGATGTTTCCAGTAATCGTTCTTCTGGATCAAGTGAAATTTTATCCGGAAAACCCTCCGTTTGAAAGACTACTTTCTCCTGCTGTTTAATTCCTGGTACCAGCCTGCGAATCTGTTTACCGTCTTTTGTGATAAGTGAAACTACCAGCGGCATTTGAGCAAGTCCAATTTTATTGATATTTATTTCAGTCTCATACAACCCATTGGGCAGAGTTCGAGTAGTTGAATCTCCAAAACTGTAATCCAAAGTTTGTACAGTACGGAACCACTGTGAAAAAAACCATTCCAATGAACCGTTTCCATCCATATTGTAAGGGCTCGCAGAAGGAAGTGGAGGCGTTCTGAGTTGGTGATAATTAAACTTCTCCAATGCCTGCTGAAATTCTTCCAGTTCAATTACATTTTGCTGATAATTTTGGGCAAAGTAACGGATACCTTTTTTAAATGCCTTGTCTCCCAGTGTGTATTCCAACATGGAAAGAACCATTGCAGTCTTGTAGGTAAGTGTCTGCAAATATTTTTGAGAGTTAGGATTTTTTCGGAATGATGAGAGAATGGGGTATCTCAATTTTGGTGAAACAGAGTTTGCCATTTTTTCAAAAAAATGATCCCGGTAACGTGGATTCAGCCAGTCAAGACTATCAAAAATCCCTGCATCTGCACCAAAATTATGTTGGAAAAAACGCAATCCAAAAAAAGCAGGAACCCCCAAATTGAGCCACTGTTGAGTATCCTGGTTGCTCCAGATTAATTCTCCAAACCAAAGTTGCGCCAGTCGCCGTGTCAAAAATCCAAGAGCCTGCCGGTCCAGAAATTCTGACCTTTTGTAGTTCGGCAGGGGTACCAGGACCAAATTGTTCAAAACGTCCACCTGCTCATATTCTGCTTCAACTGCAACTATCCGAATTGATTCCCAGGGCGGTTTGAGTCCATAACGTGAATGCATAAATGACAAAAAACTGGCGCTCCAATTATGTAGAAGTTCAGCTCTTCGTTCATCACCTTCCAAGTAAAATGAAGTCAGTTGGTAAAAAGTTTTAGCAGCTGCAGTGCTTGTATTTTTCACCACAATTGATCTTCCTTCATTTCCGGAAAATTGTTGATGAGCTCTGGAAAAAATCAAGGGGAAGTATTTAATCATTTTCTTTGTAACAGAAAGAGTTACAACTTGACCCGCTAACAATATTTGATGACCCGGGGTCGTGATTAATGTTCCCGCCTGAACTGCTTTCCAGGTAACCTCATATGTGGCAGGTGACGGATTATCTTCAGTAGTTTCCCATTTTTTCTCATTCAATCCAGGTTTTTCAATCCAGGTTAAGAGTTTTGGATGCCAATTTACTGTCAGCAACATTCCATTGACTGAACCTTCTTGTGCGTGTTCGGGGAAATTTGTAGAAAACTCTATCAGAATAGTTGACTCTCCAGGAAATTTTTTAGTATCCGGAAGATTTTTTGGCAACAATATTCGCAGCAGACCATTTGAAGTTGAATAACCAATCTCCAGGTCAGGATTTGGTTCCAGGGAATATTTCAGAGGGTGTTTTTCTACGGATTGATTTTGAGTAAACGCACTCACGGAATTGATCTTTAAGCTTCCGGTACTGAAACCAGTTGGAGTTTTTGGATCT
>CABXOR010000099.1 GCA_902513935.1 uncultured SAR324 cluster bacterium
TCAGGGGTTTCTTCCGTGTTGGTCGATGACTCAGGCGAACGACTGATCACCAACTACAGTGACCCGAAACTTATTAGTGACGCTAACTGGCTTCCACTAGAAAGACTGAAAGAAAGCAACGCAGTGTTAGTTGATTTTCGCTGGCATGAGGGTGCCATAAAAACCCTTAGGAGGGCCCGCGAACTTGGAATACCTGCTGTACTTGACGCAGATTTAACACCGGAAGGCTCTCACATAAGCCAATCATTTGGGGGTACAAAAGGGTGTATAAAAAGTCCTTTTTAGGGTATGCAGTTGTCTATCAAGAAAAAGGAAAGTTCTGGTAGAGGACCATTTAATGCTACAGATTTAAGAAGAATACTTGCAAAAGAAACATTCCTAAACAACACGTCATAGTATCACTCGCAGTAATACTTTTTAACTAAATAAACATAGAATGACTAAACAAATTATAGCTATAGGTGGTGGAGGGTTTGGACGTAACCCTGGTGAGGGAATAATTGAAAAATACATCATAAATCAGTCTGAAAAAGAAACCCCAAATATTTGTTTCATCCCAACCGCAACAGGAGACAATGAAGCTTATAAAGTAAATTTTTACTCTACATTTAGTGAACTAAATTGCACACCATCTCATTTAGATTTTTTTAAACGTACACCTAATCTAGAAGAGTTTTTTTCCTCTCAAGATATAGTCTTTGTTGGAGGAGGTAATACCAAAAGTATGCTTGCTGTCTGGAAAGACTGGGGATTAGTTAAGATATTAAAAGAAGCCTATGAAGCAGGAACAATTATGTGCGGAGTGAGTGCCGGTGCAATTTGTTGGTTCGAATACGGTATTACGGATTCATGGGCAGATGAATTAAAAATTATTAATTGTCTGGGATTTGTTTCAGGAAGTTGTTGCCCTCATTATGATGAAGAGCCTAGAAGGAAACCTTCTTTAAGCAATTTTTTAAATGAAGGTGCTTTAGAGAATTGTAACGCTATTGATGGCGGTTGTGCTTTACACATAAAAGATGGAGTTGACAATAAAGCCATAGTCTTTGCCCAAGACAAGAATGCTTATTTAGTTAATCAACATGATGAAGAAATACTAGAGAATCCTTATTTGAGAGAGGAAATTTTTTAGGCAAATAATGAGCCCATATCTAATTTAACTCAGATGTCGTAGACGAGTAAATAATTCGCAAGAATTTTTCAGGGTATTTAAATCGTTAAGGAGATGTTAAATTATTCTCATGCTGAAATTAGGCTAAAGGAAGGTGAGGATTTGGTGGGAGGATTGCGCAAATTGCAGAATTCACGCACACTACACGTAAGCATGCACGAGGGAAAATGGATTCCTTATTGAATTTATATATATTTAATGATAAAGAAAGAAAATAGATTATTTATTAAATTAATCTTAATCCGAACATTTGTTGTTATTTTTGTTGTATTTTTCTCTTGGAATGGATTTAATTCAATGATATCAGCACAAGTGTTTTATTTAAATAATTTTTCATGATAAAACCTTTTTCTTTGAGACTCCTATATCTTAACTTTGGTCATTTTACCAACCACATGCTGATGTTGATCTTTGCAAAGGCAGCATTCAGTGCAGGAATAGACTTCGGATTTGGGAAAGAAGGAGCTTTTGCTGAAATGATTCCTTACGGGATTCCCTCACTAGTTCTGTTTGGTGCATGTGCCCCACTTGCGGCTCTTGTGGCAGACCACTGGAATCGTAATGGTATGTTGACTGTTTTTTTTATCGGCATTGGATTGTCTTCTATTCTGACTGGATTCGCCCAGAGTCTTCTTCAAATTGGTTTTGGACTAGCTTTTATTGGTGTATTTGCATCTATTTACCATCCAATAGGTATAGCTATGGTAATAGAGGGGGGAGGGGAAATTGGGTGGCGTCTAGGGATGAATGGAGTGTGGGGTAATATGGGTGTTGCAGCAGCACCATTGGTGACGGGTTTAATAATCGCCCAATTTGATTGGCAGATGGCTTTCATCATTCCTGGATCGGTTTCGATACTTACTGGCCTTGGATTTCTAGTCTTCGGGCGTAGTGTGGGTGCCAGATCAATCGAAGCTACTCGACAGGAAAAAGAGTTAGTTGGATTTGCACCTGGCTGGAAACGTGCCTTGGTTTCGCTTGCCTTAGTTACAGCCGCAGGAGGGTTTGTCTTCGGAGCGATGACATTTCTTGTTCCTAGATTGTTCGAAGTCCGAATGCAAGGAATTTCTGAAGACATAGCTGTGACAGGCACCTTAGCGGCTTTAATATATGCAGTGGCTGCTTTCGCACAGCTTGTGGTCGGACGAGCTATCGACAAACGAACCATAAAAACTGTCCTGATTTTCATTGCTGCTGGTCAGCCATTGTTCCTTTCCCTGATGGCTATGCAGACGGATTATACACTATTTGCGGTTTCTCTGATGGCCATGGGTTTTGTATTCGGCCAGATTCCAATAACTGATGCATTATTGTCACAATATGTTCCTGATCAATGGAGAACCAAGGTACTATCAATAAAGTTCATGATAAATCTGGTAATCGGAGCTGTAGCATTGATGACGGCAAGGTACTTATTGTCTACTGGAGCGGGTTTTGAAACAGTTATGCGAGTAATTGCAATTGCAGCATGTTTTATTGTGGGGGCGGCTATTTTGTTACCGAAACGTCATGATCCAAGCAAGATTGCAATCTAACTGGAAGGAGGGGGAATGGAGTAAAACAGGAATGCTACAAAAACTATGTACTATCATCTCCAATGAAAGACCCCATCTAACTCTTTACAGTCTTACAACCATCTAAGGTCTATCAACAAGTCACAACATAAGAGAAGTAGTTTTGGGCAGAAAGAAGTGAAATGGCTCCCCATGTCTCCAGTAGAATTTCTCCCGAAGGAAACCCCACGGCCCACATCAACATAGCCATAAAACAGGCAATGTTGGCTGTAATCACACTCGGTGAGGATTGTGGGTTTATCAAATTTTCCGCCCAATTAAAGTATTAATGTCTGTGTTATTAATAACTGTACCTTTAACTCGAAAAAATAACTCATCATTTTTTGGAATTGGAACAACAATGTCATTTTTGTATTTAAGGCTTTCTATTCCACAATGCCCCCATCCCAAATCACAATAGCATCTAGGTTTGACTGCTGTAGACAGTGTTATGGGAAGTCGGAAGAAGGATTGAGAGAATAGATGAGTATATATTTCACTTGGTTTCCTTTTTGTGGTTTAGGAGACACCATCTTTAACAACATTTTTACTGTTTTTCAAGGCTGTTCAGAATGTTTTTGTGAGTTGGATTGTTTTTGGGGGGAT
>CABXOR010000100.1 GCA_902513935.1 uncultured SAR324 cluster bacterium
CAACCATTATATTAAAGATATCTAGCTTGTTATTGTATGCATCACTGTGCATATTAAATGCGCCCATTACACTGTGGAATATGTTTTGGTGGGAATGACTTTGACTTTGCTTAATTTGGTCACTGTTAATTCCATTTTTTTTCATGAATTCAGGTGACATCCACACTAAGAATGGAATATCTTTTTGCACATCAGGTGCAATAGTGTAGGGGGCGCCATGTAGGTACAGTCCATATTCTCCTAAAGACTGACCATGATCAGATATATATATCAGTATTGTTGAGGTTTTCAGTTCCTGTAAGATTTCGATAGTACGCGCAAGAAAATAATCAGTGTATACAATAGTATTATCGTAAGCATTAATCAACTCATTGTCAGTGCATTGATTTAATTCAACAGACTTACATACCGGTTTATAAACTTCGAATTTCTTTGGGTATCTAGTGTAGTAAGATGGACCATGACTGCCCCAATGATGTATAGCAGCAAAGATTTTTTGCTGCTTTGATGCTCTAATTCGCTCGCCAAGACCACTCAGTAAAACCTCATCGTACTTACAATAGTCACCCTTGCAGTCTTGCTCAAGATCACTGTTTCTTTGGTAACTATTAACTTTTAATGAAGGTTCACTCCAATTGTTTGTGCGCCAGATAACATCTACACCATGTCTGTACAGATAACTTGGCAAGGGCTCGTATTGTTTAGAAAACGCTGAACTAACATCTGTGTGAGAAAGAATACAACGTAATGATAAAGACGTGTAAGTGGAACATGAGATGGTATTCCGCAGCGCAATAACCCCAATTTTTGCCAACAAAGGATTAGTAGGTCTATCATACCCTAAGAGGGAAAAGTTCTTGGCTCTGGCTGCTTCGCCTATCACTAAAATTATTACTGTCTTTTCATTGTCTGCAGTAAAAGTGGCTGGCGGCAATAATATCTGTTCTGAAGAGAATTTTAGATTCATGCTTTGGTACTTCCATGTATTACCAATATATGACCACGGCATGATCCTGGAGCCTAATCGTGAAGAATATTTGTCAATCCAAAGCGATCTGCTTGCATTCAAATAAGCCCAAACTATCATTATTAAAATTAAGATGAGTGATTGCAGCAATAATGACTTTCTCCTTATCTTGTTAATGCGTATTTTATAAATGAACCAGCAAGGAAGTATCCCTAACAACAACAGGTACAATATCAATTTAGGATGTAGATAGCTCGATGCCTCTGATAGGTTTGTGTTAAAAACATTACCGATCATAGTTTTATCTAAGACAACCTGATAAGTTAAAATGAAGTAAAGTGCCATTGAGTTAACCACGGCAGCAAGCATACAAAACAACTTTGCCAAATGTTTTGAGATAATACTAAGCAAAACTAGGAATAAGGCAGTTACAATAAAAATAACAACTGCCACTGTTACTAGGGTCAGCATTCCGTTTAAAGACAGATAGTCCAGATTGGAAGCTGAAAATAAAAATACATGTGAGTTGTAGAGGATGATATTGCCTAGCGACATCAGCATGATGAATTTTATTGCACTACTATGCCAGCGCAATTGAAGCATATAATTCCGGATCGGAACAAAAGAGTTAAACAGTTTAATCATTTATATCCAATTAGCATTCATTATAGTGTTGACAGGTCTTCTTTAAAAAACTTTAGATAAAACAAAAGCTGCTTAGTAGTATCTCCCTGAACAACAGGAAATGTTTACGGTCGAACTCAAACCGTGTCTTTTTGAGATCTGAGAAAAGGGAATCTCGAGTGTTTCAGTCTCGCAAGTTTTAATAAAAGGCAGGGGAAAAATTGAGGGCCAAAAAGAGGCCCTCATTATATCGGTTAATTACCGTTTCATGTTGATCAAGTCCTGAATCATCTCATCAGAAGTCGTTACTGTTTTAGCACTTGCCTGAAAGGCACGCTGGGTTTCAACCATCTTGACAAATTCATCAGAAAGATCAACGTTTGATTGCTCCAGACTTTTACTGCGAATTTCACCCAAACCTGCAGTACCAGCCTCACCTGTCACTTTCTTGCCGGAACCTAAAGTTTCAACAAGCATGTTCTCTCCAACCTGAGCAAGTTTCCCTGGATTGTCAAATTTAGTTAAAACGAGCCTGCCAATTGAACGAGTGTATCCTGCATCAAAGACACCATTCACAGTGCCATTATCTTCCAGGAAAATACTTTCCAAAGTTCCTGCAGGGTTACCATCTGCACTTGTTCTAAGAACATTGTAGCTTCCAGCAAATTGAGTAATACCATCCAATCCGGATCTAGGATCTGTCGGATCATCTGGATTATAGCCATCTCCGAGGTTCAGTCCTAGAATTATCGGATTACCACCACCAAAAGGAACTGCAAATTGCGGAACCCCTGTGTCAGGATCTACAGGCTGTGGAATCAATCGAGGAGGCCCGGCAGGTAAAGGCTGACCATCCGGCCCAACCCCTCCAGGTTGAGCTTCAAATGAACCTCCTGTTGCAGCAATTAGTTTTCCATCATCTGTAAACTGCATGAACCCGCCGCCCACTGCGACCATTGTTCCCGGAACCTGCCCCAGAGAAGCTCCATCAAACATCAAGTAATATTCCCACTGATTGCTAACGCCTGTTCCCGCAATTGGCTGGCCTGTACCCGGATCAATTTGTTCAGGAAGGTCAGGACGTTTTCTCATGGCAACTGTTGCAGCGTGAGAATTACCAAGGGCATCATAAACTGTGGTTGATGTTGCGAAATTATACATGCTATCCAGTACATTGGTTGGATCAACTGGAACATCTTTGACGACTGCATTAGCGTCAAGGTTTGCAGCTATTATAAGACCAGTTCCTCTTGCTCCATCCCCAGTAGGTCGAGGAGCATCAACAAGACCTAAAACTTTAATTGCTCCCGGAATCCCTTTACTCTCACCGGTTACTCGATCCACTTTCAAAGCCTGCACACGTCCTCCCCGCAGAGTGGCAAGGAACCCCTCTTTATCGTAAGAGAACTGACCGTTACGGGTGTATGACTCTTTGCCGGTAGACTCATTGATGATGGTAAAAAACCCAGGACCGGCAATTGCCATATCAGTGTTGAGAGTTGTGGTTTGGAATGCACCCTGTGAATAATCCATTGCCACACCACCAATTTTAACGCCATTACTGGCCTTTGTGAAGGTAGATCCCTGAGGCCATGAATTTCCCATTAAGTCCTCAAATGCAACTTGGTTGCTTTTGAACCCAAAGGTATTCACATTGGCAATGTTATTACCAATAATCTGCATGGTCTTGCCCTGGGTCCTTACTCCGC
>CABXOR010000101.1 GCA_902513935.1 uncultured SAR324 cluster bacterium
AGAATCTCAAAGGAAATCCAAACACCGGATGAGCAGATTTCAGACATGGCAACAAGAATTTCAAAGCAAATTAAAACACCTGAAGCAAGAGTAAATGAGGATTCTCTGGCATTAACGCTGGCAATAAAACTTACACAAGAAGAAAACCTTGTTGCTACTAAGATTCCGCCATATGCAGATTTGTTGAGCCAGGTTTCTGACACCAACGAACAGCAGGATTATGAAAAAACTATAGAGTTGCTGGATGAGGATATTGCCAATCGAACTCCAGACGAACAACGAAAAGCACTAAAAATTTCAGGTCTTATGTCGGTACTTGTAGCTTCAAAAAAATTAAAGCGGGCAATTTCAACCATCGACGATTATGACTTGCCGGATGATCCCGGTTTACGAGAGATCTCAACAGCATTGTCTGAATGGCTAAGTAAGAATTTGGTAACAAAATAAAAATCACCTCAACTTTAAACTATCATACGTTTAAGAAATTTCAGAATTTCAAATTCGCTTCCTTCCACTACCAATTTAGACTAGCCCGCAAACATCAAACTTTTTACCCCAGCTAATTTTTAGCTAAAACCTGATGATCAGATCTTTCAGTCTGCTTACAGTCCAGCAAGTATTTTCCCAAAGTCGAACATGACTTCACTTATTATTCATTAACAAATATTTTATTATATTACTTGTTTTGCTTGTAAAGAGTTGGCTTACAATATAAAATCCGACAAAGGAAAATTTAAAATATTCAGGATTTTGGCTTGATTGATAAATAAAGTTAAGACCTGTAAATAATACTGTGTCTGAATTACTAGTCTAGTGGGATATCCAATGTCCTTTGTTGCAAAGACACCTAGGTAAAGCTTTTACAAGAATTTGAAAACTGAAATAAGCTTTTTACCCACAACTAAAAAACTTGCTATGAGTACTACTTCATTTTCTTTGGAGCAATATAATATTTATCCCCAAACGATCCTTCGCAATGCTTCCCCTTCAGTCTTATATGAAGAGGCTTTGACATACGAAGCTGATGCTACTATTTCATCTGACGGAGCCTTAATTGTCTCCTCATATGAAAAAACAGGAAGAAGCCCGAAAGATAAAAGAATCGTTGAGTATCCTGATATTATGGAGGATGTATGGTGGGGAAATATCAACATGGGAATGGACGAAGAAACATTTATGATTGCACGAGGTAGAGCTATCGATTATTTAAACACCTGTGAAAGGGTTTATGTGGTTGACGGCTTTGCAGGCTGGGCCCCCAAATACCGTCTAAAAATCAGGATTATTGCAACTCGGCCTTATCATGCTTTGTTCATGCACAATATGCTGATCCGTCCCAGTACGGAAGAGTTAGCCGATTATGGTGATCCGGATTATGTGATTTTCAATGCCGGACGATTCCCGGCAAATCCACTCACAAAACACATGACATCGCGTACCAGTGTTGAATTGAGTTTTGAACGCAAGGAATTTGTAATACTTGGTACAGAATATGCCGGTGAAATGAAAAAAGGCGTTTTCACAATCATGAATTACATCATGCCAAAACAAGGTATTCTGTCAATGCACAGTTCCGCCAATGAGGGAAAATCCGGAGATGTAGCTATCTTTTTCGGTCTATCCGGAACAGGAAAAACGACCCTTTCTGCAGATCCGAAACGGCAACTTATTGGGGATGATGAACACTGCTGGACCGACGATGGAATTTTCAATATCGAAGGCGGCTGCTACGCAAAGTGCATCAATCTTTCTGAAGAAAAAGAGCCGGATATTTTCAAAGCAATCCGTTTTGGTACTGTGTTGGAAAATGTGGATTATGACGAAGAAACCCACATTGTCGATTACGATGGAACCTCTCACACTGAAAATACACGTGCCTCTTATCCGATCGACTTTATTCTGAACGCAAAAATTCCTTGTGTAGGTGGGCATCCGCAGAATATAATTTTCCTTACTTGTGATGCTTTTGGAGTATTGCCACCGGTCAGCAAACTCAGTTATTCACAGGCTATGTACCACTTCATTAGTGGTTATACCGCAAAAGTCGCCGGTACTGAAATGGAAGTCACTGAACCAGAAGCCACGTTCTCCGCATGTTTCGGTGCCGCCTTCATGGTATGGCATCCAAGTAAATACGCAAAACTTTTGGCAGAACGTATTGTAAAAAATGGGACTTCAGTCTGGCTGGTAAATACCGGGTGGAGTGGAGGAGGTTATGGAAAAGGTGAACGTATGTCACTCAAATACACCCGTTCGATCATTGATGCTATTTTAGACGGATCATTGAGAAACACACCTTCTGTAAATAATGAATTATTCGGATTTGAAGTTCCAACTGAATGTCCGAATGTTCCGGATGAAATCATGCAGCCCAGAAGAACCTGGTCTGATGCAAACGCCTACGATCAAGCGGCCCTCAAATTAGCAAATATGTTCAAGGAAAATTTTAAACAATTTGAGGAAGGTTCCAGTCAGGAAATTATACAAGCTGGACCAAACGTGTCCTGAGTTTTTCATTACTCTTCCAGCTTTTGCACCGGGTTTATGCCGGTGTCATGCCTTCCTGAAAAAAAACATAACAACTTCTGTTATTCATCTCATAAGTCAAAAAATGTTGCAGTCGTAAAAAGTCCAAAACCGTGTCATTTCAGAGGGAAAAGAAAATAATTTTGCAGGTATTTAACTTGTCAACGGCAGATAAATTGTGATGAAACTGCTGATTGATACATATTCAAAACAATGCTGAACATATAATTCGAGAATGATAGAAAAACTGCGTGAAGAAATGATCCGGCATGAACTAGACTTGCTGATCGTAGTTTCGTCCGATGAGCATCTAAACGAATACCTACCCGTCCAAAATCGGCGTTTGAAAGCTTCAACAGTCACTGAAAGTTCTTCGGGATTTTCCGGTTCTGCCGGAACAGTTGTTTTTTGTATTGAAGGACGTCCTCAACTTTTTGTAGATTCCCGCTATCATTTGCAGGCTGAGCAAACATGTTCAGAAAATTTCGATATTCAAAAACTTGGAAATGAAGGGGTACTTGAACCGCAGGAATGGATTGCAGCTCAAACACAAGAATTATTAAAAGTTGGTGCAGATCCATTT
>CABXOR010000102.1 GCA_902513935.1 uncultured SAR324 cluster bacterium
ATCAGGTAGGATACAAGTCCAGTTCGACATACCATCACGTGGATTAATCGGTTACCGCAACGAGTTTTTGACAGATACCCGGGGCACCGGAATTTTGAACTCTTATCTTTCCGGATATGAGCCGTATCGCGGCGATTTCCCGATCCGCTTTACTGGATCAATTGTAGCCGATCGTCAAGGGAAAGGTGTACCGTATGCACTTTTCAATCTGGAACCCAGAGGTATTTTGTTCATAATCGCAGGAGAACGCGTCTATGAGGGCATGATAATTGGAGAGCATAATCGCGACTCGGATCTCAACGTAAATCCCTGTAAAGAAAAGAAACTCACCAATCACCGCGCTTCAGGAAAAGACGAAAATGTTGTATTGACTCCAATTATACCGATGACCTTGGAGCGGGCGATTGAATTCATTCGTGAGGGTGAGATTGTGGAAGTTACACCGGCAAATATACGTTTGCGCAAGGTGCTGCTTTCTGTAACAGACCGGCATATAGCACGACCGCCAAAACTCTGATTCCTGCCAGCTTCAGAAATTATTCGGGAAAGAATTGAAACTATGATCCGCAGCACAGCCTTTAAGGGAGGATTGAAATCAAGCTTCCCAATTGTGGCAGGCTATCTCCCTGTGGGGTTTGCCTTTGGTGTGGCTGCAGAAGGTGCTCAGGCAGGTACTCTTGCGGCTGTTTTTACTTCACTCTTCATTTATGCGGGAGCCAGTCAGTTTGCACTGGTTGGTTTGCTCAAAGATGGTGTCCCAATTATGTCTGCTGCATTGATTACCCTTGGTCTGAATCTCAGACATTTACTCTATGGGCCAGGCTTATCCCGGGATACTGAAGAGTTTTCCTTGAGAGAACGCCTTGTAGCGGCTTTTGGTCTGACGGATGAGGTATTCGCAGTTGCATTTTCGCGAATTGGAATAATGTCCCGTGAATCACGATTCTGGTGGCTTATGGGCCTGGAATTTGGAGCCTACTTAAGCTGGTTTGGCGGTACTATAGCAGGGAGCATCAGCGGAGATTTGTTGCTCAGTCACTATTCTTTATTAAGGCCTGCTCTTTCATTCGCACTACCTGCTCTTTTTTTAAGTTTGCTGCTTTCCATGCTCAACAGTAGTACACGCCTTGCAGTAATTACTTCTCTGATCTTGGCTGCAGCTTTCCATTGGAGCGGGCACTCAGAAACAGGTATCATTGCCGCAGCGTTTATTGGTCCAGGCATTGGAATTATCTGCAGGAAAAACCAATGAAGACAGATTTTATTATAGCTGTTCTGCTGATTGCAGTTGGAACGTATCTCATTCGCGCAGTTCCGTTTGTACTTAGTTCAAAAAAGGAGACAGGAAAGAAAAGTTGGCATCAAATCAATCTCTTTTTTCAACTGATGGGTCCCTCGATGATTGCCGCATTGCTGGTAGTTTCTGTTGCATCTCCACTAAAAACACAAGATACTTCGGAGTTGGTTAATGTTGCAATGGGCTTTTCAGGAGTAGGAGTGAGTCACTGGCTGTGGAATAATTCAGGAATCAGTGTACTTGCAGGAGTTATTTGTTTTACTACTGCACTGTTGTTTTTATAGCCACTGAAATTTCCGGAATTTTGGGTGTTAGCAAAAAAGCTTATTCTTCCGTTTCCGGTAAATCAAAACTCAAACGTCCCAATTTTCCTGCCCTGAAATCCCGCAGTATCAGGCTTTCTGCCCGCGGGTGATCGATTGCCCCGCCGCCTTTAAGGCAACCTCTATTTTCTGCTATTTTCTCTAGCAAATCTGCAGGAAGCAACTCCATATTCTCCTCAGTCAACTGATAATTCTGCAGTAGCCGTTCCGGAGCCTTGAGCATTAAAATACCAAGCAAATAATCGCTAAGCAGTGAGGTCCCGACAATTGAGTCTTTGATTGCACCGGTAATCGCCAACCGCAAACCGGCTTCTCGATTTTCGATTTTTGGCCACAAAATACCCGGAGTATCAAGAAGTTCTACATCTTTGCCCAGTTTGATCCAGTTTTGGTGTTTTGTCACTCCCGGTGTCGGCCCTGTTTCGGCTGCCTTTCGTCTTGAAAGCCTGTTGATCAAGCTGGATTTCCCCACATTTGGAATTCCGGTTATTAATAGTTTGAGTGACGGAGGGCGTATGCCGCGTTTGCGGAAATTGGACCATTTTTCTTGCATCAATTTGCGTGAAAGCGGTAATATTATTTGAAGATTCTGTTTGTTTAAAGCATCAACAAAGAGAGACGGAGTGTCCATTTTTTTAAAATATGCTTTCCATTTTCTGGTAGTATCCTCATCTGCCAGATTGTTTTTATTAAAAAGCAATATTCGTTTTTTTTGCTGCAGCAGTTTCTCAAAGTCATGATTTGCCGAAGAAACAGGAATCCTTGCATCACGCATTTCTAGCACTACATCAACACGCTTCAGCTGTTTTGCCAATTCTTTTGTGGCCTTGAGCATATGTCCCGGATACCAGTTTATGTCTGGAGTGTCCAAACTTTTGCCAAGTTGTTCCGGAGCTTCTATTTCTCTGTTTTTTAAGTACATATTATTTTACCAGTAGTAAGTTGCCCTTATGACCTGCTCATCCGGCTCTGTCTCAGCTAGCTCTTTTTCTTCGGTTTCCTGTTCCTGTTGGCGTCGTTCACGTGATAGTTTCTCGCCTTGTTCAATTATGTCACGGATAACATCTTCTCCGGAAACTTGACCGTCATTGTCAGTGTAACCCAAATCTTCTACACAGAGTTGATCCTGTACAACTTGCTGCATTTCGTCAAAAAGCGTACCCATGCTCAAATCGAATTTCCAGTCCGGGTTTTCAAAAAATATTTCTGCACTCAGCATGGCTAAAAATACAACCCGGTATTGGTCTATACCTTTGTGTTCTGCAACAGCAACACGCAAATCGGACCATTGATCGCCTTCCAGCAAATCTGTTTTATGTTCTCCAAATGCACCCGCATCCAGATCCACATAAGTAAAGATGCCAAAATGGGCAACATAAGCTTCAAGTTGCTCAACCAATTGCTGATATACTTCCCGGCCTTTTTTGGTCGGCTGATAAAAATTATCGTCACTGACGGTC
>CABXOR010000103.1 GCA_902513935.1 uncultured SAR324 cluster bacterium
AAGAGTTAAGATAGTTGAAGTAATTCTGTCTTCACATTTTCGGGAACAAAGAACGGAAAAAACCTGTGAAGAAAATTTTAGTAATAACTGTGTTATTTTGAATTGTTACGATTTCACCCAATTTAAAAGAACCTAAATTTGGAGGTTATGATGACTGCACCAATGGGAAATAGTACTCATAAAAATTTAATCGAAATGCTCGAAAAATCTCGAGAGCTTTACTCAGATCGTCCTTTGTATGGAACGAAACACGATGGAATTTACGAGTGGAGTACTTACGAACAGTTTGCAGAAAAAGTAGATGCTTTACGCGGAGGGCTGGCTTCATTAGGTGTAACTGCTGGAGACAAAGTAGCTATTATCTGTAAAAACACAGAAGAGTGGGCAGTTTCTGCTTATGCCACTTATGGATTATGCGCACAGCACATCCCAATGTATGAAACACAGATGGCAAAGGAATGGGAATACATAATCCGTGACTGTGGTGCAAAAGTTTTACTGGCGGCAAACACAACTGTGCTTGAACAAACTCGTGATTTTCCGAAACGGATTGAAGAACTGGAACATATTGTTTTGCTTTCAGGAAGTGGTGCAGGTGAAGTTAAAACATATTCTGATTTGCTGACAACAGGTCGTGAAAATCCGGTTCAGGCACAACAGCCTGAATCACAGTCTCCAATGGGAATGATCTATACTTCAGGAACTACAGGAGATCCGAAAGGTGTGGTACTGAGTCATAGGAACCTTATTTTTGAGTGTGATGTTGTATTGCCTTTGCTGGGCATGACGAAAGATGATAGATCACTAGCATTTTTGCCGTGGGCTCATGTTTTTGGCCAGGTGGCAGAAGTACATGGTTTAATCAATTCCGGTGGTTCTGCGGGACTGGTTGATGATGTGAATACGCTGATTGAAGAACTGGGCGTGGTTAAACCCAGCATGTTCTTTGCTGTGCCTCGTGTTTATAACAGGATTTATGAGCGTCTAATAGGTCAAATGCAGGAAAAACCAGGCTTTATCCGCTCCCTGTTTTATGGAGGACTCAAACAGGCAAAGAGAGAAAGAGAAGGTGAAACTCTTAGTTTTATGGAAAATTTAACGCTAACGCTGGCTCGTAAAATTATTTTCAAAAAGGTTTTGAACCGCTTTGGTGGAAATCTGCGTATCGCTATAAGTGGAGCCAGCGCCTTGAGTCCACAAGTCGCAGAGTTTGTAAATGATATTGGCATCAGCGTTTATGAAGGTTATGGGCTAAGTGAAAATACGGCTGCACTTTCAGTTAATTATCCGGGTTCAAGACGATTTGGTTCGGTGGGTAAACCACTTCCTGGAGTACGGATTGAAATAGATAAATCTGTTGAAGGTTCCAAAGAAGAAGACGGAGAGGTTATAGCATATGGTGAAAATATCATGCTTGGCTACCACAACCTGCCGGAATTCACGAAAGAAAATATCACTGAAGAAGGAGGGTTGCGGACGGGAGACCTGGGGCATTTGGATGAGGACGGTTACCTCTATATCACTGGACGTGTAAAGGAGCAGTACAAACTTGAAAATGGCAAGTATGTGGCACCTGCACCCTTAGAAGAATCACTGAAGCTGAGTGCGTACGTTGATCAAATAATGCTTTACGGCTTCAACCGACCTCATAATGTGGCTGTGATTGTAGCAGCGATGCCCGCAGTGGAAAAATTTGCTGAGGAAAATAAGCTGTCCGGAAGTGGTCCGAGTTTGTTAAATGATCCTGAAATTAGAATAATGTTCCAGGAACAACTGGAACATTATGGAAAAGATTTCAAGAGTTTTGAGCGTCCGCAAAATTTTGCCCTGCTCTCTGAAGAATGGGGTATTGACAATGGACTACTGACTCCAACTCTTAAACTGAAACGGGAGGTGGTGGAGGAACAGTTCAAGTCACAAATTGAGAGCCTTTATTCTTAATATTTGTGGTTCGTTTGGTCTTGTGATTCGCCGTAATCTTTTGTTGTTATGTTATATTTTAGTATTTCTTCATTACAATGCAAATTCAGGTTTCTAATCTGCACAAAAGCTACATTGACGGAGAAGGCCTGAAGCTGCACATTTTGCAGGGCCTTAATTTTGAAGCAAAGTCGGGTTCGACTGTAGCAATAGTTGGAGCTTCCGGAACCGGAAAGAGCACTTTTCTTCATACAATTGGAATGCTGGAAGGTATAGACGAAGGACAGTTGTGCCTTGACGGAAGTGATTTGGCCAACTTAAACCGCGACCAGGCTGCACAGTTCCGGAATGAAAAAGTTGGTTTTATCTTTCAATTCCACCAGTTACTACAGGATTTTACTGCGTTGGAAAATGTGATGATTCCCCAGTTGATTCAAGGTAAAAATACTGGAATTGTCCGGAAATATGCTTTTGAATTGCTGGAAAAAGTTGGACTGTCTGATCGTGCTGGACATAAGCCGACACAGCTTTCCGGAGGAGAACAGCAGCGGGTCGCGATTGCACGTGCTTTAGTCAATCGACCCCGAATTGTACTGGCAGATGAACCAACCGGAAACCTGGACCAAGAGACAGGTGAGCAGGTAATGGAAATTTTGCTGCGACTAAACCGAGAAAATGAAACTACACTTGTTATGATTACCCACAATACCAGCCTTGCATCGGCCATGCAGTATAAGCATCGTATGGAAAATGGACAACTGCATTTGCTTACGAATGATTAAGAATTTCCGCAAAAGAATTTCTACTCTGCCTGATTCCTGCTTCTTTCAAACCTGATGAACTTCCTTTCTTCTGTTTTTCGTTTTTTATTTGGGATTGTTTTTCTGGGCTTCCTGTGCCTATGTAATTTCAATCAGGTTCTCTATGCTCAAACGACAACTAGTGCGGATTTACCGTCACTTATTTCTGAGATTGAAATAAAAGGCACATCCGACTTGGAATCCTCTCAGATCCTGTTTTTGATAGAAAGCCAAGTTGGCGAACCTCTTTCACGTAAGGCTGTTCGCAGAGACATCCACTCCATTTATCAAATGAAATTGTTTGAAGATGTACAGGCAGAAGTAAAACTTCAGGATTTT
>CABXOR010000104.1 GCA_902513935.1 uncultured SAR324 cluster bacterium
TTTAGAGTGCATGGATTTTGAGATTCCTGCATGATTGATAGTATTTGGGGAATCTTTACTATTGGATTTCTCTTGGGTGCTCCGTCTGGAATTGCTCCCGGGCCAATGTTGATACTTATCATTTCTGAAACATTACGTCACGGCATCCGCGCTGGTGCAAAAGTGGCTTTTATTCCTTTACTGACAGATATCCCTGTCGTATTAATTTCCGGATTCTTATTCGCCCAAATTTCAAATATGAATATCCTGCTGGGTACAATTTCTATGTTTGGATCAGTTTTTCTACTATATTTGGGCACAAATAGTATTCGAACCACCAATGCAGAAATTACTGATTTTACAACCCGCCCGCTACTCCTGAAAGAATTAATGATTGCAAATTTAGTTAATCCCAATCCATACCTTTTTTGGTTTACTGTGGGTGCACCTCTGATGGTTCGCTCATTTCAACAGACTTTGGGTTCCGGAATATCTTTTCTTTTCAGTTTTTATTTAGGCTTGTGTGGAGTCAAACTTTTGCTAGCAATTGCAGCAGGAAAATCAAGAAATTTCCTGCACGGCATATTGTTTCGGCGCATCATGCAATTCCTTGGTTTTGCATTAATTGGATTCTCGATTATACTGTTTCGAGATGGTCTGATTTTTCTTGGAATTATACATCAAGGATAATTTTACTTGCCGAACAAACCAAAAAATTTACTCGACATACAGACTGAGGGTCTATAGAATTCAACAAAGAAAAGCATTTGAATTCATAAATTCACAGCTTAAATTCCTTCCATGCCGATAAACATCACTTATTTACTTGAATCCAGAACTGCTTGTGAAAGAGAGGATGCGACAGATCCTTTGCGTAGCTGGCAGGAGGCATTTTATTTGCCACAAGGATTGATTTATCTGGATGGGAACTCTTTGGGCCCGATGCCAAAAAAGACACTCGAACAACTTGAGCAGGCTATCCGGAACGAATGGGCAGAAGACCTTATAACAAGTTGGAACAAAGCCGGCTGGTGGGAGTTGCCGGAAACTCTAGGGGAATTAATAGCACCTGTTGTCGGTGCTGCTTCCGGACAGGTTATCGTTTCTGACTCCACTTCACTAAACCTCTTCAAATCCGTCCATGCCGCATTGACCCTACGTCCGGAACGCACAGTGATGGTCTCCGAAGCTGACAGTTTTCCGACTGATCTATACATATTGGAAGGAGTAACGTCAACACATCAAAACATTCAAAGGCGTTTGTTGGGCAAAGATGGAAACTCACTGGAAGAGTTAATTGACAATCAGGTTGCGGTTGTTTCTTTTTCTCATGTAAATTACCGAACAGGAAAGATCTTACCAATTGCAGAACTTGTCCAACAAACACACGACGCAGGTGCTTTGTTTGTGCTGGATACCTGTCACAGTGCAGGAGTTTTGCCGGTAGAGCTTGACCAATGGGGTGTGGATTTTGCTGTTGGCTGCACTTACAAATATCTGAATGGTGGTCCAGGGTCGCCCGCCTTTATCTATGTGGCAAAGCGGCATCAGAACGAAGCTGTGAACCCTCTTTCAGGATGGTGGGGGCACGCACGTCCTTTTGCGTTTGAAAATAATTTCCATGCTGCAGAAGGCATTCGACGATTCCGGACTGGAAGCCAACCTGTTTTATCTCTGAGAGGACTGCAGGCCGGACTTGAAATTGCGCAGGAAGTCGATCTTCAGCAAGTGCGAAAAAAAAGTCAGCGTCTAACTCAACTATTTATTGAACTTATTGAAAGTGGATGTCGTAATTATGGTGTAACTCTGCAGACCCCAACTGAACCGGATAAACGTGGTTCTCAAGTAGCTCTTTATTTTGAAAACGGATTTTCCGTCATTCAGGCACTCATTGCCAGAAAAATAATTGGGGATTTTAGAGAACCCGGTATCATGCGTTTTGGTTTTGCTCCCCTTTTTTTACGATACACTGATGTGTGGGATGCAGCAGAAGCTTTAGCTGACGTTCTCAAAAAGGAAGAATGGCGGGAAGATCGTTTCAGGCAGAAACATGAAGTCACGTAATAATTACTTTAGAATTCCATCTCGTTATGAATACTTTCGTCTATTTCTTCTTTTAAATAGGGCCTGCCTAAATATAATATTATTCAATAAACATCAATAGTAATTATTATATTGGTGATATCAACCACAATGTGTATCCTTAAAACACGATAACCTAGCACGCCTGTAGTTTTAATCCATTTTCCAAAAAGCTGACCTCACTAGCAAAATTGTTTTTATACTTTCGATTCATCACTTTTGTCATGCCGGGTGAAGCGTTTCGTAGTCCCGGAATCCAAGAGTACTATTCCAAATATAGCCCTCAATAAGACCGGGCTCAAGTTTCCAAATATATCTTTACTTTCTACGTAAATTTACTAATAGGAATCAAAATTTATCTTTGGAATAATATAACACACTGGACACACATATTATTTTATAGTTGCGGGAGATTGACCGAAAAGCAAAGGGGCCCCTCATGCTTTCCAAAATTTTGCCGCATCCAGGCTGATAATTTGTCCAGAAATTCAAAGGAAGTGGCAGGCAACTGTGTCTTTGGTTTTAAGCCTCCTAACTAAAGATCTGCAGTTTGTCACTTCCATTGTTCCTGCCTTTGATTCCTCTATTATTTCTAAAGCCAACTCTGTTTTCTGAATTGCAGATTGTATTACTGATATTGATCTTGTTATCATAGCAGAAGTACAAATCTCAATCAGAGACTTTTAGATGATCGAATCCCTGTTTGCCAGAATCGACTCAAAGCGTGAAGAACTGGTTTCATTTACACAGGAATTAGTACGTATTCCAACTATCAATCCTCCGGGAGAGGACTATTTAAAATGCGCCGAACTGCTCGGAAACCGTTTGGCGAAAAGCGGTTTTTCACTGCTTTATGAACGTGCCAACAATACCCCGGGAGACTCTGAGCGTTACCCCCGCCATAATGTCATAGCACGTATTGAAGGCAAACATTCCGGACCATGTGTTCATTTCAAC
>CABXOR010000105.1 GCA_902513935.1 uncultured SAR324 cluster bacterium
AACTGTGAAATTGAGACAGAGTGATCAATTCCCACATGTGCCTGTTCCTAACTTGCGTATTGTACAAATTGAGGATGAAAAAAAAATTATTCGATTTTCTTTTGGAAAAGTCGTTTTAAAAAAAATAACTGTGGTCGATGATAAGCCTGAGAAATTACTGGAACAAAAAAAAGATAAAGCAGAAAATCAAGAAACTATTATACAAAACAAACAGCAGCAGATTGAATCCAGGACATATGTTTTGAAGCTGTCCTGGCCCATACTATCCTATAAAGGCTCGAAACGTCTTAAAGGAAAAGGTGATTATTTTGAGGGACAGGAGTTTTTTAAAGTTCATCTTTACCGTACCCTCAGTGGAGAAGCTTGGCCGGAGACTCCAATAAACGTCAAAACTATCCAAAATAACCACTACTTGGACAGACTCAAACATTTTTTACCTCCAGCAACCTACCCTCATATGGCGGATACACATCCGGATATTTCACCTCCAAAACTCTCGTTTTATATTGATTTGCAGGGACAAAAAAGAGATACTTGGTTATATAATCTGCGGTTGGTTGATCGTTTCGGGAATGAAAGTGCTACATCTGAGACTATCAAATTTCAATCACCGGAAACTATGATTCTTGGACAAAACTTTGGTCAAAAGATATTTGTCCCTCTTTCTGATTGACCTGTGAAACTGATTAATCTCTTACTATATTTCCTACTGAGTATCCTCTTTTTATCCGGATGTTCAGAAAACGCAAAGAATATTCAGAAATTTCTATTAACCAAAGAAAATGTACATGTGTACATTGCGAAGCAGAAGCTAATCGTTGGTAATGATGAAGAAAATGCAGCTGCACATTTCAATTTAGCCAGATCCTATTTCTTTATAAAAGAATACGATTCTGCAGAAAACCATGCACGTCGAGCCACACGTTTTGATCCGTTAAATGCAGCCTACTATGAATTGCTTGGAAGTTTAGCTTTTGTACTTGAACGTTATGGTGATGCAGTCACAGAGTTTGCGACTGCAGTCCGGATTTCTCCGGAACGAGTTTCGTCTTATCTTAAATTAGCAGTAACGTATGAGAAAATTGACGATGACGGGCGGGCGATTTCGTCCTTGGAGCAAGCGCTGCAGGTAGATCGATATTATGTAGAAGCACTTTACCATTTGGCCCGGATTTATTTGCGCCAACGGGAATTTGAAGGTTCATTGAGGACAATTGAAACTTTGCTGAAACTGGAACCGCAAAATAAAGAAGCACTGTTAATGAGGGTTCAGACATACTCACTTCAGGGCAGTTATTATTATGCTCAGTCACTGGCAGATGAAATGCTAGTTCGGTTTCCGGATTATTTACCTGTCAGACGCGAGTTACTTCGGATTCAATTTGCTCAACAGCAGTGGCCGGAAGCACAAGCATTGCTGATTCAACTAAGAACTAAAAACTCACTTTCACTAGAAGATCAACTGATAGAAGCATATTTGCTTTTACATCAGGAACAGGAACAAGAAGCCCGTAAGCGTTTTAAAGCTATTCTTGAAAAGCAGCCAAGTAACGTGGATGCAATTATGGGCCTGGCTGTACAGTTGCTACGCAGGGGATTCCTGGATGATTCTCTTACCTGGCTAACTCGCGGTCTGGAGATCAATCCAAGTCTGGCAAGAGCACATTATCTGCGCTCCTCTATTCTATTTCGGCAAGGTGATTATCTGCAGGGAGATTTGGCCATCGGTCGAGCATTGGAGATAGATTCGGCAAATCCGTCATATCAACTTCTTTTTTTACGAAGACAATTGATGAAAGGAAAATTGGCAGTTGTTGAAAAGCAGTTAAGGCGTATACAGGAAAAACATCCACTGAATCCCGAAGCTCTACAACTACAAGCAGATTTGTACAAAAGTCGCGGCAATTCTGTCCAGGCAGAAAAACTGCTGCGGCAGGCAATTTTGGTGAATGATTCTCCTTCGTTACATTTTTCATTGGCAAGAGTACTTTATCAGCAGAGTAAGTACCGTTCTGTTTTGGAAGTGACAACCCCGCTTATGGAAGTACTTACAGGAAACTGGGAAGTTATTTATTTGCACGCTTTGACTTTAAGCAGAATTGGAAATTATGAAGAAGCATTGGAAATAAGTCGGCCCTATCTGAAACGTAGGGAAAGTCAGGGCTATGCGCATCGATTGGTCGGAGATTTACTGAGGTATAAAGGGGAAGAGAAGGAAGCCCAAAAAATACTACTAAATGGGCTGGTACAGTTTCCCGGTCATCTGTATTTGGTAGATGGATTGAGCTCATCATTAGTAATGACTGAAGACTGGCCAGAAGTTCAGGAGTTGCTGGAAACAACTTTAGAGCAAAGTCAGCGGCTGGAAGGGAATCCACCAATGCAACTTTTGTTTCTGGACAGGTTGGGAGTAGCCTATCAGCGTCTGAAAAATACTGTAAAAAAAATACAGATTTTGAGAAAATTTCATCAGAAAAACGATCCACTTACAGCAGCACAACTGCACTCGCTAGAAGAGGAACTCTTATTCCCAATTTCTTTACCATCTCTTGATAAGGCATTGTCACCTTTATTACTTCCGTAAAAATGCCGTAAATACACGACAAAAGATAAAATAATTAAATGGGATCAAACAAGAAAAAAACATACAAACACCATTCAGCGTTTCATGCCGCTGAAGTGATGTCACACGATCTCTCTCTTCTGCGGGGTAAGAAGAATTCTGTGTATTTTGATGACTCAGAATTGCTGGGGTTGCTCTCTGCTGAGGAAGTTGAGAAAGAAGTACAACAACTAAAGAAAGTTGATGTTGATTCCTATATTCAACGGGTTGTAAGTCCATCTGAATCCAAAAATCGTCAGAGTGCTCCGGAAGTAATCCAGCAATTAGGTGGAAAAATGATTGCGGAAGAAACAGATGGGCCACTATATTCTGCAGAAATTGAGATATCTATTTCAGGGCACATTCGCAGACTTGGTTTTATTGCTCAAAATCACAAAATTCAAAATGGCGCCTGG
>CABXOR010000106.1 GCA_902513935.1 uncultured SAR324 cluster bacterium
GTGGTCAGGGTTGAATTGGCAAATAAATGGAAATAGGTGGTATTATCTGTCCGCAAGACGCCGCCCACTAAATTGAGATCGCCTCCCAAATTCAACAGAAGCTCTCTAGCATCAATAGTCAAACTTCCTGAAGCAAGGGTAACGTTTCCATTCAAGGTTAAATTATCAGTCAAGTCCAAAGTTCCGGCTCCAGCCAGCTCCATTCCCTGCGTCGATACAGTCAAAGGCTCTGCTATGGTCAAAGTCTTTCCTGAATCAACTGAAAGCCTCAGTTTATCGGTCAAGTTCAAAGTAGTAAGCGTAGAGTCTACGCTTACTTCCAGGCCTTTTGAACTATTACTTGCTGCAGAACCTGAGACAAAACCTACACTCACATTGTCTAAGACTAAGTGACTGTCTGCGTTATTCAAACTTAGTGCTGAACTATTTGAATTAATTAAGCTCCCCCCTCCCTGGACATTCAATTTTGAAGTGCCAATATCAACGGCTGTTCCCCCGTAAGTCATGCTTTTTGAAGGATCAATCTGTAATGTTGAGTCTACCAAAAGAGTAATGTTGGACTCAATATTTGTATCTTCGACCACATCCAGAAGACCGCCACTAAGACCCAGCGTCCCGTTGGACAACGTATCAGGTGCGCTGAATTTAAGTATTCCGGAAAGAGTCAACTGATTCCCCAAAACTAAGGTCCCATTGTCAGTTCCAACCAGTTCCATGGATTTGCTACTCGGAATTTCAAATGCATTAGTTAGAGTTAGAACCTTTGAATTGTCTATATCTATTCGAGAAGATCCGGAGTGAGCCAGGTTCTCTATTGTTGCGTTTTGAGCAATTTCCAGTTTCCCGGAAGCCAAAGCAGCAGAAATTGAAACATTATCCACTTTTGAAATTCCATTTAATTTCAGAGAACTTGCTGGATCATTCAGTGTCAAATTGTTTGTATTCGCAAATACGCCTGCTCCGGAAAGAGTCAGCATTTGTGCTCCAACGTTAAATACATTTCCGGAATAATTGAGATTCTTTCCGTTTGCCACAACAATGTTGGAATCCGTTTGCTGAGCCAGATCAGAATTAAAATTAATATCCTCATCAACTTGCAGAGTCCCACCATTTAGAGTCACGGTTCCGCCTGACAAGGTCGTGTCTGCTACAGGTAAATTCAGTGTACCGGAAAGTGTCATGTTGTCACCCAGCGTCAGTGTCCCGGCTGCACCTGTAATCGTCATCTGTTTGCCGGAAGGCACTTCAAAGGCTTGAGTAATACTCAATGTTTTGCCACTCACAAAATTAATTTCCGAAAACTCTTCATGTGCCAGATTTTGAATTACACCATTGGAACTCATTTTCAAAGTAGGAGCATTCGATGTGTCACCTGAACTTATTTTTACGTGACTGACAGTGGTGATATTGTCACCAGAAAACTCAAGTTCTCCGCCTGCATCATTCAACACTAACTGATCCACGTTGGTAAAAGTACCTCCGCCTTTAAAAGTCAAAGTTTTTGCGCCTATGTTAAGAGCACCACCGGAGTGGGTCAAGGTTGATCCGGAAGAAATATCAACTGCAGAATCTAAACTATGAGCAATTGCAGAGGAGATAGTCACGTCATCTTTCACACTCAATATGCCACCGTTAAGCGCAAGCGTTCCATTATCCAGTGTCTGCGATACGGCAAATTCCAGGATACCGGAAAGTGTGAGTGTATTTTGCAGATCCAGCACACCATTGCTGCCTGTCAAACTCATCTTTTTAGAGGCAGGGACTGTGAAGTCACTCTGCATTGTCAGACGTTTACCTGAGGCAATCTCGAATGTAGAAGAACCAGCATGAGTGATTGCTGAGGAGATAGTTGAATTATTGTGCACAGAAACAATCCCTCCGTCAAATTCCAGTGTTCCACTGTCAAGAGTGCTCTGCTCTTTCATTTGCAGAGTCCCGGTCCCGGAAAGAGTCATGGTATTTTCAAGTTTCAAGTTTCCTCCTGAACCATTCAGTACCATCGATTTGCTGCTGCCTATGGTGAAACCTTCTGCAATCGTCAAAATCTTTCCGGATGCAATATTTATTATCGAGTCACCTGAATGAGTCAAAGTTTGAATTTTCGCATTGTGTGTAAGATTCAATTTTCCAGTCTGAAGAGACACTGGAAATGAGACCTTGCTGACCTCGGCAATACCACCAAAATTCAAGACACTGGCTGTGTCATTGAATCTCAAATCTGTGCTATTGGCAAATGTACCGCCGCCGGAAAGCGTCAATGTGAGTGCACCTATATCAAGAGCACTTCCAGAATAAGTGAGGGTTTCACCAGTAGACACACTAACCTCAGAACTTGCTTCGTGTAGCAGTGCAGATGAAATGCTTGCATCTTTACTAACCTCGAGAGTTCCTCCGTTGAGGGCCAATGTCCCGTTGGACATCGTATCAGGTGCGCTGAATTTAAGTATTCCGGAAAGAGTCAACTGATTTCCCAAAACTAAGGTCCCATTGTCAGTTCCAACCAGTTCCATGGATTGACTACTCGGAATTTCAAATGCATTAGTTAGAGTTAGAACCTTTGAATTGTCTATATCTACTCGAGAAGATCCAGAGTGAGCCAGATTCTCTATTGTTGCGTTTTGAGCAATTTCCAGTTTCCCGGAAGTCAATTCTGCAGAAATTGAAACATTATCCACTTTTGAAATTCCATTTAATTTCAGAGAACTTGCTGGAACATTCAGTGTCAAATTGTTTGTATTCGCAAAAACTCCTGCTCCGGAAAGAGTCAGTATTTGTGCTCCAACGTTAAATACATTCCCGGAATAGTTGAGATTCTTTCCGTTTGCCACAACAATGCTGGAATTCGCTTGTTGAGCCAGATCAGAGATAAAGTCTATGTCTTCATCAACTTGCAATGCTCCACCATTGAGAGTCACGGTTCCGCCAGATAAAGTCGTGTTTGCAACTGATGATTTTAGA
>CABXOR010000107.1 GCA_902513935.1 uncultured SAR324 cluster bacterium
TTTGACACGACGTTCACAACAAACGCTAATGCATTGACGCTCTCAGGCGGTATCCTGGAAGTAGCCGGAGTACAAGATTTAGGCGGAGTGCTTCTGGACAATTCGACCACCCTCCGCTTGGCAGCAGACGCGATAATCGAAGTAACAAATCCACATAGCGATTCTACTCCAAGTTACACTTTTTCATCTGATGTAGGAGGGACGATCAACTACTACGGGATGTGTTACAGTGATAACAATTTAGCCACGGCTGGTAACAATACTATAACCTTCAATGCCATGCCGGATGGGACATATTCAAATTGTGCAATTTCAGTTACTTCTTCTTCAGGAAATACTGGTCCCACATTGATTATAAGTCCGTTTGTTATTGATACAACATGGATGAATGGTTCCCTATCTGTCGGTACGCTTGACTTAGCTAACAATGCCCTGACGCTTGATGATGGAATGGCAGGATTGAGCATAGCACAGCCAGTGACCCTTGATGCTGCCACAGAACAGATAATCAGCGGGGCAGCTGATTTGTCTCTCAACGGAGGAATCAGTGCAACTGCAGGAACCCTCTCTTCTACTGGCGGAACCCTAAGCCTGCCTATCGGAGCAACATTAGCAACTGGAGCCTCATTCAGCACCTCAAACACCTCTCTTAACCTCGGAGGCAGTTTAGTAGTTGCAGACACCTGGACCAGCGACAATACAAGTGTTTCATTAACAACAGACAATGCATCGCTCTCCAGCACAGTGCCACTGAGTTTGGCGACTTTGGACACCAACGGTCATGACTTCGAGCTGGCTTCAGCAACAAGCGACCTGACAATTGAAAATGCATTTGCCCTTTCCGGCGGCGAAACACTGAGCACCCAGGGTGCAGATCTTGTTTTTGAGAGCAGCGCAGATATCTCACCTGGATCCACGCTTGACGCAAGCGGCGGAGGTAAACTGGAATTCCAGCAAGGCGGCACTGATAATGGAACCATAAACGCCAGAAATGCCACTTTCAAAATTGGATCTGCCTACGCCGTTCCTGGTACCCTCAAAACAAACAGCAGCACCACTTGGACATTAGGAACAGTGAATCTTGATCTCTCCGGAGGCACGCTGGAACTTGGTGGTACTGTGGGGCTGGATAAGGTACTGACCGATAACCTGACATCATTCAAACTGGGAGAAGATGCAACGGTAACCCGAAACCAGGGCTTCACCTTAGGCGGTTTGGATCTTGACAACTCTACTTTTACGCTTGGTTCTGCCACAACGGATTTGACGATTGTCATTGGTGACTCAAGTGATAATGGAACGAGTTCGGGTTCTTCTGATAACGGAAGTGATTCAGGTTCGCCTCCTGGAACCCTGGCGACGCAAACAGCCGACCTGACTGTAGTGGGAGGTATTCCCAGTTTAAGTAGCGGTACCACAATTTCTTCGACAGGCGGTACATTTACCTTTGGAGAGGGACTATCAATCAGTGGTGCAACTGTCAATTTGCAGGACAGCACCCTTGCACTTGGCGGCAGTTTCAGTAATACAGGCGGCAGTCTAACACTGAGCGGAACAGACCTGGAACTGCTGAGTGACCTCAGTCTCGGGAGCGATGCTGCTTTTACAGTCGATGAACTGCGTCTTGAGAACAAGACGCTCAATCTCCAATCTGTCTCATCATTCATAGTTGCTGATCTGCTCGTGCTGGACAATACAAATGAGCAAGTCACCTGGGATAATACGTCACTTGCCCTTAACGGCGGATTAAAGCTTGATACAAATGGAGAGCTGACCTGGAAAAATCCAAGTAATTTGACCATTGGCGACATTACTCTCAATGGCGGAGTATTCAAAATTGGAGAGACTACTGGATCACAAACCTTTGTACTAGACAATTCCACCAACCTTACGCTAACGGCAGATTCAGAGATTTATTTCAACAGCGGAAGTATCCTGAACTATTCGGGAGCAGAGGTTTCGCTGGGCAAGATACTTACGTTAGGCGGAAGCGGTCAACTACAAAACACCAATGACCTCAATCTGGGAGCAGGCGGTAAATTAAAACTTTCTGAAATCAGTGTAGCAAAAGTAATCACGTCTGCAGACAGTTTGGGTCTGAAGATCGATAATGATACTACGATTACCAGCCTGTCGGTCAGTAACCTGACACCAGTTTCGATTACTAGCGGAAAGAGCCTCTCAGGAGGCATAACAGTGAACACTGGCGGAACAGTACAGTTAGCAGATAATGGAACACTTGCCTCCAACATCTCTATGAGCGGGGGAACTTTGGATGCAGATAATTCATTGACAATTTCAGGAGCAGTGACTTCGGCTGGGGATTCTTCGATTGATGTTGATTCGGGAAAAACTATTACTTTTGATAATGGGGCGATTAGCACTGAAAATTATCAATTGACGCTTGAGGGTGCAGGTACGATTGCCTTTCCTGATAATGGATCTGGAATAGTTGTGAATAATGCCGCTGGTCTGCTCAAGCTGGATGGCACAGGAACTTTGGGTGCAGCTAAGGTAACTGCAGTCAGTAATACCGGCAAAGGTTTGGCAGTTAATGCCTCTTCGACGATTAGTAATTTAAAGGTAGCAGCTGATACAGAATTGAATGTTGCTGCAGACAAAACTCTCTCAGGAGCAGTGGAGGTTGCAGATAATAAAACGCTCACCCTAAGCGGCACCGGAACTTTGGGTAGTGCCCTCAACCTGGAGGGTACACTTCAGGCAGTAGCAAGCCTGACGGTTTCGGGTACAATAAACGTTGCAGATAATGCCACTGTTTCGATTCCAGCTGCAGGCACAACACTGAGCTATTCCGGTGACAACCTGACCATCGGCGCAAATACTCTTGCGATAGGGGGAGCAGGCACATTCAGTAATGCTTCAGGCAGCCCGCTTGTTCTTGATTTGCCAGATAGCATCCTTGATTTGACAGGCAGTGGAACTATTTCC
>CABXOR010000108.1 GCA_902513935.1 uncultured SAR324 cluster bacterium
AATTTTAATTTTTTTACGGATATCTATCAACCTGCCAACACTTGTTGAAGTACCTGAACTGACAGTAACTGAAGCAATTGGATTAAGTTGATAACGCTTCTCAAAATATTGATATGCATCATGAAAGACAATATAAGGCTTTGATGAAACAGGACTCATTTTTGTTTCTAATTGTATGTTTAAATCAGAAAGTCGGAGTATTGTTTTTTTACCGTTACTGTGATAAGTATGAGTATTTTTAGGATCTGACTGACTCAATATTTGGACTAAATACTGGGTGATTTTTTGAGCATTGAGCGGATCCAGCCAAATGTGCGGATCGTTTCCGGGCAACCTGTGTATTTTCCGTTTCTTTAAATGGTCTTTATCATTTTCAGACTCAGGATCAAGTTCCTGCCACTCTTTGACTGAACGAAAGGGCATCAGTATGAGCCCCGGAGTATCTTCAAATGAAACCACCCTGGCTTCTGCAGCCAGAGAATGAATTGGTTTGCTCAAAAATCCTTCCAGATTTTCTCCTCCCCAAAAAACAAGATCTGCGTTTTGAAGCTTGACGGCAGCACTTGGCCGCAGGGAATAGGTATGTGGTGAGTTGTTTCCATTTAAAAGCAAAGCAGGTTCTGAGACCCCCTGCATTACAGAAGAAACAAGTGAGTGAAACGGTTTTATTGAAACCACAACTTTCAAATCTGAAGCTGCCATTGCCAGATTAAACCAGAGAAGTGGAATAATAAAAATAAAGCAAATTCCAGTTTTCATCACAATCCAGTTTTTGCTTTGCGGCTTTGCTTTGAAGAGTAATATATGTTATAAATGTTGCTTACTTCAGGATAACTCTGACTAACTCATTTGTCAATGCTAACAAAGATAGAAACAACAGCTGATTTATCAAAAATTACAGCAAACAAACAATACCTTCTGCAAACTGAGAATCTTTCTTTGTTTACCGGAGGACGTGAGCTTCTTTCAAAAATTTCACTGACAGTTTCTGCAGGTGAAATTGTGACTATCATCGGGCCAAACGGAGCCGGAAAAACCACACTACTGCGGGTACTGCTGAGCTTGATTCCTTTTGATTCCGGAGATATTATTAAAAAACCGAAGCTCAGAATAGGTTACCTTCCACAAAAAATAACTGTTGATCCAATTCTTCCACTTCCTGTCAGCCGTATAATGAATTTGACTGGGAATTTTTCTGTTCAACAAATTGAAAATGTCTTGGATGAAACCGGTGTTTTATCATTGAAAAACAAGCCTGTGAACCTGCTTTCCGGAGGAGAATTTCAGCGTGTGATGCTGGCGCGTACACTTTTGATAAATCCGGAACTTCTTGTTCTCGATGAACCGGTACAGGGAGTAGACTACATGGGAGAGTCAGAATTGTACAAACTAATTGGAAACCTGAGAAATAAGCATGGTTGCGGTGTGCTGATGGTTTCACATGATCTGCATGTAGTAATGGCTTCAACAGACCGTGTGTTGTGCTTGAACCGCCATGTGTGCTGCGAGGGAGAACCTGAAGATGTGAGCCAGCATCCGGAGTACTTGCGGCTGTTCGGTTTAGACTCTGGAAGTACTTTGGCTTTATATAGTCACCATCACGACCATACACATCAATTATCCGGAACATTGCGTGAGGGCAGCCCATGATGATTTTAGATGATTTCTTTTGGCGGGCTGTTATTGCCGGGATGGGAGTTGCCATTCTTGCAGGTCCACTGGGTTGTTTCGTGATCTGGCGAAGAATGTCCTACTTAGGTGACACCATGGCTCACTCAGCTTTGCTGGGAGTAGCAGTTGGCGTTTTTTTGGAGGTAAATTTAATACTGGGAGTATTCGCTGTTGCTATAGCTGTTGCACTACTGCTGTTTTTGTTTCAACAACAAAAACAACTTGCTAATGATGCAGTGCTAGGCACACTTTCTCATGCTTCACTGGCCATGGGAGTGTTGGCTATCAGCGTGATGAGCTGGGTACACGTTGATTTAATGGGATATTTATTTGGGGATATTTTAGCAGTTGATCTCTTTGATCTTTACTGGATTTACGGAGGAGGGTTTTTAATACTGCTAGTATTATTCCTGCTCTGGCGCTCCCTGTTAGCACTTACCTTTGACAAAGAACTTGCCATGGCAGAAGGAGTGCCAGTTTTCAAAATTGAACTAGTCTTCATGCTGTTGATTGCAGCAGTGATTGCCCTGTCGATGAAAATAATCGGCATTCTCTTAGTTACATCACTCTTGATAATTCCTGCTTCTGCAGCCAGGCGCTTCAGCAGGACTCCGGAACAAATGGCATTAGGAGGAAGCTTGATCGGAATTATCTCAGTTGTAATTGGGTTATTTACTTCAATGCAGTTTGATACTCCTTCCGGCCCCTCAATTGTTATTGCTGCAGTACTGTTTTTTTTCGCTGCCAATCTTTTTCCTTTGAGGAAATTTCAATAGAAATTGTTTAAAGATTCTTGGCACTGGTTTTAAAACAGCATCATTCTTTAGTAAAGAAAATAAATAAAATTTCGCTATACAAAAATGACAGCAGACCTGCTTGCAATTACACCTGAGATCATTCAGCGTTACAATAGACCGGGACCGCGTTATACCAGTTATCCAACTGTTCCTATCTGGAGCGAAGGATATTTCTCAGAGGATTATGCAGCCTGTTTGCAAAAAGAAGGGCTGAATGAGCAACCGATTTCTCTCTACCTGCATATTCCTTTTTGCCGCCAACTCTGTACTTTTTGCGGCTGCAATAAATATATCACCAACAATCAGGAAATAGTCGAGAGATATCTCGATGCTCTTGACCAGGAAATAGCCGGTGTAGCTAAACTCATGGGCATTCGAAAAAAAATAGCACAAGTTCATTTTGGAGGAGGAACTCCGACTTTTCTTAACCATTCACAACTCCGTAGAGTAGTTGAG
>CABXOR010000109.1 GCA_902513935.1 uncultured SAR324 cluster bacterium
ATGATTGTGGGGGCAACTTTTTCATAATCACTGGTTTTTTTGACTGCTGGACGCTTTTCCTGATATTTCGCCAAAAAATCTTTAGCTTCTTCAACTCGATCTAAGTGAGCCAGTATACTGGCTTTAAAACCAAGGGCACCTGTAAAATCAGGATCGGCCTCAAGTGCTTTGTTGATGTCATCTAAGGAATTTTCAAAGTCTCTGAGGCCCATATCACAGAACATCAGACATGTATGTGGGAATAATTCATTAGCACTTGTTGGGTTCAGTTCTATACTTTTCAATATATGCTCTTTAGCTATTTCGTATTCTCCAAAAGAAGTTCTACTGAGGCCATATTCTAAATTAGCCGTAGCATGATTAGGGTTAATCTCCAATGCTTTTTTCATTAACTCAACCCTCTGTTTTAAATCCTGTTTTATGTTTGCCGAAACGCTTAAAATTATTAGGGCTTCTGGGTTCTTGGGATCAAGTTCAAAGGCTGTTTTGGCTTTTTCATGAATTTCCGCTTCATTGGCTGCCCTTTGGTCTTGCTTTCCGAGTTCATGATTATATATCTCGTTTCTCAAGCAACGGCATATTAGAATGTATGCGTCTGAAAGTTGAGAGTCAAGCTCGATGGATTTGTAGCAGTGTTCCTTCACTTCCCCATAGTCCCCATTGCTGTTAAAGATGGAGAGTCCACGGAGGTACTCGTCCCAGGCATTCATGTTTTTTGTCTGCTTGCGGACCACTCGGTTCTGCTCTTGTCCTTTAACCGCAGGTGAAACCTGTGCCGCAATTGAGGATGAAACTTCATCCTGAACCTCAAAGATGTCGTCTAAGTTGCGATCCCACCGTTCCGACCAGATATGATGATCCTCCGTGGCGTCAATTAGTTGTGCAGTGATTCGAACTTTGTTACCACCTTTACGGACACTGCCCTCCACAATATAACGCACTCCCATCTCCTTGGACACCTCCTTAAGGTTAACGGACTTGCCCTTGTAGGTGAAACTTGAATTGCGAGAGATCACTGGAAAAGTTTTCCATAGTGAAAGATTAGTAATAATGTCTTCCGTGATACCATCAGCAAAGTATTCCTGTTCCGGGTCCCCGCTCATATTTGAAAAAGGTAATACTACAATTGCAGGTGGCTTGTCGTCTAAAACTTGATCTGAGGTAGAACCTTGATCTTCTGCTGAAGTTTCGATTATAGGCTCAGTCTTGGAACTGGCTTCTTTTTTAGGAAGAGAAGAAACTTCTATTTTATAGGTAGAAACTGGATTAGTAATGTTCTTCATTTCCTGCTCTCCAGTACTGACAAAGCTCATATCAAGTTTACGACTTACCTCATCATGGAACTTACCTGAAAGAGTGATGCCTCCCGGTTCAGCTGATGCTTCAAGCCGTGCTGCCACATTTACACCGTCACCGTAAAGGTTCTCACCTTCTATAATGACATCCCCAAGATTTAAGCCAACACGAAATAGCATCTGGTCTTCATCTGAGACACCTTCATTACGATCTCTTAGATTCCTTTGAAACTCTGTTGCCGCTACCACTGCGTCTACTGGACTGGCAAACTCAGCTATGACTGAATCACCCGCACTACCAAAAATTCGTCCATGATTTAACATGATCGCCTCATCAGTAAGAGAACGGCAGGCTTTCAAATTCCTGAGGGTTCTATCTTCATTCTCACCCATCAATTTACTGAAGCCAACTACGTCTGCTGCTAAGATCGCTGCTAGTTTCCGTCTAGGTCCTGATTCTGCCATACTAATATTTCTTACAAATAGGGTCTGTAAATATAAACAAAACTAAAGCTCAAGATAAAATAGAAAGTGTTTAGTTTTTCTGTAGTATTCTATTTCAGTCAAAATATAACATCAATCGGTTTGTTTTAAAAGTATGTCGGGATTTACTTTGAGTGTACGAAGTAGTCGTCCAAAGGTGGGAAGTAACACCAAAAGTATTGCCTCCTAATTTAGTCTTACTTATTTTTGGAATTTTGTCTTTAACTAAATATCATCTCTACTTAGTCCTGGTTCTGAAAAACCTAACTTTTCTAAATATTTTGAAACGAAAGTGGGATTAATGAATTGCAAAGATAAAAAAGTACCCATATCCCCGGTAACACGTTTTGTAATAACGTTTCCTTCAGCAAAAACCTTATAAAAAACTTTTCCAATCTTTACTTTTTTATATAGTTTATATTTTTGATTTAAAGAATTTAACAAAGTTTTCAAACTATTCTCTTTAATCATTGAAAATGAAACATCAATCATCAAAATGTCACTCGCTTCTTTGTCGAGGCATGGATCATCATAATTAAAGCAGTCATGCCTAAATTTTAATTCAATAGATCTTTTTTTACCCATGATCTTATAGCATTGTGTTCCTGATATCTTACCATAATCTTCAAACTTATCTTTATACGCAAAGGAACATTTCGATTTTAATATTATAAATGCGGTTTCACCATCCATATTAAATTTTATATCTTTGTAACCATCTTCCATTTTCTTACGAAGTGCTTGTTCCTTCTTCTTACGAAGTGCTTGTTCCTTCTTCTTTCGAAGTGCTTGTTCCTTCTTCTTTCGAAGTGCTTGTTCCTTCTTCTTTCGAAGTGCTTGTTCCTTTTTCTTTCGAAGTGCTTGTTCCTTCTTCTTTCGAAGTGCTTGTTCCTTCTCCTTTCGAAGTGCTTGTTCCTTCTCCTTTTTGGTCTCTTCCGCTAATGTAGATTTGTTCATGAAAGTGTGCTCTGAGACGTCTAATGTTGAAAATGCTTTTTCATCTATTATTATTTCACTAAGATTTGCATAAGTCAGATTTACCT
>CABXOR010000110.1 GCA_902513935.1 uncultured SAR324 cluster bacterium
TGCTAGGAGCATTGTTATTCTCTTCGCTGCGTTGGATCACCGTCAAGTATGCTGGAGAGAGCGTCCCTGCTTCGGCAATGATTTTCTGGGAACCAATTATGGTGTTGATGGTGATGGGATCTATTTTAGATCTCGCTGGCTTGTTGAACAAAATGACTCCCATACTCTTCAGTTCTGCGGTATTGCTGTTTCTCTCACGTCAGTGCCTCGTCCGTTCCTACCAGACCCCAGTCACATCTGCCACTTCAATCTCCGCTCTGATATACACTAAACTCGGTTGGACCTTGCTCTTTGGCTACTGGTTTTGGGATAGTCTTCCCGAACCCCTTGAATGGCTCGGGGTACTACTCATCATCCTGAGCAGTTGGATAATAGTTTTTCGTGTAACACCATCTACAAGATTGGGAAGCGTGGACTAAACTAATGGGAATTGAAAAAATGATAATGGACAACGGGATAGTTAAATGTCAGAGCGTACAGACCTGAGCATCAGTCAGGTCTCCGATGAAGTACTGAAGTTGTCCGGCCTGCTGTGCGACCGCTTGCGTTACCTCCGGATGTGCATGCCCTACTGAAACACAGACATTCATTGCCAGCAGGTCAATGTAACGTCGATCGTGCTCGTCCCACAGGTACTGTCCGAAACCCCGTTTGAAAATCAAAGGATTCTTGTATGGTACAAACGCTCTCTGGGTGGCGGCATAGTACTTTTCCCTGCAGCTGACGATTGCCCCTGTGTTCCAGTCCAGCTGGAGTTCTTTTGAATATTCTTTCATAGCTAATTTCTACTTATTGTTGTGTTTAATTGTCATTTTCTAATCTGCTGCAACTACGTTAATTGATGCTTATATGGCGGATTGTGCAAGCAAAGCTTCGGGATTGAAAATATCTTTGGCACTAGGTGCAAAGTACTTGTGTCGATAACCATTTTTGCCAAAAGGCTCATAAAGTCCTAAAATTTCTTCTCGACGATTAATTAGATCACTTACAGCCAAAATTAATTTTTTTAAATCATCAATGGTTGTATGAAGACCGAAACTCGCACGTACCATTCCTCGTTTCCGTTCAATTAGTGTTTCTATCTTAGTATCATCAGGGTCCAGATCAATTTCCCATAGTTCTCTTTTTAATAATTCACGTACATATGGATGGGCACAAAAGCAACCATTTCGCAATTGAATATTGTAATAATCATTAAGTGCGGCAGCTGCCAATCCATGGTCAAATCCATCAATGTTGAATGAAATAGTCCCTGTTCGTGGAACCTCTGCAGGGTTTGGTCCGTATACAGTAACCCCCTCCAAAAGTGTCAGTTTGTTCCAGGTATAATCTATCAAAGAAATTTCTTTTTCACGGACATTATCCATTCCAACCTGAATCAACAAATCCAGTACAGCACCAAGTGTGATGGCTCCAACAATGTTGGGTGTACCAGCTTCTTCACGATCAGGTAAGTTTCTAGTAGGTATATATTCCTCTAAACTTACATCGTCAACCATGCCTCCACCAAGTTCAGATGGAGAAATTTTATTCAATAAACTCTTTTTCGCAATTACAACACCAGGTGAACCCGGGGCGTAAATTTTATGCCCAGAAAATACTAGTACATCTAAATCTACTTCATCAATATTTACAGGTGTATGAGCAATCATTTGTGAGGCATCGACTATCATATATGCACCAACTGAGTGAACTATCTTTGTAACTTCTTTTAGGGGAGTAATAGTACCTGTTACATTACTGGCACCCGTTACTGCTATATAATTAATATTATCACCATGCTTTTGAATACTTTCTTCTAAGCAATTCATGTTAAACCCACCATAGGACTCAAACTCACCCATACATGGAACATGAATTACTTGAAAATTGTGTTCTCTATGAGGTAAATCATTAGAATGGTGTTCCATTTCTGAAATCAGTACCAAATCTCGTTCGGGGCGAATTTTAGAAAGACTTGTTGCCACCCGGTTAAACCCAGCCGTGGATCCGCTACCAGCAAAGAAAGCACAGTATTTTTCCTCACTAGCACCAACAAATTCTAAAACGCGCTTATGTGCCCATGCAAAAGCTTTTGTCGCACCTTTTGCTGAATAGTGCATATCTGAATGGGTACTGGCGTAATGAGTCAGAAATTGATGTCCAACGTTAAAAGCTGGTTTCATCATTAGCGTAGAAGCAGCTGAATCTAAGTATGTTCGAGGTCCTCGTTTGCCGTCTACAGTTGGATATTGAGTATCAGAACCTATGAAACTTGCTTGCAGCCTAGATAGTAGTTCTGGATTTTTCATAAGTAATAAATAGCAGAATCCATATAAACTCCTTATCTTATAAGGTTAAAATTAAATTTTCTGTTTAGTTATGAAAGAGCTTCAATGAATCAGATTGGATATAAATCAAAAATCATGTGACGATTAAGGCCCCTCAGTTTTCGCATAAATGACAATGCTGTCCAAGTTTATTTTTTTAATTTGGAGTATAATAAATAAACTTAAGAGGACCACCATAAGAAATTCCAAAAAATCTAAACCTGTTTCTTCGTACGCGTGCGCAGGTTCATGCAGTAATTTTTAGTTTGGGATATATAATACATTGCTGACTCAGCTGGCTGTAAATTATTTTTCTAAAATTTAAACTAAAGGATTTATGCAGGTTAATACAACTTGGTGTGGAAAAAGAAATTTTATATCTGAATGCCCGTCAGGATTTGAAGTTAAAATGGATGCAACCGGAAATTACGGCGGTGACGGACAGGGCCTGACACCAATGGAATTGATTTTAGCCGGTGTTGCCGG
>CABXOR010000111.1 GCA_902513935.1 uncultured SAR324 cluster bacterium
TAATTTTTTGCACCGGATAACCTAAGTCTAGGAGCATTTTTTTGATTTGCTGGTTTGTTCCTTCCCTGAGAAAGACTTCAAGCCATGTTTTATCGTTTACAGTATGCAAAATTTTTACACGTACAGGCTGGTGCCTGCGTTTTTCAATCACCGGTCCTTTCCGCAAAGTTGTCAGAACTGCATTCTCAACGATACCACGTACCTTAACAAAATAACCTTTCCAAACCTTGTGCCGGGGATGTATCAGCTGCTGGGCCAATTCACCATCGTTGGTCAGTAAAATCAAGCCTTCTGCATCATAATCAAGCCGTCCTACTGGAAAAAGCCTGGCTGAAGTTCGAGGAAAAAAATCACTGATTGTGGCGCGTCCCTCAGGATCGTTGAGGGTCGTGATGCAATTTTTAGGCTTGTAAAGAGCATATAGCTGCGTTTTTTGACGCTGCGGTAATTTTACCCGCTTTCCTTCTACACTCAAGTGGTCTTTTCCAACGAGCATTTTCTGTCCCATCTTCAGGACAGTTTCACCGTTCAGCCTCACTTCGCCGGCTAAAATTAATTTTTCTGCGGCACGTCTTGACGCAATTCCGGCCTGGGCAATAACTTTTTGAATCCGTACAGGCTCTGCTGAATGAAAATTTTGCATCAGCTGGTACCTTCTTTTCTAAGAAAAGAAGGGTCTTCTTGTATCCTCAACAAAGCTTTTTCTGCAGCAAGCTGACTGGCCAGTTTTTTGTTGGCACCACACCCTCTTCCAAATTCTTTTTCTTTGACATAAACTGCCATCGTAAATTCCTTTTCATGATCAGGACCAGTTTCTTCAACCAGTTCATATGTCGAGGGAATCCCCATTATTTTCTGTACGTGTTCCTGCAGTTCTGACTTATAATCTCGTGTAATATAACCCTCAGCATCTTGCGGCAAATGTGGAAGAAATATTTTGCGAATTACTCTGGTGACTTGTGAGAGTCCGTGTTCTTCGCGGCTGTCAATGTAGATAGCTGCCATAACAGCTTCAAAGGTGTCAGCCAGCAAAGATTTTTTATTTCGCCCTCCTGTCATTTCTTCCCCCCTGCCAAGTAACAAACATTCGCCTAATTCCAGCGTCACGGACTGTTTGCTGAGTCCGGATTCACTGACCAGGCTTGCTCGGAATTTTGAGAGTCCTCCCTCATCGAGGTCCGGGAACTCTTCCATCAGCATTTCACTGATCACCAGGTCCAGGACCGCATCACCAAGGAACTCAATCCTTTCGTTATTACTAAATTTTTCATCTAAATCCACTGGCAGATAAGATTTATGCGTCAGTGCTTGGTGGAGAATTTCCGGTTTTTTGAATTGATAATCAACACGTTGACATAAGCGGATCCATTCTTGTTTCATCATTTTACCTTTTTCTTCGTTTACACCAGACTCGAATGGTTTGCGGACTGTAGAATCCAAGGCTCAGATAATGCACCAGACCGTCTGAAACAGTTTGCTCTATTTCTATAAGTGAAGCACCTCCGGGACAGGCTGAACTAATTTTTGCCGGGCCGCCGATTTGGCTGTCTGTGTAAAGCATACTGACGCTGGAAATTTCTCCATCGTGCTTTTCACGCAGCATTTCTGTATCGTGATAAACACGTACGTTATAACAGCCGGAAAGCATAACCGAAAGTACGAAAGCAATCTGCAATGATAAGATAGACACACGATTAAAGCTGAATTTTAAGTTGATCATTTGCCAAATTTTTGAAAGGTTACAGAGCAGCAAACGGATTTCTACTGTGAGTTCAGAGTCAAAACTGACGGCCTCGACATTACAAACAGCAAGCAAATTCTTAAAATTTTTTTTCATGACTAATGTAGCCCATTTACACACTCCATGACAAGTTTTATTGATACTCACTGCCACCTTGACATCCTGGAATCAACTCCGGAAGAAACAATTATTGAAGCAAAACAGGCATGTGTTCAACGAATGGTTACTATTGCTGTAGATGAGCCATCTCTGGATTTTGTCTCAAGTACAGTACAGGAATTTCCTTCAGTTTACGGAAGTGTCGGTTTTCATCCGCATGATGCTACAAAACTTACAAAATCACTATTACAAAAAATTCGCCAACTTGCCGAAGAACAGCATAAACTTATTGCTATTGGCGAAATTGGACTTGATTATCATTATATGAACAGTCCTGCCGAAATCCAGCAGCAGGCATTCCGCAAACAAATACAACTGGCAGTCGAGCTCAATTTGCCGGTAATTCTGCACAGCAGGGAAGCAGAAACCGACACCCTGAATATTCTGAAGGAGTTTCCTGTACCATCTCTTGGTGTGGCACACAGTTTCACCAGTTCAATTGAAATGGCCAAAATTATTGTGGACATGGGATGGTATCTGGGCATTAATGGAATAGTAACTTTTAAGAATGCCGAAGATTTACGAGAAGTGGTGCGTTGGCTGCCACTTGATCGTTTACTTCTGGAAACAGACTCACCTTTTCTTGCCCCCATCCCCTTCCGGGGAAAACCCAATAAACCAGCCCATATTCCTGCGATTGCAACTTTTATCGCAGAATTGCGAGATATTTCTCTGGAGAAATTAGCACAACAAACCACAGCAAACGCACAGCGCTTGTTTAACTTTGATGAGTGAATGGTGCTGCATTCTTAATAAAGTCATGTATCGATAATCCTTCCATAATATTAAATTAAATCCTGTAATATCAATAACCTGTCTCTATAATAATTAAAGAAATTATTTGCGTTTATTGATTTCTTAACTGGCATGCAAAGATGCAGAAATATTTT
>CABXOR010000112.1 GCA_902513935.1 uncultured SAR324 cluster bacterium
ACGTTCATTGGATAATTAGGGGCTTCTTCGGTAATGAAGATATCGTGAGCATGGCTTTCCCGTAAGCCTGCTGAAGTAATTTTAACAAACCGGGGCTTTGATCGTAATTCATCAATAGTTTCAGTGCCGGTATATCCCATTCCGGCACGCAACCCGCCAACAAACTGATAGATAGATTCTGAGAGGTGCCCCTTGTACGGCACACGACCCTCGATTCCTTCAGGAACGAACTTAACATCCTCTTCTATGTGACTCTGAAAATAGCGATCTTTGCCACCCTCTTTCATTGCACCCAACGAACCCATACCACGGTATATTTTGTAGCGCCTGCCTTGATAAAGAACTACTTGTCCAGGTGATTCTGCTGTTCCGGCAAAAAGGCTGCCGATCATCACGGTGTGGGCTCCGGCAGAAATAGCTTTAACGATGTCACCTGAGTATTTTATTCCACCGTCTGCCATAACAGGAATATCTGACTTTTGAAGTGCATGTGATACCTTATTGATAGCTGTCATTTGTGGTACTCCGATACCTGCCACCATTCTTGTTGTACAGATAGATCCCGGCCCAATTCCAACTTTAACTGAATTTGCACCGGCCTTAACCAGAGCCTCAGCTCCTTCTCCGGTAGCAATATTTCCTCCAATTATTTGCAGCTCATGAAAAGTAGAGCGTAATTTTATTATACTGTCAATCACTCCTTGTGAATGGCCATGTGCGGTATCAAGTACTACAACATCAACCCCGCCATTAATAAGTGTTTCTGCACGGGATAATAAATCCGCAGATGTTCCTAAAGCAGCTCCAACCCTGAGTCGGCCTTGGTCATCTTTATTGGAATCAGGGAACTTACGGGCCTTTTCAATATCTTTAATGGTTATCAGGCCAACAAGTTCATAATCATCGGAAACAACCAGCAATTTTTCAATACGATGTTTATGAAGCAGGTGCTTGGCTTCCTCCATTTCAATGCCGGTAGCTACCGTTATCAATCTCTCTCGTCCTTTTGTCATCAAAGCTGAGACTGGTTGCTCAAAATTTGTTTCAAAACGTAAATCGCGGTTTGTTAAAATTCCAACAAGTTCACGACCCTTAGTGACAGGAACTCCGGAAATCCGGTATTGTTCCATTAAGTCCAGCGCATTTTGCAGTGGCTCTTCCGGTTCAACAGTTATAGGGTCTGAAATCATACCGCTTTCAGAACGCTTGACCATCTTCACCTGAGTCGCCTGATCTTCTGCAGTCATGTTTTTGTGAATAATTCCAATCCCACCCTCCTGAGCCATGCAGATTGCTGTCTGGTGTTCTGTAACCGTGTCCATTGCTGCACTGATTAACGGTATATTGCATTCAAGAGTTTGGGTGATTCTGCTTTTTACTGAAACTTCTGAAGGCAATACCTTGGAATATCCCTCAAGAAGCAGGTCTTGGGGACCATATTTCCTTCAACAAAGGCTGTTACATAGGACAGGAACCTCACGCCAGAATGTATCATAGAGGGCATCCAAACTGGATCTCAGTTTGGCTAAGTGTACCGGAAAATTCCAAAGCAATTTCTGGATCTCTGCTTTTTCATGCCGGAAAAGAAATTGGAAATATAACCAGTTTAGGAAGTTTCTCTAAAGACTGTGTTTTCCGTGGAATTGCAATGATACGCCATGAAGCGGCAAAAGAAAATACTCTGCTTAGTTTGTCGGTTGACGAACCAGCTGAAATTGTACACGAACCACTACCATCAATAATTGTTTAATATCAACATCATGCTACTGCACATTCCCCTTCCGTTACTTCCGGTCCCAATGGGCTGCTTCACGGGTATTATGCTAGTATTTTCAGTGACAGTCCTTTTCTACTATCAGTTCTGATCATTTATTGAATGAACCGAAAAACTCTATCGTAATAAAAGTAACGGTTGAGTGATATATTGCTGGACAGTACGTAGAAATAATCGTCTTTTGAGGTGTGGAATGTTTTTCGTTTGATACTCCATTTTCGTCCCGAACCGTTCATTTGAAGCTGATAAACTCCAAAATCAATGTTTGCACGCCGATCTGAGTTATTCAGGTAAAGTATAGAAGGAGCAAACTCACTATGATTCGTATCCGATTTCACCCGAATATCATCACCGTCAAACTGAAGTTCATAACTGACCAGACGGGGAGGATGCCATGCTGTTGAATTTTCTCCTTCATTAAGTAAGGAAGTCCGGTGATCCAGAATATTATGCGGAGTTTCCAAATTTATGTTTTTAATTGATCCCCTGAGTTGTACGGACACGCATCACTGTTGAAATCCATTTGCCTCCAACCTTGGCATAATATTTAGGAAAAAACCGATAAACTTTTCGAAGGACTTTTTCAGCAAAAAAGTTAACCATGATAGGCACCTCCTTTTTCTTGTCATAAAAACTTAGCACCTTGTCATATGCTTTGCCTTTTTCCCCGGATTCAACATTTATTAATGTCTCAATTTTGAAAAATTTTGGATTTTTCAATCTCGAACATTTTATGTCCTTCGTGTCTCCTGCAGTAAAGGCAAAATCCGACGAATCAATATTTGTTCCGGGGAAAATAGTACTCCCGTCTGAAGGGAAACTGCGGCAACTCTCGTTGGAAACAATCCCGCAGCTTGAGCAGATAAATTGTCGTCCACCACGCTTGATAACACAACGTGGTGCTTTGGGTCCTTTCTCCGCAAATATTCGCCGCTTGTTTCCAAGCTTTTGTATAAGGAGTATTTC
>CABXOR010000113.1 GCA_902513935.1 uncultured SAR324 cluster bacterium
TGGTGATGGGCGCGGTCAGGTTGGTCTTGGTCTCGGGAAGGCTAACGAGGTTGTTGAGGCAATTCGTAAAGCAGTTGAACAGGCTTCGGTTAACATGAAAAAAATATATGTGGAAGGCACATCAATACCACATGTAGTAATAGGTCGTTTTGGATCCGGAAAGGTTTTAATGAAACCTGCAGACAAAGGACATGGAATTATTGCAGCCGGTGCTGTTAGAGCTGTTATGGAAGCAGCTGGCATCATGGACATCAGTGTTAAGTGCATTGGTTCCAGAAATCCAAACAACCTGGTACGCTCAACACTTGATGGATTATACAATCTTAGGAGTAACGATTGGATTGCCAGAGCAAGAGGCAAAGACATTGATTATTTGAAACAATAAAAATGGCCAGTAAGATAAAAGTTACCCAGATTCGCAGTAGGATTGGGGCACAAAAAAAACAAATAGCATGTCTAAGTGGATTAGGATTACGGAAAATAAACAATTTTTCAGTGCTTGAAAACACTCCGGCAGTTCGAGGGATGATCAAAAAGGTGAGTCATCTTGTCAGGATTGAGACAGCAGGTTAATAAAATTACGATAATATATGTATCTCCACGATCTTGAATCCAGTAAAAACAAACGTCGTAAACGTGTTGGACGTGGCCCAGGCAGCGGTAGTGGAAAAAACTGCGGACGTGGACAAAACGGTGCGAAATCACGATCCGGCTATAAAAGGAAGCGAGGATTTGAAGGTGGGCAAAATCCACTCAACCGTAGATTGCCTAAATTTGGATTTACAAGTCCTAACAAGGTGTATGCTCAGTTGATAAATTTACAAAACCTGGAAGATAATGCAGATGTCGAAACAGAAAGCAGCCTTGATAAAACAAAATTAAAAGCTTTAGGTTTAATCAAAAAAGAGGACAAGCCTGTAAAGCTTTTAGGTAAGGGCAAACTGAGCAAAAAATTAAATATAGAGGTTGACATGACTAGCGCAAGTGCTGCAGAAGCAGTAAAAAAAGCTGGTGGTGAAGTGGTTACGACAGGCTAAGGCATCTTTAATGTTAAATATAATTCAGAACATTTTTAGAATTGAAGAGCTGAGGCAACGTATTTTTTTCACTCTGGCAATGCTTTTTATTTTTCGCCTGGGTGCACATATACCTACTCCCGGAATAGACGGAGCTGCTCTAACAGCTTTTTTTGAGGCACAACAAGGTTCTATATTACGCTTCTTCGATATGTTTACTGGAGGAGCACTGGCACGGTTGACCGTTTTTGCACTGGGTGTGATGCCTTACATTAGTGCCTCAATCATAATTCAGTTATTGACTGCAGTATTTCCCTACCTTGAGAGATTATCAAAAGAGGGCGATGCCGGTCGAAAAAAGATTACAAGTTATACCAGATACGGAACAATTGTTCTCAGTGTGGTTCAAGGTTTTGCCATTGCGGTTGGACTGGAAAGTATGGCGGCACCAAATGGACAGCCAATTGTAATTTCGACATTAAGCCCATGGGCTTTCAGGGCACTAACTGTAATCACATTAACAGCTGGTACAGCTTTTCTTATGTGGGTAGGCGAGCAAATTAGTGAACGTGGAATTGGAAATGGAATTTCGTTATTGATTTTTGCAGGAATTGTGGTTGGTATCCCGGGCGCAATTATAAATTCAGTCCGTTTGGTGCAGGACAATGTATTGTCACCATTAGTACTTGCAGTTGTCGGTATTCTGATGATAGTAGTAGTATTCCTGGTCATTTTTGCTGAGACTGCTTACAGAAAGATTCCAGTTCAATACGCAAAACGAATGCAGGGGAATCGTATGTACGGAGGACAGTCTTCGCATCTTCCCTTGAAAATAAACACTGCTGGAGTTATACCTCCAATTTTCGCATCTTCGATCCTTGCTTTCCCAGCAACAATCACCGGCTTCATTGCTGTACCTTGGGTGCAGGCAGTTGGCAGTCAGTTGCTACCAGGCAGGATGTTGTATAATTTTTTGTTTGCAATTATGATCTTCTTTTTTGCGTTTTTTTACACGGCAATTACATTTAACCCTGTAAAGATAGCAGAAGAGATGAAGAAACATGGTGGATACATACCGGGTATTCGACCAGGTAAAAAAACAGCTGAATATGTTAACCTAGTTCTAACACGATTAACATTTGGAGGGGCAGTTTACTTGGCTGTTGTTTGCCTTTTCCCATACATCCTTTTTGATCTTTTTGACATTCCTTTCTATTTTGGAGGGACGGCACTATTAATTGTGGTAGGAGTAGGGCTCGATCTTGTTAATCAAATTGAAGCTTTTCTGCTGAACCAAAATTATGACGGTTTCATGAAAAAGACTAAACGACGACAGATGTCTGCAGCACTGCGTTTATGATATTTTGAAGAAAAAGAAATGAAAGTACGTTCATCTGTAAAGAAAATCTGCGAAAAGTGCAAAATCATTAAAAGAAATGGCGTCTTGCGGGTAATTTGTGAGAATCCAAAACATAAACAGCGACAAGGATAACAAGGAGAGCTGGATGGCAAGAATTTCCGGTATTGATTTACCAAATACTAAAAGGGTAGAAATTGGTTTGACTTACATTTTTGGTGTAGGTAGAAAAGTTTCAAATGATATTTTACTCAAAGCAAAGATCGATAAAAATGTACGAGTTCGTGACCTTGATGAGGATCAGGTAAATAAGATTCGTACAATTATCGAA
>CABXOR010000114.1 GCA_902513935.1 uncultured SAR324 cluster bacterium
TTTGGGGACGCTTGTGAACGCTTTCCTGCAGTCGCAGAGCAGGTGGAGGCCTTCATTGATTGGGACTTGGAGCATTTCAACGAATCAATGGAAACCGCTGATGTTCTTGTCACATGGGATTTCCCGACCACAAACCTCGCCAAAGTCGCGCCACGATTGAAACTGATTCATATTATCGGTGCAGGAGTCGAGCATCTCTGCCCGATGAACTGGGTTCCGGAAGGTGTAAAAGTGGTCAACAACCGTGGAGTTCACGCCGCGAAAGGAGGGGAGTTCGGTATGATGGCAGTGCTGATGCTCAACAACTGCATGCCATCGATTGTCGAAAACCAGCGTCTCGCAAATTGGGAATCGTTGTACTCCAGTCCTGTTGCCGAAAAAACTTTGGTGGTGATCGGGGTTGGAAACATCGGTGGTGCTGCCGGACAACAGTGTGCAAGGCTGGGAATGGAAGTCATTGGTATCAGCCGACACGGTAAGCCTGTAGAGGGCTTCAGCCAAGTGCTGACTCCGAAAGCACTGGTGGAGGTGCTGCCCAATGCTGATTTTGTTTTGATGGCCACGCCCTTGACTCCGGAAACAGAAAACCTGCTCGACCGCCAGAAACAAACCTTGATCAAACCCGGAGCGGGGATCATCAACGTCGGACGAGCAGGAACAATGGATTACGACGCGCTAGAAGACAACCTAAACAGTGGTCATTTTTCAGGAGCCATTATCGATGTGTTTGATCTGGAGCCCTTGCCTCAGGAATCTCCTTTGTGGACAACTCCGAATTTGCTCATCACACCTCACATTTCGGCAGATGACGGTAACACTTATGTTGAGATGACTTTGGGTTTAGTTTTCGAAAACCTTGAGCGGTACTTCAAAGGACAGGAGTTGAAAAATTTGGTTCGTCCTGAATTGGGTTACTGAGGTTTTAACACCTTGTGACTACTAGTGATTTTTTTAGAGATTTATTAAAGAAAAGTAGTGAATTAAATACACTTTCAGATGTACTCATTCTTTAATCAGAAAAGTCTAGTACACCCTCCGGATTCTTCCAAAATAAAAAACCGCCCCGCTCCCACAAAGGAAATGAGACAGAATGAAAATCTCAATCCTGATTTTGAGCCTCCATCGCGTCTTTTGCCATCGCAATGCCATCCAGCCAATGTGCAACAGGGACGATTTTAACCTGTTGGCGCAAAGGCATTGACATCACAAGACGGCTTATTGCAGACAAAGTGTCTGCTTCAAGCAATGCAAAATAAATGTGTTCAGGTGCGCTTAATGTAAAGAAGTGTATCTTTACGTTTAACTCTTTGGCCAATCCTTCAAGACCCTCAGCGGCCACAATTAACTTTGGGAACATCTCTTTTTGATAAATCGGACAGTTATCTACGGTATGGCTCAATGTAACATGAAAAAGCATTGTTGATCCTATCTTTTTAAAATGATGGATAAAAAAATTGAGGACTTAAGTAAATTTACCTAAGCCCTCAAACTGTTTATTCCGGTAACGATACATATCGCTACCGATTCAAGATTCATTTTCTTCTCCTTATTTGTTAAGATTTTTTGCTGTAGAAATAGAACAACGCAGCGAAAACCACCCAGATTCCGGACTCCACAATTTGGGCTACTGAAGCCGGTAAGACACCGGTGGCCACATGAAAAATATTCATAGCGACAGGTAGCAGTGACAACACCATAAAAGTGAGACCTGCCTTGGCCAAGTTCTCTCCCAGCCAACTGGGAAGTTGCCAAACCACAATTGCAAACATAAGCTGGACCATTACCATAAACTGAATGAGCAGACTTGAATCACTGGACAGTTCGACCCCATAACTCTCCATCATGGCATCTGGTGCCAGCAGGCTCATTAAGGCAAAGAAAGCACCGAAACCGGCAAAGATTCTAAATACTAGTTTAAGATTAATTTTATTCTCCTTTTTGTTTTATGATGCGTAAAAAGTTATGATGATTAAAACGACAAACATAATAACAGGGGGTATTGGAATTTCGTCTCCAAATCCCCGAAGCTTTGTGAAAATGATAGTTGACATTATTACAAACATACCTATACCTTGTGCGGTTAAAAGGATTCTGGCCTGTTCGGTTGTTAAATCACTGCAATAGAATGCAATAAACCCAAAGGCGATAGTTGAGCCACCTATTACTATTCGTAATGCTGCTGCAGGATTCACTGCCTCTTCCGCAAAGGTCTCCCATGATTTTTTGATTTACAACTTTTTGGATTACATTAAAGATAACCCCAACTAATATTAAAACGCTGCCGATGATGGTTAAGGCTAAACTTGTTTCCATATTTTTCTCGTTTGTTGGAATTATTAGAACAGGAATGATACAATCTTCACCGGATCTTATCTGACAATCTTCAGCCAAACTTGTGACTCCTGAATCAATAATACACTCGTTGTCAGGGTGGCTGTCAACTCTTTTTTTAATGAATTTTAAAAAAATTTTGAAAACACCGCTAAAACATTTTCAACTCGGAAATGTCGAGTTGCTCTCCGGAAAAATTCTACCAGATGCGGTGTTGGCTTACAGCACTTACGGGAAATTGAGTCCGGATAAAGACAACGTGGTTCTTTTGCCAACGTTTTACACCGGAAGCCACATCCGCAACGAAGGATTTTTCGGCACAGGACGAGCAATTGATCCAGCACGGCATTTCGT
>CABXOR010000115.1 GCA_902513935.1 uncultured SAR324 cluster bacterium
AACAAGCGTTTCTTGATGAAGGTGCAGCACAGTGCGGAATCTGCACTCCCGGAATGTTGATGGCAGCACAATCGCTGTTGGATCACACACCGAAACCCTCGAAACCTCAGGTTCTAGACGCATTAGGCGGTGTGTTGTGCCGCTGTACAGGATACACTAAAATAGTTCAGGCTGTACTCAAAGCCGGACAATCTTCATCTTCTCAATCTACTCCTGAAATCAATAATCAGAAATCCGTCGGTACCCGGATGGAGAAAGTTGATGGGTACAAAAAAATTACGGGTGAAGAAATTTTTGGTGCAGATCAGGCTCCGGAAGATGCACTTTGGCTCAGGGCTGTACGCTCCCCGCATCCACGCGCAAAATTCATACACGCCGATCCTGAAAAAAGTACTGCGGAATTATCCCGGATTGGTCAGGGTTTTGACTGCAGACGACGTACCTGGAAACAATGGTTTTGGAATTTACCCCCATATTAAAGATCAACCCGTTTTAGCTAAAGATCATGTACGTTTCAGGGGAGAAGCCGTGCTTGCTCTCGTTGGCGACCGGGAAAGTGTAGAATCTGTGTCAGATAATGATTTAGGTTTGAGATGGGAACCACTGGAGGCAGTCCGTGGCTGGGAGGGAGCACTATCCGGAAAATTGGAACCGGTCCAGGCCCTAATTCCGGATAACGTTTTGGCCAGGGGTTTTCTGAAAAAGAGTGATGTTGAAATAGCTTTTGCAGAAGCAGATTTTGTAGTAGAAGGACAATGGACTACTTCGGCAGTAGAACATGGTTACATTGAACCCGAAGCAGGCTATGCCCGTAAGCTTGGCCAACGCCTGGAGATATTTGTCTGTACACAAACACCTTACATGGACCGTGCGGAAGTAGCCCAGGTTATGGGAGTTAATCCGGAACAAATTCGAATTATTCCATCTGCAGTCGGAGGAGGATTTGGGGGAAAATTGGACCTTTCTCTGCAACCTCTGGTGGCTCTTGCAGCCTGGATCCTAGAAAGGCCCGTGCGTTGTATTTACACGCGTCCGGAATCACTTGCTTCTAGTACAAAAAGACATCCGGTTCGGATGAGCGCCAAAGCCGGCTGTACCGGTGACGGTAAGTTGACCGCTTTTGAATATCATGGTGATTTCAATACAGGTGCCTATGCTTCATGGGGACCTACAGTTGCGGACCGTGTTCCGATTCACTGCAGTGGACCTTATTTAATACCGAACGTATTGGCGGAAACACGGGCTCTGCTCACCAACGAATCTCCTTCCGGAGCTTTCAGGGGATTTGGAGTGCCACAGGGAGCTATTGCCCATGAAGCTTTGATGGACGAACTTGCAGAAAAGACTGCAATTGATCCACTTGAGTTCAGAATCAGGAATGCACTACGGAAAGGTGACAAAACCGCAACCGGACAGAAGCTTGAAAACAGCGTGGGTCAGGTGGAATGCCTGGAAGCTCTTCAAAGACGCTGGAGAAAATGGCGCGCAGATGCAGAGATATTTAATAAAAATTCTAACCATATCAGACGTGGAGTCGGTTGCGGAAGTGTCTGGTATGGCTGTGGAAATACATCATTGTCAAATCCATCGACAATGAAAGTTGGTATTAATGCAGATGGAAAAGTGACTTTGTATAATGGGGTAATGGATATCGGTCAAGGTGCAAATACGATCATGGTGCAGATTTGTGCTGATGCCCTGGGTCTTCCCGCATCGCAGTTTGAATTTGTAATGGGTGATACGGACCTGACTGCAGATGCAGGAAAAACATCTGCATCAAGACAAACCTTTGTCTCCGGAAAAGCTGCACAACTTGCCGGAGAAGAATTGCGGGCACAAATTATTCGTCTTGCAGAAGCATCCGAAAAAGCAAGTCTACGCCTTGAACAATCCGACGATTCCGCTGGAGGCAAACTCATTGTAGAAGACGATATTGGCAGTCATGAGATAGTTCTTTCAGATATTCTGCCTCTGAAGAGTGGTGATGTGCTCACCGGAGAAGGTACCTTCGACCCGCCAACTACAACTCTTGATGAAAACGGGCAGGGTAATCCTTATGCGACTTACGGATTTGGGGCGCACATTACCGAAGTGGAAGTAGATACTTTATTGGGCACCACCAAAGTACTGCGATTGGCAGCCGCACATGACGTTGGCAAAACCATCAATCCGACACAGGTTGAAGGACAGATCCACGGCGGAATCGCCCAGGGTTTGGGAATGGCTTTGATGGAGGAATATGTACAAACGGTCAGTGAAAATCTGCACGATTACCTGATGCCGACAGTGGGTGATATGCCTGCAATTGAAGTGATCCTGATTGAAGATCCGGAACCTTTGGGACCTTACGGTGCTAAAGGAATTGGTGAGCATGCCCTGATTCCAACTGCACCCGCCATCCTGGGTGCTATCAAACATGCCGCCGGCGTTTCAATCCGTCATCTTCCGGCCACACCGGACCGGGTGATTACAGTTCTCCAGGAAGCTGGTAATAAATAATGATCAATTCTGAACAAAAAAACACAACTGCAGAAAAAGTTAACTGTGACG
>CABXOR010000116.1 GCA_902513935.1 uncultured SAR324 cluster bacterium
AATCCTTCAAAAAAATGGGGACATTCATATAATGCCCTTCTGGGCAGTTCTAATCGGGTGACAAGAGTACTTGAAAAATTTGGAGCACCAATTTATTTTCGGGTTAAGACAGGAGACAATTTATGGGACTTGGCTCGTAAACATAAAACATCTATTAGAAGGTTAGCAAGGTGGAACAGGCTTAATTCGAAATCTGTTTTGCGGGTTAATCGCAGACTAAAGATTTATGTTCCCACCTGGCGGGTTTTCAGGGAAATTGCCAAAAATTCTTCTTATTCCACTACAAGATTAATTGCCCTGAGAATTCGGGTCCCAAAGGGAGGTGCTCTGTCTGTAATTGCTGAGAAATATAAGACTAGTGTCAGGAAATTGATGCGTTGGAATAAATTGAGCAGTCCTCATGCAATCCGCGCGGGGCAAAGGTTAGTGGTTGGATACCGTAAACCTTCAAACAGTAATCTACCCCGCGAAGCAAGTGTGATTCGTGTTCCGCGAAATACTACACTGTCTCACTTAGCTATTCGCTATAAAACATCTGCGAGAAAACTGATGACCTGGAATGGTTTAACTAATTCCAGACAACTTCGGACGGGAATGAAGCTTTATGTAAAAGCACCTGAAAAAATTAAACGAACACAGCAAGAAAGAATTATTGCAAAAAAGAATTCAAGAAGATTAATTAAAGTACGGCACAAAATTATTCGTGTACGTAATGGCGACACTCTTTGGGGAATTGCCAGAAGTTACCGAACAACGGTTAAAGTATTGGTTGCACTTAACGAGTTGAAGTCTGAAAGCCACCTGAGACTCAATCAAAAATTGATTGTTCCCTACCCCTCATAAATCATTCGTCCTCTTGTTTTTGCAGACATTTTTGCATTTTAATCAAAATCCAACATTATCTTTCTTTCAGAATTATAAATTCAAAACGGCTTTTTAATGACAGTCTTTACCGAGGAAAAGAAAAATTTACTTATTGAAGCTCTTTCTTACATAAAGAGCTTCAATGGTAAAATAGTGGTCATCAAATATGGAGGTGCGGCTATGATTGAGGAGCATCTCAAACATGACTTTGCCCAGGATATTGTTTTGCTCCAGTCATTGGGAATGCTGCCTGTAATTGTTCATGGAGGAGGACCGGAAGTTTCAAAGGCAATGGAACGATTAGGCCAGAAAGTCTCCTTTATTGATGGTCTGAGAGTTACAAGCTCTGAAAATATGAAAGTTGCAGAAATGGTACTCTCTGGAACTGTAAACAAAGAAATAATTACACACCTGAATACTTTTGGTGGTAAGGCTGTAGGAGTCAGCGGTAAAGATGGACACTTGATTGAGGCTATAAAAAAGCCTCAAAAAAGCGGCATTGATTTGGGCTTTGTTGGTGAAATTAAAAACGTTAATCCGGAACTGCTGCTGGCCTTGCTAAAGCAGGGTTTTTTACCAGTAGTCTCACCGATTGGTCTTGGGAAAGATGGTATTACATATAATATAAATGCTGATACAACTGCATCCCGCATAGCTGTTTCTTTAGCGGCACACAAAATAATCTTCATGACTGACGTAGACGGTGTCCTTAAAAAAGGAAAGTTAATTGCTCAACTCACCGCAAGCGAAGCCAAAAAATTAATCCAGCAAAAGGTGATCCGCGGCGGAATGGCACCAAAAATTGAAGCCGGGCTTTTCTGCGTAAATAATGGGGTGGAATCTGCTCAAATAATCAACGGTACAGATTCTCACTCTGTCATTGCAGAATTATTTACCGACAAAGGTATTGGTACTAAAATTGTCCTTAAATGATTTTAAAAAGAATTATTGTTGCTCTCCAAAGTAAAACAATTTCACAGAAATACTTTAATCAGGTACAACGGTTTTATTTTTAAAATCTATCCAAGAAATAATCCCATCTGTCGCATGATAAACACTTGTATAATGTTCTTTTTGGTCTAGAAAGTTAGCAACAATCCTACTTCTTCTGCCACTTCTACAAATTATAATTACAGGGTCCTTATTACTTGCTATTTTCTTCAGTTTTGACATCCATTCTTTAACATCGTAATTCCCATCTTTATCAAAAAATGTTAGAAGATTACTTTTTTTAATCACTCCCGTTTCGTACCACTCCCTTTTTGTTCGTATGTCTATTAATGGAATGCCACTTTCCATTAGAATTATTATTTTATTATTATTAACCTCATGTATATCAGCAAAAAGCTGTGGATTGAATAAAAAGGCAACAAGAGTTATAGAGAGAATTTTTATTTTTATTTTCATCATTTAACAAATTTTTTCATTTAGTTTGATGTGCTCAGATTGTTTTATTTCTGGCTTGTTTCCATAGTAAAAACCTTTTGGACTGTCCTGTACCAACAGGCAGGAAAAGGGGAATGTCCAGGATTGCAATCAAAGTCAGTACAATCATTGGATCAAGAGTTTTTTTAAAAAAATTCATTGTGTTTTTAT
>CABXOR010000117.1 GCA_902513935.1 uncultured SAR324 cluster bacterium
AGAAAATTCATTTCAAATGGTTCTGATAGAAGAAGAAGGAGACACGCAGATTTCACTAACTTGGAATGATTTAGATAAAAAGAGGGTTGAAGAAGAATACTGTGAAGGGTGTAAAACCAAACAATTAAGAAAGATGATCGAAGGGTTGGTTGAGAAGTTTGTTGGGGTCAAAGAATCGGCAAAAAAAATTGAACCGGTATTAGTAAAAAAACAAAATGTGGGTAGTGAAGTTTGTAAAAGTGTTTGTGAAGATTTAGTCGGTTTTTACCCATTCAATGGTAATGCAGATGATTTAAGTGGTAATGGGAATCATGGAAACGTATATGGTGCAAAGTTGACTAGTGATAGTAAGGGAAATGAAAAATCAGCATACCTATTTAATGGTAAAGATTCTTATATTGAATTACCTAATCAAATTAAAGGATCTTCTTTCACTCTTTCAGCATATGTAAAAGTAAATAAATTTATCGAAGTAACAAAGACGGATTGTCCTAAAGGTGGAGGAAGTAGGGCAGGAATAATAACTCATGATGGGAGTGGACTTCAACTTATGAACTGTTTTGGTTGGTATGCAGAAAATGCTCGTTTTCCAGATGGTTTTTATAAATTATGGTATCAAGTTCAATCTGTTTGTAATACTGGTAATTGTGTAATGGAAGATAATCAATTCAGTGAAATGAACAAAATTATTATTGGAAATTATTACTTGCTTACTATAACTAAAGATAAAACCGGTATCTTATCTTTGTACAAAAACAATAAATTATTAGATAAAAGAAAATTGATATTCGACGTTAAAGGAAATTTTGTTGTTGGTAGACAGGATGAAACTACTTTGTGGAGACCTGGTGCACTAGATGGAGTTATTGATGAGATAAGAATTTATAATCGAGCATTAAACAATATAGAAGTGAGAGAAATTTTTGAAAGTTTGAGATAGAAACAATAAAAAATTATTAATTAAATATTCCTCCCTTCATACACTTTTACTCCACACAAGGTCAACCGCATCATTCCCCTGTGAGTAACTCCCACTAATTCTTCACAGAGACAGAGAGCCTCCACAATCTTCCCATATTCTTGTAAAACAAACCGATTGATGTTATATATTGGGTTCTCCTAAACCCCTTATAGTAAACCTATGAGAAGAACACTCTTAATTATCATTTCAATTCTACTTTCTTCTTACCTTCTCGTTTCTTGTCAGAAAGAAGACGACGTCTTATACCGATGGGGTGATGATAAAAAAAGTTTTGAATGGAAAACTTTTGGAGATGAGAATACACAACCAAAATACAGAGGTGAAATTTTAGATGCGAAACCAAATGGTGTAGGAACTCTCACTTTACCTAATGGTGAAAATTATATGGGAGAATGGAAAGATGGGGAAAGACATGGTCAAGGAACACTCCTTTCACCTAAGGGGAAAAAGTATGAAGGAGAATGGAAAGATGATAAAAAACACGGTCTAGGAACCGAAACTTATCCTAATGGTTCAAAGTATGTAGGGGAATTCAAGAAAGGGAAAAGACTTCGGGAAAAGTTGTTATCAGGGATTTCTCCATTGTCTGAATGATTCATAGGAAATTCTACTAGAACTCATCGTATTCAATAGTTCTCAATCTTTGAAACTTTCTTTGAAACTTCACAGAAGAATTGTTGAGAAGTCAAGGACTTTGAAACTACTTTGAAACTATGTCGTAATAGAATAAAGTAAATTATATTAGTATTTTAAGTGATTTTAGGAGAGTAACAACTATTCCCAACCAAAAGTGGCAGGAGGCTTATGAGTTATATCGTAGAAAACTGTTTCAATTCCAGATAGTCCAAGTATTGATTCTACCAGAGGATCAAGCAAATTCCAATTGATTCGAGCAAATTGAGCAGTCATCACATCTTCAGAAACAACGGGACGCAAGACCAGACTGTCTTCTTTTCCATTTTTAGATATTGGCAACAAAATTACCAGCAGTTGAAATATTTTTTCCATCAAACCATTTTCTTTCAGCATCTGTGTTGCCATAAAATCTGCCTCTTTCAGCAAGTCCAGTCTCTCTTTGCTGCAAAAAGCTCCACGAATTATATATGGTGCATTCAGGTCCTTGTTGTTTGAATCAAGTTGCAGTACAACCCGGTTGATGTTCCGGACCTCATTTGTTAAACGGGTTGCTTCTTTTTCCAGCCAGTCCCAATCGCGAGGGGTATTAATTAGTGCAGCAGGAGAAGTGTAAGTCCGCTGGTCACCCTGAACTCCAACAGATCGAACTGGAAGAATTAAAAAGTCACAATTGCTTTCCTTCAAACAATTCGACACTTCGGCTGCCGTTTGTTCAAGATTAGGAAACGACTCATCACCGCGAGCAGATAAAACATTAATCGCAAGTCCCGGACCAGGAAATGGATGGCGCCAGACAATCGAATCCGGTAAGCCCAACAGGCTTCCAACTTT
>CABXOR010000118.1 GCA_902513935.1 uncultured SAR324 cluster bacterium
ATCTGGCTCTAGATCGCCACAACCAGCAAGAAGGAATAAGGGCATTACTGCAAGCAACAACCAACGAAACAATCGTTTTAATCCCATTTTTATTTCTTAAATTAAATTTTATATCAATAAAAACCACTTCATTCAAAAAGGCAACGATACTGCAAAATATGTGATATTTTCACTGAGGATGGTTCCTAAATAGTAGAACATAATATCTAACATCGATCGTTTTGTTATGCAAGAATTGGGGAGTTTTACTTAGGGTCTAAATTTTACTTTGAAGTACTTAATGGCTACACCTGAGTACAATAATTAGGTGTCCATATAGGTGTCTATAAGCCGTATGATTGGCTATAAATTGGTATAACTGAATAACAATTGATTATTCCATAAAGTACTGTTATTGTATAGATAGTATCAATTAATATAAGTTGATATTAATCAGTAATAGTGGGGAACATAGAACTCATAACCCGAAGGTCGAAGGTTCAAATCCTTCCCCCGCCACCATATTTATACTGTAATATCAGTATTAAAACGGTGGCACTACAATCCATTACGATTAAAACAAAATACTTACCCCACACTATACCCCACACGCAAAGCACATTTTTATCATTCAAATTGCTTATTTAAGATATTACTAATAAATCACTATTTAAATTATTAGTGTTTACTGATTATTAATTATTAATTCCAAAGTTCATTGCTCCTTTCGCCCAAGTAAATATTCCATCGGTAGTATTAACATCTCGGAATGTGCAGGCGAAACATAAGATACATTCCCCCTCTCCAATCAGTCTAATTATACTAATTCCAGTAAATAGCGGGTTAATCACAAATTGTTTTGCCGAATCTTCCGTGATACGTAGTGTAAGCGTAGTTAATTCGATCTGTATTGCACCTAACTGCTAATCAGAGTAACATTGGCTCATTTACCAATATTTCCTCAGAGGGCGTTTTAAGCATGATTTGTAATATGAGAAAATAAACCGCCCATTTTGGTTGATATGGTTTTATTTAAGTGTTTATTAACCTTAACTTAGGAGGAATCATGTGGAAAGAAAGACTATGGCAGGTGTTCTTGTCAATTAGGTGAAAAACTTTTTCCTTAAAAAAGTGTTGCGCTTCTCAAAAATCCGTGTACTATTTTTAAAACAATGTTTCTTATGTGAAACAAAACCTTTGGAATGAATCAGAATTCATGAGGGAACAGGGTGAATTGAAGGTAAGCAAGGCAAGCCGCGAGGAAGTGGAGAAATTGCTCAACCAAGGAGTGTACCTTGAAATCGATTATCTCACTTTCTCGGCTAAGTATTAATACACTCTCCATCATAGATCAGAGAGGATTTGGACTTTAACTTTAACTAGGCTTAAAATATTCTATTTTTTTGGCTTAGTTGATGTATAATTAAAACGTGAACACATTGTTCATATATGAACATATATCACTTAAAGTTAAAGTGAAATAACAACCAACCAAAAGGAGAAAATATGAAACACTTTCTAAAAAGCGCATTCATTGCAAGCGCATTCATTGCGGCATCGCTTGTAGCGACGCCTGCCTTGGCAGATGTCGTCAAGATTAACGCCGTGACGCTGGCACCAAAACCGGTTTACATCAACAAACCGTTCAAGATGTTCGTTGATGAAGTGAATACAAAATTCGCTGGCGAAGTTGAGATTAACTGGCGTGGTGGCCCCGAAATTATGCCACCATTCAAACAAGCCGAGGGCGTGCGTAATGGCGCAGTCGATATGACCTATACCAGCCCGAGCTATTATCAGGGCCTGGTGCCAACCTCTGGAACCATGAACCTGTCGTACAAGACTTACGCTGAGATCGCAGCGACAAACTACCATGAACGCATGACGGAACTTCACGCTGAAAAAGACCTAATCTTTCTCGGTGAAATTCCAGCGACACAGTTGAATTTTGTGATCTACATGGCCAAAGAAGTGTCAGGTCTTGAGGATCTGAAAGGGAAACGAATCCGTGTATTCCCAACTTTGCTACCGATCGTCAAAGCCCTAGGTGCAGAGCCGATCGTGATGGGGATGGGAGATATTTTCACGGCGATGGAGCGCGGAACGATTGACGGATACATGCAAGGCCCACTTGCACAAGCCCAGCAATTCGAAGGCTTGGTCAAGACAGTGATTTTCCCCGGTGTTTACCGCGCTGGCTTCCCGGTCCTGATTAACAAGAAGACATGGGGCAAGATGTCGACCGATTTACAGCAACGGCTGACAACGTTCCTTCGAAGGGACTTTGCATATCGTATGGACTTCATCTGGAGTCAAGATATCGCCGATAACATCGAACTGATGAAAGCCGCTGGGTTCAACATTTTGGAACTGCCAGCTGATGAAGCCGCACGTTATGAGCAAATGGCAATGGATGCCGCATGGGCTGTCACAGCTGAAAATGCCGGCGACGAAGTTGCTGCCGA
>CABXOR010000119.1 GCA_902513935.1 uncultured SAR324 cluster bacterium
ATGTCGGGTGAGGAGAGAGCTGTACTTAGTTTTAAATTTAAACTGAATGGGAATGGAGATTGGAATTTACTTGAAGTTATTCCAAGCATGATCAAGGTGCATGAAAATTTGAGTTATGAACAGGCTGATTTATTAATTGATAATAATCATGATTTTTGGGGATTACTAAATAAATTTTGTAAGTGTGCCCAAGAACGGCGCCTTGAAAAAGGGGCATTAAATTTGGCAAGAAAAGAATTTGATTTTGACATCAGTGAACCTGAACAAATCCGCATTATACCGCTCAAACGAAACAGTCCTGCCAGTAGGATTATTGAAGAGCTTGCAATTGCAGTTAATAGAGAAACTGCACGTCTTTTTCAAGAAGCAGACTGTCCTGGAATTTATCGAACCCAGTCCCCGTATGAGTTGATCAAGGAGGTGGAGGATGGAGAACAGCTTTCGCTGGAAAATATCAGGATTGAACCAGCAAAATTAACAACTGTTCCAGGTAAACATTCAGGGTTAGGTTGTGAAGTTTATATGCATGCAACTTCTCCAATCAGAAGGTTTGCAGATTTAATCACGCAAAGTCAGTTGAAGAAACTGATAAAAAAGGAGGAACCTGTTTTCAGTACCGAAGACATGATGCACTGGGCTGAAGAAGTCAGCTTCCGTCAGAGAAAGTACAACAAAGCAGAGAGGAACATTACTCAATACTGGAAGCTAAGATATTTACAACAACATCTGGGAGAAATATATGTTGCAAAAATAAGAAAAAGGATTCCCAACAATAATACTGAAATTGAATTATTAGAACTTGCTTGCGTGGTACCCGCCGCAGGTTTGGGAAAAGATGAAGAAGGTGAAATTATGCTGAGAATTGATGAGGTTGGATTAGATCCTCCCCGGATTGGTGTTCATAAACAGACATTGAGTACGTAAGACTCCTCTCAGCAGTTTCAAAGCAACAGCTTATCATACAAGTATTTCATCGGACACAGGAGGTTCATAAATTAACTCGTCAATATTTATTGCTTTGTGACCTTTATAAGCACCTTGAAATCCGGTAAATTTCTTAACACCGTTTACTTCAACCGAAATTGGGTCCTTTGTTTCATGCTCTAAATACAAAACATCATTCATTTGTAAATTCAAAAAATCACGCACAGAGATATTCATTTCACCTAGTTTTGCAATTAATTCAATATCAACTTTCTGCAAATTTTGTTTGAAACGATTGCTCCAGGTGTTATCTTTTTCATCCTGCTCACTTTGGAATCCAGCATTCAGTCTGGTTCGAATTGGCTCGATCATCGAATACGGCACACAAACTGTGATAGACATAGGTGCCCGCCCGATTTCAATATCAAAAGTCACCACAACGACAATTTCACTGTGAGGTACAATTGAGACAAATTGCGGATTGACCTCTGTTCGGGCATAGTTTATCTGAACTGGTAAAACAGGTCTCCATGATGTTTGTAAATCTTCAAGCCCACTAATTATTACGCGCTTGATCATCCGTGCTTCAATTTCAGTAAAATCACGACTTTCTGATTTAGTTTCAACATCGCCACTTCCACCGAAAAACATTTCGACTAAGGTAAAAACCAATCTGGTTTCAAAGACCATCATGGCATTACCACGCAACGGTGTCATTCGGAAGAGATTCATGGAAGTAGGAACAGGCAAATTTTTGATGTACTCACCAAATTTAATCAGTTCTGTGGATCGCACATTGATGTCCACCACTCTGCGGAGTGCATTTGATAAAGTTAAACGGAAGAGGCGCACGAAACGATCGTGAATAATTTCCAGAGTAGGCATTCTCCCGCGAATAATGCGGTCCTGAGCAGTCAGGTCAAAAGCTACCACCTCTTCAGGATCATACTCCTCCGCATCTTCTTCACTTACATCTTCATCACTGGTTACCCCTTGCAACAATGCATCAACCTCTTCCTGTGACAAAACAGAGCCCATGTTCGCCTTTTTTATTTAATATTTGAGTTTAATTAAGTAATTGCACCAAGGTCTGTGGTCTTAACACATGACAAGGCTAACTATGCAAGTAGTGTTCAACTAAATTAAATGTTGTTTTATACTTGTCACCTGCTGCTTAATGACGCTCCGTTATCGCCGTGTAGCTGCGCCTAGTATTACCTGTAAACAATTGACGCGGACGGGCAATTTTCTGCTTGGGATCTTCATGCATTTCCTTCCACTGGGCTATCCATCCCGGAACACGACCCAGAGCAAACATGACAGTAAACATATTAAGTGGTATTCCAATTGCCCGATACATAATTCCAGTATAGAAATCTAATGTGGGATAAAGCTTACGCTCAATAAAATAATCGTCTGTAAGTGCGGTTTCCTCAAGTTCAAGAGCAATTTCAAGCAGCGGATC
>CABXOR010000120.1 GCA_902513935.1 uncultured SAR324 cluster bacterium
CGATCCGTCTGAACACAAAAAATGTTGCTGCATTGGAAATAGATGTTAACAAGCAGCTGGTGAACTCGGATAAAGTACTTATTGAGTGGAACGGGGAATCTCATCAGCATGGACTCACAAATAGGAAAAGAGCCATTCAACTTGGAAACGATGATCCAGAGAGAAACCACACGATCAATAAAACCGATTACACTTCACTCAAATCGGTCTTCTTCAAACCCTTTGTGATTGTATATGGAACCCGGGGTGATGAGTCGATGGATCAGAAACTGCTTAATTCTGCAAGGTCCATTGCCTCAAGATTCTGGAGGGTTGCAAACGGCAGAACCCGAATCCTTCGGGATGTCGATCTGGATAATACTGTCATCCGTGAATTAAACTTAATCCTGTTGGGTTCTCAGCATGTGAACTGGGTGACGCAGGAAATTATTCGAGATCTTCCAGTAGAAATCGGCTCGAACAGGTTGAAGATAAACGGCAGGGTCTATCCGGGTGATGTCTCGTTGGCCATGCTATATCCGAATCCGCTGAATTCAAAGAAAATGATTGCACTATTCGGTGGGACCTCACCTGATTCAGAACTTCTTTCCCTTTATTTCCTTCCCATCTATTCTGGTTCTGGCACTCCCGATTACATTATCTTTAACCATGATGTGCTCAAATATGCATGGGGCGGAGTGCAGGCTGCCGGTTTTTTCAATCAAGATTGGGATTTCGAGAACTGAACCTAGTAGACCGCTTTTACCATCTAAGAAGGCGCCTTTTTTTAAAGCACATCTTGGACATAAAGATATTCAATCTACTTTACGTTATGCGCACCTTTCACCTAAAGTAACTGAGGAAACTAAGGAGAAATCTGTTGAAGAACTGAATGCTCAACTTGTGAGTCTTGTTGGTGAGAATGGAGCAAAGATGCTAATAAGTGCTTTCAAAAGCAGGAGAAGCATATCAGGCCCTGAGCTAGCTGGATGAATACTTATTATAACCCCGAGCATATAAAACGCAAACCTCCATCTATGCTAGTAAATAACATAAGATACAGAATTTAATATTACAATCCCCAACCTACCAAAACAAGGTTTGTCAAAAATGGAGTGTTTTAGAAAGGACCACTCCTTCGTTAAGTCCATGTAGTTCAATATTTGCTCTTCTCATTTGGAAATTGATTCTAATAAGCCCAAAATTTTCTCTAGCGTAAATTTCTCCTATTCTTAGCGGACCAGGTTCATAGGAAATCCCACTCGGTAAATTCATTGAACTTGAGGTTATTTCTAAAAATTCAAAACCCTCTATTGTACGAAACCTGTATATCCCCCCCAAGTGCCTGTCACCACTTATTACAATTAAATTGTTGTTTGAGTTTTTAGCAAGCAGATTCAGAAGTCTCTCGCGTTCAAGAGGTAGATTCCCCCAACGCTCCCAGCCATGACCTTCTGCCAGAAGTTGGATTGAAGTCCCTAATATCCTTAAATCCACTTCTCTCTTCAAAGCCATCATAAGCCATTTCCATTGGGCCTGACCTAACATAGTTTTAGCTGGATCGTAATCAGGTACATAACGCCCCAGATTGCTTATTTTGTATTTTGGAGTTCGCTTCAGTGAGGACCGAAAATATCGTGTATCCAGCATCAGAATCTGTACAGTACCTTCTGTTGAATGAATGATTTCCTCAAAATAAAGACCCTGATTACGATGGCGTCTATCAACTTCAGGTATATCCCAAAATTTGAGGAAAAGTTTTTGCGATTCATCCTTCAAACTGTACTCAATTCCTCCATCATTTTTCCCATAATCATGATCATCCCAGATTGCCAAGACAGGGAAGTCCAGTCTTGCTTTTTCGAAGGCCCAAGCCTGTTTGTGATAAGCCATTTCAAGACTATGGATATTTCCATATGTATCTCCGTAGACATTGTCACCCAACATGATGAATACTTTAGGATGTTGGGCTTTAATTTCCTTCCAGATCGGTTGCGGCAGATCCTGATGAAGACATGAACCGAAGCCTATCATCAGTTCTCCTGAAAATCCCTGACCAAGGAAAAGCAATATTGTAAGGCTGATTGTGGATAAATGTTTGAGTATCCTATTCATCTTAACTTTGCGTTTTAAGGTAGAGCTGTTTTTAGTGTTGTTTATGAATTCCTTTTCAAAAAATGTTGTTCCCAGTATAAGAACCGCCCCAGCCAAAGACCAGATAACCCTCCAAAGGAATTCATGGTGACGTCACGCATATCTCCAACCCTGTTTGGCAGAAACCACTGGATGATTTCATCTACTACTCCGATTAGTGTAATCAAACAACATG
>CABXOR010000121.1 GCA_902513935.1 uncultured SAR324 cluster bacterium
GAGCTTGGAGTCACCTATATTTACTATCAATTCATTTCCGTTACCGGCAGGATCGTCGGCAAAGGTATTCCTGCCGATCACTGGGAGAGAATAGCCGAGAAAGGGTTCCAACTCGTGTATGGATCTACCGCCAACCTGTTTGTTGACCGCCACGGTGATTACATTGGTTATGGGCCTGAATCATCCGAATTAGTCGGTATTCCTGATCCTGAAACCTTCAGTCAACTGCCCTGGGACAAGAGGGTTGCAAGAGTATTCTGTACTTGTTTCCGAAACCGTGAAGAACGTGAAAATCCGGGAGGACATTTGACTTCAGATTGCCGCGGAAATTTACGCATCATTCACAATGAGTTTCAGGATAAATATGACGGACTGCACATGAGATGTGGTACGGAGCCGGAAATGATGTGGCTCAAGCGCGGTGAGGACGGACGGCCAAATGGCGGTGTGACCAAACCGAATTGTTATCACATAGACCAATTTGAAGAGTTGCGCCCAACTTTCATGAAAGTCATTGAATACTCACAGGCCATGGGCCTGGATATTATTCAGGGTGACCACGAAGATGCTCCCGGACAATTGGAGTTGAACACGATGTTTGACGATGTTTTGCGAAATGCTGATCGCTTGACGACTTACCGCCAAATTTGCGCACAAGTGGCGCGTGAAGACGGCTTGATTGCCTGTTTTATGTCCAAACCGTTTATGGGCGTTTCTGCTTCCGGATGTCATCATAACATGTCACTCTGGCGCGGCGGGAAAGACACAGTCAATGATTTACACTTCGATAAACTTCCGGGAATGGCAGGAGCTTTTTCTTATCTTGTTGGTGGAGATAATACCTTCATGCCAGATCCCTCCATTGATGAACGCAAACCCGGCCCAATCGGATTGCAATGTATCGGTGGAGTGATGAAACATTTGGGAGCCTTGACTTCCATCGGTTCTTCAACAGTAAATTCGTATCGCCGATTATGGGATACTGGTTTTTGGGCTCCAGTTTTTGCAGATTGGGGTTATCAAAACCGCACTTGTGCATTACGGATTTCTGCGCCGGGACGTTTTGAGTACCGTTCTGTGGACTCGATGGTCAACCCCTACTTGATGGGAGCAGCATTGCTCAAAGCTTTCGATGACGGCATCAGCAACAATTTGGATCCCGGAGAAGCAGAAGAACGCAATATTTATCAAGCAATTGAAGCAGGGAAGCAAGTCAAAAAATTGCCAATGTCACTTGGTGAAGCCTTGCAAAAGCTGGCGGAGGACGAGGTCATAAAATCGTCTATGCCGGATGAAATGTATCGGGTTTTCCATCATTACAAAAATGACGAGTGGGAGCGGTTCAATCACACCGTCACCGACTGGGATTTGGAAACCTACATCGACTGTCTGCCCTGATTTTGAACGAAAGCTATATTCAGTCAGCTTGGGGTGGTTTGTAAAGTTTCCACCCCTGTTTTTCATAAGTACTTGGATTTTATTTTTAACAAAAAGGAGATCATTTTATGTGCGGTATTGCCGGAATTATCCGCCGGGGGAGTCCCGGAAACATAGGGGAGGAGATGACTTCGATGCTTCAGTCATTGAAGCATCGTGGTCCCGACTCAACGGGATTTGCCGTCTATGGAGTCCCAGAGGAAAATCAATTTGTGATGCGCTTCAAAGTTGCAGAACAGGAAGACCTGAATTCAGGATTTGATATACATCAGCAAATCAAAGACCGACGAGCCATTGTGGACAGTCGTCTGGAGGAAATGGGTGCTGAAATCATTTCTCAAGATACGGTCACTGAATATGCGTTTCGCTATTCTTTCCGCAAAGAAGGTGATTTGCATCGCCTGGCTGACTACATTGAGGATGTAGAAGGAGCAGAAATCCTCTCACTGGGTTCTGCACTGGAACTTGTCAAAGACTTGGGAGACGCAGGAGTTGTTTCAGGGCAGTACAACTTAGGCAAATTCAACGGAACTCACGCTATTGGCCACACCCGGATGGCAACTGAATCCGATGTGGATATACGATCTGCACATCCGTACTGGGCCTATCCATTCAACGATGTTTCAGTGGTACACAACGGTCAGTTGACCAACTACTGGAACTGGAGAAGGACACTAGAACATCGTGGTCACCGCTTCATGTCTAATTGTGACTCAGAATTGATTGCTGTTTATTTGGCTGATAAAATGAATAGTGGTGTGGAATTGGAAACAGCAATGAAGGACTCACTGGATGAACTGGATGGCGTTTTTACTTATGTCGTGGCAACTTCTGACCGCTTGGGAATGGCTAAAGATTTGATGGCG
>CABXOR010000122.1 GCA_902513935.1 uncultured SAR324 cluster bacterium
ATCTAAAATTTCGCTGGTTGAGGGTTTTCTAGTAAGATCAAGTTCACGTAACTGGTAGAAAATTTCAATTGCAGCAGCAACAATCTTTTTATTTGCACCAGGATGATGCATCCGGATTATTTCCCGCATCCTTTCCGGGGGTGGAAACTCAATGTACATGTAAATACAGCGCCGAATAAAAGGCGCCGGCAGGTCCTGTTCATGGTTGGATGTGATCACTATGATCGGCATCTTCCCGGGCTCACATTCAATTGTTTGCTGTGTTTCCGGAACAACAATCCGTCTCTCTGAAAGTAAAAACAAAAGGTTATTAGGAAGTTCACGGGGTGCCTTATCAATTTCATCAAGCAGCAAAACTGATCCTGGTATAGAGAAAGCCTGGGCGAGCGGACCCAAATGAACATATTCATCCAAATTGTCAACTTTGCGTCCACCGGTATCAATTTGCGTATCAATTCCGGCCTGTTTCATTTGCGCATTAGCCACAGCAGCTTGGGTATCCATCAATCGCTGAACTTCATCGAAGCGTGAAACGAGTAGAGAAACTTTGCTTTCCGAAGTTACTGGAACTTCAAAAATGGGGTGATTACCTTGTGCAGCAAACTCCTGAGCGAGTTTTGTTTTTCCTGTTCCTGGTTCACCTTCCAGCAACAGTGGTTTTTCCAGCAATCGTGCGATGTGGAAAGCTTCACTTAATTTTTGGTCCAAAAGGTAAGTTGGGGTTCCTTTGAAAAGCTTTGTGCTCATATCTTTTTAGCTAGTAAATGAAAATGACTTGTTCAGTGGGTTAAGAGTGTGAAATTTCATAAACTTTATCTTTAACCTGATTAAAGATTTCATTAACTTCCAATTCAGGCACGCTTTCCCATTCCATTATCTTGAGGATATGCTTACGCAATTTCCCTCTGGAAAGTCCCCGTTCCTGCCAAGCTTCATAAATTCCATCCTCACTTGGTTTCAGTGGTCGTCCATCAAGTTCTTTACGCATCAGAAACTTAACGGCACTGTCCGGACTGGAGATGATGAAGGATTTGTGCGCCTCGTCTGTGATACGTCCTGTTCCAAAAACCACATCCGAATCTTCGTCATCTATTCCATCCGTCAGTGCGGATTCTTCCACTTCTTCTTTGTCGACTTCATAAGATTCTATGTCCGGTTCCAACTCTATTTCCATGGACTCTCCGTCAAGTGGCGAAGTGTCTTCTGCATCCGGAGTTTCTCCTTCAGGAGCACGGGTTTCAGTTGATTCCGGAGAACCCGCAAACGAAGTTGCAGCCAGACGTTTTTGAATTTGTTCCGGACTGGGAATCACAATGACTGCAAGAAGAAGCAGAAACGCGATGCCGAAAGTTATACTGTAAACCAAACCGTTTAGATACAGGTCATGACGGCTTTTATCGAGATAATAGGTTGTGAGTTCCATGCCTCGATAGACAAGATAACTCGTTTCACTCATGCCGGTATAGCAGATAAAAATACCTCCTACAGTTGCCGCAAGGCTCCCGAAAATAGCATAGACATAAATATTTAGATAATTGACAGGCATTTGTACCTCATTGATTGATCAAGTTAAATGAATGGAATTTGTCGTTTAGATTCAACCTGAATTTCCTTTAAATTAAATAGAAAATTCATGCATAAAACGGCAGATTCCTCTTGATCAAGACTATCGGCAGAAATGCAGAAAACTTGACTGTTAATTACCAGACTGTTTTTAAAAATCCTCCATCGACGGCGAGGCTCGACCCTGTGATATAGCTGGCGGCATCGGACAGCAAAAATGCTCCTGTACGTCCAAACTCTTCAATTGTACCATAACGCCCCAGTGGAATTTGGGCTTGGTTTGCCGTCTTTAATTGCTCAATTGGAATTCCTTGTTTTTCAGAGTTGAGAGCATCCAGGCTACGTATCCGGTCTGTGTTGATACGTCCGGGCATCAGATTGTTGAGGCGAATGTTGTCCGAAGCCAATTGAATAGAAAGGCTTTTCACCAAACTGGTTACGCCGGAACGCATGACGTTAGAGAGAATCAAAACATCAATTGGTTCTTTGACCGACATTGAAGTGACTGTCAAAATTGAGCCGCCTCCGCGTTTCCGCATCAAAGGCAAAGTTGCCCGGATCATTCTTACTGCACTGAAAAGGTTGAGATCAAAAGCGGCCTGCCAGTCTTCATCTGTAAAATTTTCAAATTTTCCAGTAGGTGGTCCTCCGGCATTTACGACAAGTTTATCCACACCACCAAACTCATTCAGCGTGGCATCTGTCCATTGTCGAATTGATTCAGGCTTAGATGAATC
>CABXOR010000123.1 GCA_902513935.1 uncultured SAR324 cluster bacterium
CCCCACTAATTCTTCACAGAGTCAGACACACCTCTAAAATCTTCCCACTTCCTTGTAATTCAAACCGATTGATGTTATATATTGGGTTCTCCTATACCACTTATCGGAAAACAAGTGAGACATATACTCATTATTTTCTCCATATTTCTTTTTATTCTCACAATCATTTCGTGTAGTAGTAGTGATAGTGGTTCTTCAACTACATCCACAACCTCCGACAACGACAGTACCACCGACGATAATTCAACCTACAGTGACAATGGAACTACATTTACAGTAACAGTAAGTTATTCAAAATATTACATAGACGAAATTTTGACAAAGTCATTAACCTTGAAGAAAGGATACACTTATTATTTTGATGCCACTGATTCAACCACAAATAACCATCCTTTATTTATTGGCACAATTTCTACTGGAGGAAGTTATACCTACGAATATACTTCTGGTGTAACCAAAAGTCGCACAACGACTGAAACTTTAACATTTATAGTTCCGTCAGACTCTCCTTCAACTCTTTATTACAATTGTGGTAACCATGTAGCAATGGGGGGTACGATAACAATTATGTAAAAATTTATCTTCTTTATTTTCCATATCTTTTCCCTCCAAATTTGAGTATACAGAGTATCTTATAGTTATAGAAAAAATGTAATATAAAGTAACCCCCACTTAATTCTTCACAAGTCAGACAATCAAAAAATTTGAGAAAATATATGGCCAGTATGAAAATCTGGTATGTATGCTATGAAATGGTATATGGAGTTTCATAATGATACAATAATCAAAGGGAAGATGAATTAGAAAACGGATAGGATCAAGTTCCACAACTTTCCCCTACTCTTGTAAAACAAACCGAATGATGGTATAAGTAGGTTTATCCTAGACTAACTGATTAGGAAGCCTATGAGAAAAATACTTATAATCTTCACTTTATCCATCCTTCTACAGACTTCAACTCTGTTTGCTCAATCCTAATTAAAGGTAGTAGTGTTTTTGAAAAAACTAACACGATTGTTCCAGATAGTTTTTTTGTCAGGGATGCTGCTTAGTCACATTGAAATTGCAAGTGCGCAGTCTACTGGAGGCGGTCAGGCACAGCTCGTTGAAGGACGAGCCATCATTGTGAGACAGGGCAAAGAAATGGAGATAGATTCCTATCCTATGGATTTCAAGGATCAGGACGTCATCCAAACATTTGATAAAGGAAAAGTTCATTTGACACTAAAGGGCGGCGATGTGATTTTTCTTGCACCAAAAACTGAGATTCAATTTGAAGAAAAATTGGAAACAAAAGGATTAGTAAAAATCAGCAATAGAACACTGAAACTCAAGGGAAGATTACTTGCCAGAATTCAACGTAATCCTGCAACAGAAATACAGATAAGGACGCCAAATGCAATTGTGGGTGTGAAAGGGACAGAGTTCGTTGTTGAATTTTTGAGTAAGGCTACTAACGTAGGTACACTCAAAGGGACAGTTAATCTGAGTTCATTAACAACAGGCGATAGTATAGACTTGGAAGCTGGAACTATGTCTTCCGTCCATGCTTCTGGAGAAGTGCTTCCTATAACTAAATTCTCTGGAGAACTAATGCGAGACTTTGAATTCGCTGGTGAATCCATGAGTAAAAAGGATTCGACTGGTAAATCTGCTTCCATTCCGTCAGTTCAATCCCAATCCCAATCAAATGAAGAGTGTTATCTATTCGTGAGTGGTGATATTGGAGAGGAGAAGTCAGTTGTAGACCAGATCGTCAGACCACTCATCGGATCATTTGTTTCTACATTGAATGAAGTTCCTGTTGAGGGTCTAAGTCGATCCGAACTAAATTCATCATGTTATTATGACGTATCCATTAATAAGGTTGGGGAAACCCTCAATCTATCAATTAGTGGACAGAGGACTAATACTCCTTTCAATGGTTTGTCAAAATCCAACAGAACCTTTCCTGAAAATGTCCGACACTCAACTCTTAGAGTACTACACAAAGAATTAAACAAATCAATAAAGGATGAAATATGCAGGAAATACTCGGAAATATTGGTTGATGAATGTCCTCAAAATCAAAATCTGATGGTTGTCTTCAATAAGTATTCTGATAGTAATCTGGGAAACCTTATGAAGGAACCAAGATCAAATCTTGTTTCAGGGGTTGTGTCCTTAGTAGAAACTATGGAGTCCGTTGACTTTATTGGAATCTCCGAGATTGATTTTGAGAACAATTTTCAGAATAATCTGAAAAAAATGATGGATAAGAAAGGATCAAATT
>CABXOR010000124.1 GCA_902513935.1 uncultured SAR324 cluster bacterium
CTCTTCTGAAACCTCCGGGTCTAACTTCAATAAAGCAATTAGTGCCTGTAGTTCTTCCGCAGACAGGGTATTAACTTCTACAGATTCTGATTCTAGTGATTCAAAATCAGCCTGTTCTGCTGTTGCTGAATTAAAAGCAACAAAGCCTGAGACCAGTAATACATGCAGGACAAAAGAAATAGCCAGCCCTAAATTTCTAGAAGATGCTAGATGCTTTTCTCCAACATAACTTTGACTATCCACTGCTTATTTATCCTGGAATACCAACCCTATTTTTGCATGGCCTTGGCTTTGTAAAAAGGTCATTAGTTCTATTATTTGCTCGTATACCACCTTTTTGTCTGCATGGAGAAATATCTTTTCCGGATTTACTCCTTCTATAAGCATGGGAAATTTCTGAAAAAACTCTTCCGGGGCATATTTTATTTCTTCATAAACAAACTGCTTATTAGCATTAAGTCCTATTACAGCAAATTTTTTTTTCTCTTTTGTAACGCTTTCAGCTTTAGAGCCGTGTTTTGGTTCAGGTAGTTCTATACCAACAGAGCGGGTCATTGCCGGAGCAGTAACCATAAAAATAATCAGCAAGACCAAGAGGGTATCAACCAGAGGGGTGATATTGATTTCTGAGACGATTTTTTTTTGGTCTCCAATTACTTTAATCATTTTGTTACCTTCAATAAATTCAGTATTTAAAATGATTTATGATCAATAATCTCTGAAGAAGTCTCATGTTCTGAAACAAGTTCATTTTCCAGCCTGTTTCTCAAAAGTGCAGAAAAACGGTCAAACTTCTGTGAAAGGATTTCTACCCGATATTGAAAAATGTTAAACCCTACTGAAGCTGGAATGGCAACAGAAATCCCCAATGCTGTAGCAATCAACGCCTCTGAAATTGCAGGAGCTACTACTGCAAGTTCTGCTGACCCCATTTTCCCTATTGCAGTAAATGCATTGATAATTCCTATCACAGTTCCCAAAACTCCGAGGAATGGAGCAATATTGGAAATAGTTGCTAAATATGCCAAACTTTTTTCGCGGCGCTCCCGCATTTGCAGGTTCACTCTATCCATCGTTCGGTCCAGCAGATCGTTCAAATGCTCTGGGAGTCCCTTATCAGCAGTAAATCTCCATGTTGCTTCAGGAAATTCTTTTGCAAATTGTTTAGACTCATTCAAAATTTCTTCAAACAAAATCCCCAAATCATAATCCACCGGAGCACGCTTGTGATTTGTCGATAAAAAACTTTTGAGTAATTTTGCCTTATTAAATTCTTTTACAAATTTACCACTGTTTTGATCTTCCTTCCTTAACTGAACAAATTTCCCTATTATAATTCCCCAAGTTACAACAGAAAGGACAACGAGCAAAATAAATATGGAGAGCGTAATTGTCCCACCGTGAAGGACCGCATTTACAAAATCATTAAATTCCATATTTTACAATTCTTTCAACTTAAAAATGTAATCCGTTCGGCGGTTTTTTGACCACCAATCTCTAGTAGTAACACCTCCTGCACGTGGCAATGGACATTGCTCACTCCGACCGATACCAGCTGTCCTGTCTTCATCAAAATAGAGAGCTAATAAAACTTTTGAAGGAGTTTCCCACCGTCGATCACTGAGAGCCTTGTTATATTCAACCGTACCGCGCTCATCAGCGTTTCCTTCCAACCGCACTACAATTTCAGGGTATTGCTCTAAAACTGGTTCCAGCAATCTGAAAGAACTTTCGATTTGACCTATATATTCATCAATTGAATATTTATCTGTATCAAAATAAGAAGGTTCAACCAACAGATGATCCAATATTCCTTCAATGTTGATGCAGAACGCCTCTTCAACCCCAAGTTCTCTATCACGAACCAGGCGGGTGTATAGTTTGGCCATTGTTTTTTCTAGAAACGATGACTCTATCGCATCTACTTCTTTTTTCTTTTCAACAAGGGCCAAGATGTCAGCTTTTGAAACTCCTCCAGCTTCTTTTAAAATTTCTGCCACCTCTTCTGCGGAAGCATTTGCCAGTTTTTTGGCAAGTTCATCAGTTTCTTTTTGGATCTGTTTGGTTTTTGTGACCAGCTTTTTAATTCCTTCTTCACTTAATTCGGTTTTTTTCTTCAGTAAAGCTACTGCTTCCTCTTCTGAAATTTCACCCGAAGCTACTTTTTCCAGAATTTTCACGATTTCCTCTTCTGTTACTCCTTCCTTGAGGGACTCAGCAATTTTTTCAACTTCCTCCTTCAAAAGCTTTTTCTGGCGTTTT
>CABXOR010000125.1 GCA_902513935.1 uncultured SAR324 cluster bacterium
GACCCAAAGTGTGTCAAACAACTGAAGTATAAATAAACAGGGAATAATTGATGATTAATTCTGCATTTGGAGTAACTTCTTTCAATTCAGGAGAGCGTAAACATTGTTAAGGCTTTCTTTCGCATCACCAAATAACATCCAGGCATTGTCCCTGAAATAAAGAGGATTCCCAACTCCAGAATAGCCTGTAGCCATACTTCGTTTAAGAACTATCACGGATTTAGCATTCCAGACTTCAAGAACAGGCATCCCGTAAATCGGACTACTTTCATCATCCAGCGCTCCAGGATTGACGATGTCATTTGCTCCAATAACCAATACCACATCCGTTGCATTAAACTCTGAATTAATCTCATCCATTTCAAAAACGATATCATAAGGCAAATTGGCCTCGGCCAGCAAAACGTTCATGTGCCCAGGCAAACGTCCGGCGACAGGATGAATTGCAAATTTTACACTGATATTTTTTTTACGCAGGTTTTCGGTGATTTCGTTTACAATGTACTGTGCCTGGGACACAGCCATTCCGTAACCAGGAACAACGATAACCTGTTTGGCTCCACGCAGTATATCTGCGGTTTCTTCATGAGAAATTGATTGTGTTTCTTTTCCGTCATCCTCTTTAGAGACCGCAGCGACCGTGCCTTCTGCTACACCAAAGCCCCCTGCAATTACGCTGATGAAAGAGCGGTTCATTCCTCTGCACATAATGTAGCTCAGAATTGCTCCGCTGCTTCCAACAAGTGCTCCTGTAATTATCAATAAATCATTGGAAAGCATGAACCCAGCAGAAGCTGCTGCCCATCCAGAATAGCTGTTGAGCATGGAGACAACTACCGGCATATCTGCTCCGCCAATCGCCATGATCATATGAATTCCCAATAATCCGGCAACGGAGATAATAATCAGGAGATACATGATTTGCTCTTGAGGAGTTCCGTTCACAAACCATGCTCCCGACAAAACACTGACCAGCACCAATAATATATTGAGTTGATGACGCAATGGTAATGTCAAAGGTTTTCCCCCTAAACTTCCTCTCAATTTCAAAAAGGCAATCACTGACCCTGTAAATGTGTAGGCACCAATAAAAACACTAAGAACAATTTCAATTTTGTGAATTAACAGATCTGTACCAGTCAGCCTGCCTGACTCTAAATGGCTGACAATGCCGACCAGCACGGCTGCAGCTCCGACAAAACTGTGCAAAATAGCCACAAGTTCTGGCATTGACGTCATGGCTACACGTCGAGCAGTAACTAAACCAATTCCACCGCCAATAAGCATAACTAATATTAAAGTGCCAATACTGCCAACCTGCCCTCCAAGAATAGTGGCAACAACAGCAATGATCATCCCTGCAACACCAAACATGTTGCCGCGTCGGGCAGTTTCCTGGTTGGATAGTCCTCTCAAACTAAAAATAAAAAATACAGCTGCTACAATGTAGGCAACTGAAATAAGTCCTTCAGGCATTATTCAGATTTATGGTTTATGGTTAAACAATGACCGCTATATATTTGATTATTTTCGAAACATTTCCAGCATACGGTGAGTTACTAGAAATCCGCCGACAATGTTTATAGCGGCAATCAGGACTGCAATGGCAGGCAAGATGATCTGTTCTCCGGAAAGATGTATCATCCCACCAATCACAATTATTCCACTGATCGCATTGGTGACGCTCATCAGTGGTGTGTGCAATGAAGGTGAGACATTCCAAATCACCATGTATCCTACAAAACATGCTAGAACAAATACTGTTACATGTGAAATGAACTCCGATGAACCTCCAAACCCCATCAAACCAATTATTAAAGCAACCAGCAGCCAGCCAGTCATTTTTAACGATGACCACTTTTTCTTTTCTACTTCTGGTAATTCAGATATCTTTTCAGAAACTGTTTCCAGTTTTACCGGCACAACAGTTTTTTTCTGAAGTTTATTTTGTGCCTCCGGATCCCAAAGGACTTTTCCATCATGAACCACTGTAATTGCACCAGTAATCTCGTCTTCGAGATCAAGGTTTAGATCTCCATCTGCATTTATGTGCTGAATTAATTTAGCAATATTGTTGCTGAAGAGTTGACTTGCTTGAGTAGGTAAACGACTGGGAAGGTCCGTAAAACCAATGATGATCACTTTTTTGTAAACACGAAATTCTCCTGGTATTGTCATTTCACAATTTCCACCTCCTTCGGCAGCCAAATCTACTATAACTGATCCAGGAATCATGCTTTCTACCATTTCTC
>CABXOR010000126.1 GCA_902513935.1 uncultured SAR324 cluster bacterium
ATTGCTTCAGCGACAAGACGATATCCCTCAGCATTGTAGTGACCACCATCAAAAGGAGTAAGTGATAAGGGGTCCGGGTGATGAACAAACACTTCACCATACATATCTGTGACAGGGATATTCAGTTCCGTTGCGGTGCGCAATGCAAATTCACGACCCACATCTGTCGCGAAGTTTACGTACCTAGGCAAGTAGAAAAAATACATTCTACCTTCCCATCCTGCCACCATTTTCTTGGATTTTTGTAAAATGTTTTTAAAGGATTCAGGTCCAATATCAGTTGCAACTTCAGGTACTAGGTTAATCCTTCGTCTGAGATTAGTAAGTCTGAATACTCCAATAGTCCTATGAATTGTGGCATTAACCATGTCTTTAATTGTCAAATTCGGATTTTTCAGTTTTTCATATTTCTGATTAACATAATTTATCAATATACTATCAATTTCATTTTGTCTTGAAATCAAGTTTTGTGAGAAATCATCCTCATTCAAATACTTTTTTAATAAAGAAGAATTCATCTCATTACTCAGACCAGCGAGATCATTATCAACGTACAACCTACAACCTTCGGCTTAAGCGGTTCAGCATACTCTTTTAGTGTAGCAAGTTCTATTAAGGGTCCATTACCACCCATTCCAACATTAACAGCTTCGTATCCAAATTCTCTTAGCACTGCGCTAATATTTTGATGGGAATGAACACATGCCCCGTGCGAAAATGAGTCACCTATCAAAACAATGTCTACTTGATTTTTTGTGTATAATCCTTTTGGGTTATTAAAGCCATGTTCATCACTTTCATATATTGGCCAAAAACCATTCTCATTGCAAAAAACGGTCGTAGTATTTGATATTCCACCAAGCGGAAAAATCTTTCCATACTCTGTATTAAAACCATCACGAGTTTTCAAATCATTAAGTAATTCCTTTGGAACAACAAAGGGTTTTGCATCGATACCCTCCTCTTGCCTAAAATCCTCAAGTACTTCAATTTTTGTTCTTGTATCGTACTGAACACCCATTGTTTCTGATATTGTAATAGATTGTGGTTCTTCATGAAAAAACACTAAATAAGTTTCAAATCCATAAACTGAGATACCCACTGTGATGAACAGTGCCGACAAGTTCACCTTTAATTCGTCACGCAACTTCCTTAACCCAAGAACGAAAAAGATAGTAGTGAGTATGGCAAAAGGAGGAATGAAAAATATAATGTTGAAATTATGTAAACAGGTTTATTGTATATGTTGTAGACAGCATACACGGAGACAAGAACCGAAAACAAAATCCCCAACACGAACACCGTGTTCGCAAATTTGATGGCAAAATATGAAGGTTTTTTAATTCTATCAGTTTCTTTAGAATTGCTTTTCATAGTTTTCATTTTGTCGATGTTCATTAGTCCTAAAATTCCAATACGACTCTTTTGATTTATCCCACCGTAATTCAAGAAACTGCTTTCCGAAGACTCGTGGAATCAATCCAATCGGTGTAATTATAGCATAAAACAATAGGCTTAAGGTCACACGTGTCATTATCCATCCAAGAATGGTAGCGAAAATCATCCATACCCAATAAATGGGTTTCAGAATAAAAGGTATCACAATACCAAGAATGCAGAAAATTATACCAAAAGTAAGTAATATTTGAAAGGATCCTTTTTCCTTCCAAAATAAAAACCCGGCAATGAACAATAATATTACGCCGATGGTAATCCCAAACTTCCGCAAATCGCTTTTTTCACTTTTTATATTTTTTATTTCTTCTAGCATACCTTAATCCAGTTCGAATTCACTCCGCCAGTCAGAATCTCCGACAATTGTTTTTTGATCTTTTTTATCCAACAAATAATTCCCCATTATCAGGTAATCCATTCCCGTCCGCATGAAACAAAGATACGCTTCTTGCGGTGTGCAAACAATTGGCTCGCCACGGACATTGAATGATGTATTTACAATAAGTGGGCATCCGTATTTCTCATTGAACTTAGTCAGTATTTGATGATATCGAAGGTTAGTGTTTTCATTTACTGATTGAATTCTTGCGGAATAATCGACATGAGTAACTGCAGGAACTTGTGAACGGACAACATTTAGCTTATCAAGACCAAAAAAAGAGTTCTGATCTTCTATCATCTTAACCTGTTTGTCTTTTCGTACATCTGCAACCAAAAGCATATAAGGGCTTTCCCTGTCTATCTCAAAATAATCTGAAATATTTTCTGCCCTGATTGATGGT
>CABXOR010000127.1 GCA_902513935.1 uncultured SAR324 cluster bacterium
CTCGAGCAAAAATTTCAGGAAGAGATCAAAGTTCATTCTGTGGGTTATCCAAAACAGTATGCAGCAACCAGTTCAGTGAGGTATTTTCCTGATTCCGACCAACCTGTTGTGATTTATGCACCTTCATTGGAAATTAGCTTACTGTTTGACGCACTGGACAGAGGGCTTCTCGGAATTTTTAATAAGATGTCCCATTACAATTTTGTAATCAAACTGCATCCCTCACTTGCCTCACGGAGACATTATGTTACTGCATTTATGTGTCAAGAGTTGAAAGGTGTTGAGCATATTTATTTTGATGAATTGTCCGGTATTCAAAATTTAGCTGAAGAATCCTCACTGTTAATCACAGATTTTGGCAGTGTAGGTGGAGAATACCGCCTAGGATATGGCAAAAGGGTCATTTTCCTGAAAACACCTGCTGAATATGAAGGTGGTGCCGATTTACAATTCAGGGATGATTTTGCAGATGGGATATGTAAAGTAGAGGATTTGGGAAATGTGATTGAGTCGGTCATGAAAAAAGGGGCACTTTCTGATTCTGAATTCCATAATATGCGTCAGCAGGTACTTAGTTTTTCTGAAGAGTCAGATTATGAGGCCGCCCGAATAGTTGATGAAATTTGTTCAGCTTCCTGAATCTTCCTCCCGATTCACCAAATCAGGTGAAAAAGCCGGCATACAGACCGACCAATATTCTGCTTCTACATCAAAAGGATTGGAATAACGAACTCTGGCACCTTTGCGGACAAGCAAAGATTCACCAACATTTAGCGTAACAGTTTCACCGTCAATCTCAATTTGTTTACGTCCCCGGACCATCATGGTGTATTCATCAAACTCCGGATTTTGATGTGGCTCACTCCAACCAGGAGGTGCAACCATATGAGCAACACTCACTTCGGGTTCATTACTCACAGCACGTCCAACATGTTCTTCAATTAATTTTCCGTCAGTTGTTGGAACCACAAACGGTGCCTGCTGTAATACGTATGAATCACTCATAATCCTGTCTTATTTGAGGTTTCCTGTTGTTTTATTCTGGGATATATAATTTTTATTGCCCTGTCAAAATGAAATTGATCATCAATTTCAGTCCATACTAAATCACCGATCCGCAAGTAAGGAACCACCCATTCTGAACTTACCTCTGAAATACATTCTTCATAATGGTTACTGCACGGAAAACTAAGATTTGCCTGATGCTGTGCACACATTTTGTGAAACAAATTCTGAGAGATTTTTGAAACTCCTACCAATTCACCCTGAATCTGTAAGTCTGGACGTGGCTCTTTTGAAATAGCCGCAATATCTCCGCTGACAATGCTCCTGGAGGTCTCATAATTATGATTTTTCCCCTGATTAATTCCATAGATGTATACTTCATCATTGGAACCTGTTTTCCCTGAGGCCAGCACCACATCCGGACCCTCATAATTTAAGACTGCGGACAAAGCACGGGATTCATAAAGCAAATCAGACTCCAACAACAAAAAATCATCCTGCAAAATTTCCTGTGCTACAAAAAGCGAGTGCATACTTCCGGTTTCAGCAAAACGCGGGCTGTGAATAAATTCAATCTTTGGGAAGTTTGCCAGAGGCTCAAGGTGTTTATGGTACATTGTATCCTGGAAGCCAGTCACAATTACGACCCGATCAATACCCTCACTCTTTAAGCGTTCCAGTGAGCGAATTATCAGGGATTTTCCCTCGATTTCCAACAATCCTTTTGGACATACTCCAATCACATTTTGCAAACGAACCCCCATCCCTGCTGCAAGTATGACGGCAGTATTGATTCTTGCAAATGACGATTTATTCATTGTAATTCAGGACACCAGTCGTCTTTTGGATTCTTCAGAAACTGAATCATTTGGTTGATCCTGGAACTGCATTTCATAAAGTTGCTCGTAACGACCTTCTTTCGATAGCAATTCATTGTGAGTACCTTGTTCTACAATCTGTCCTTTCTCCATTACACATATTCTATCAGCGTTCCGAATGGTCGAAAGTCGATGTGCAATCACAATGGTAGTGCGATTTTCCATTAGATGTTCAATAGCCTGCTGCACCTCAATTTCAGATTCAGAATCAAGTGCAGAAGTTGCTTCATCCAGAATAAGAATTGGAGCATCTTTGACCAAAGCACGGGCAATAGAAAGGCGTTGCCGTTGTCCACCGGAAAGTCTTGCACCTTTTTCGCCAATCACTGTTTCGTAACCATCAGACTGTTCTA
>CABXOR010000128.1 GCA_902513935.1 uncultured SAR324 cluster bacterium
GTAGTGCGGGCCCTGCGTTTTAAAGTGGGATTCTGCTGATAAATGCTGAGTTGAAATTACAATCAGCACTCCATGAACAACTAAAAACAACAACGAGAAACGAAAAACGAAGAACAACAAACTGCGCACCTCGAGTCTCGAACCTGAAACTTTTAAACCTAAAGCAGAAACACCAAAATGGCTTCGATCTTCACCAAAATTATTCAAGATGAAATCCCTTGCGAAAAAATCATTGAAACGGATTCAGAAATTGCATTTTTAGACATCATGCCCTGCGCTGCAGGACACACACTGGTGATCCCAAAACTTGAAGTTGAGCGATTAGAAGATTTACCTGCAGAGCAGGCTCTGTCGTTGATGCGTACAATGCAACAAGTGGCAAAAGCAGTTAGTACAGCTTTCGATGGAATTGACTATAACCTGATCCTCAACAATGGTATGAATGCCGGACAGGAGATAGCGCATGTCCACTTTCACGTGCTGCCGCGTGCTAAAGGCAGTCCCGGACCTTTCCGGGAACATGTCCAATATGCTGAAGGAGAAATGCAAGAAGTGGGAGCAAAAATCCGAAACTGTCTTTGATGATCTCAATTTTATCACTTTTTTTCAAGAGATGAGTCCAAAGAACTTTGCCGTAATAGAAATTGGCAGTAATGCAGTACGCATAATTGTTGGAGAATTGAGGAGTTCATGCAGGTTATGTGTACTTGAGCGGTGGAGTGCCCACTTACGTTTGGGTGATTCAGTTTTTGAGTGCGGAGAAATTTCTGAACAATTATTTCAACAGTTGCTGCAGACAATTCAGGGTTTGCTTAGTAAGGTTCATAAATATTCCGACCTCAAATTATCGATAACCGCCACAAGCGCAATGCGTTCAGCAATAAATAATGCTGAAACGGCTGCCCGGATTGAATCAATAGTTGGATATCCTCTAAAAATTCTTTCCGGAAAAGAAGAATGTCAATGTTTAGCGGATGGAGTAAAATCTTTTTTGCCTCAGTCTATGGTTTTGGACTATCCGTTAAAACAAACTTTTTTGGCGGATTTAGGTGGAGGCAGTTTGGAAATATCTCTATTGAAATCAGGAAAAAGTCCGAGCTGCAAGAATGGAGATTATCAGTACAGTATAGATATCGGCACATTGCGGCTGCGGAAAATGGTCAATCCTGAAAATGAGCTGAAATCAGTAATTCCGAAAAAATTATTACAGTTGGATGAGGTTCTTTCTGCTAATCCTCATAACCGAACGAATTTGATTTTAACGGGTGGAAACGCAAAAACATTTGCATATCTTTATCCGCAAGTTTCAGCAAATATTCGGCCTGAAAATTCAAGTACGGTTGAGGGAAAAAACTGGCTGAGTATGAATTGGACTGAATTTGAGTGGACCGAACAGATTTTTCAGAGACAGTCAGCTGATGAACAAATTGAACAATGGAAACTGTGTCCGCAACAGACAGAAGTTTTTAATTCTGCTCTGGCGGTCTTCAGGGCAATTGGCAGTAAACTCAGAACTGAGCAGTTGTGCATCCCTTTTTTTGGTTTGAAGGAATCACTACTGTTAAGCCTGGTTTCAGTGGTAACGGAAAAACCTATGGAAGATTTCACACTGGTTCTGATTTATGGGCCTCCAAAAAAGTTTAAAATTGGTGCATGAAAAAAATTAGCGTCAACAGGCAACAAAATGATAAAAAAATTGAGAATGATCAGCGTTGTGGATTTTTAGGATTAATAGGACGTCCAAATGTTGGTAAATCAACTTTACTGAACCAACTGGTTGGACAGAAAGTTTCAATCACTGCACACAAAGCACAAACTACCAGAAACCGCATTCTGGGTATCCGGACTGTAAAAAATACCCAGATGGTTTTCATTGACACGCCTGGAATTCATCCTGCTAAAAAGCTGCTGAACCGTAAAATAGTAGCATATGCGACAGAAACTTTGCGGGAAACAGATTTGAATTTGTGGTTAATTGAACCTTTGTCTGAAAATTCTTTGAAAAAGGATGGTATCTCTGTTTTGCATCGTGAAGATCAGGAAATACTAAAAATGTTGTCCGGAAAGGAAAGACGGACCGTTCTAGTTTTAAATAAAATTGATACAATTTTACAGGAACAGGCACTTGTCAGCATGGAAAAATTAGCGAAATTGGGAGACTTTGCGGAAATTGTTCCAATCTCAGCTCTGAAATCAACTAATGTAGAACACCTGGTTGAAACCCTGAAAAAAT
>CABXOR010000129.1 GCA_902513935.1 uncultured SAR324 cluster bacterium
ACCAGAGGGTCTTCCGGGTAAAAACTTCGCCATCGGTTTTTGTGTTTTCATTTTTTTCAACAACGAACCGGGTTCTTTCCTTTATCAATGTTTCGTAGCGGAAATAGCTATTTCCTGTTATTTTAGAACTCTCCAAATTCAAGTGCTGAAATGAAGACTCAGTACCAGGCAGCAATTCACTGAGGTAGCTTTCCTGACCGAAAATTGCAGTTTCAGTCAGCATAAATCCAGTCATGTAAAGGTAACAAATAAAAATTGATTTACTGCACGTATTATTTATCTGCTGCATCAGTTGTAAGCTCCTTCACATTTTCGACAAATATTCCAATTGGTTTTTATATGTGATACATCCACGAGGCATTGGCGACAAACAACTTCTTTACAGCGCTGGCAAATCAATTTATGTGCCTGGAAACGTGAAATTACTTTACCGCAAATATTACAATTTTCCACAAGTCTTCTCACTATTATATACCTGATCCTAATTCTTTCGTTTTATCAAAATTCTGTGGAACAATTAAGAGGACTCGATACTTAATTTAAACAATAATTAAACATCATTTTAACAAAATTCTCCAAGCACAGTGAGTCATTATTATGACAAGTTGTTTTTTCTGGCGCAAGTGCAATGCAAAAGCAGGTTTTTGACTCACACATTTAATTATAATAAATTGTACAAAAGAAGCCTTTTGAACCAGTGTAATGCCGGCAGGATCAGTTGTCCGGAGGTTTAATTATGCTCTGGTTATGTTAATACAAAAAATATTTTTTTGCTTTATCTTCAGAAAATCTTTAATTGGATTTGATTTTGCAAAAAGAATTTGCTTAAATTTGACTGTACGTAATAAAAATGGTGTTTACCCCAACATATTATATTAACGAATAATTAAGCTGTCATGGAAGATATAAAGCGCCTGTTATTGGAAGAGAAGGCGGCACTACTCTCCGGGATTCAGGAGAAAACAGAAAATAAACCAGAAATAAATAAGGATATTGGCGACGCCATCGATTCTTCTGTAGAAGAACAGAAACGGGAGTTGGATCTTTTACTGCAGGATAGAGAACAGGCAAGACTTACAGGAATTGAGATTGCCCTTAAAAAAATTGAATTAGATGACTTCGGATACTGCGACGAATGCGGCGAGGCAATTTCCAAGAAACGGTTGCTGGCTGTTCCCCTGGCAAGAATGTGTATCAATTGTCAGTCAAATGAAGAACGCAGCCGACTTACGCAGAATGCATTTTCTCGTGCAGATTACTCCAGTCAAATATTAGTTGATGATTGATTTATCTATGCACTCAGTACTTTGAGTATATCGAATAAACTGTCAAATAAAACTTGCCTGAACACTTTAAAAAGGGATGCAGAATCCCGTTTTTATGTGTCTATTAAAAGTAACCTTATGTAACAAGCGCCATGTTTTGCGGCTTGTTAATTCCTGTACTTTATGGCCAATCTGCTGAGTTATGATGCCAGTCAGCTACTGGCTTTTATTCTGGTATTGGTACGAGTTAGCGGAATAATTTCTACTGCACCGGTCTTTGGCAGTTCAAATATTCCACCCCAAATCAAGGTAGTCCTGAGCCTCATGCTGGCACTGATTCTCTATCCTTTTATTCCACTGATCACTGTTTATCCTGATCGTCCAGATCATTACATTATGCTCATTGCCAGCGAAATGTTGATTGGCGTGGTCCTGGGCATAATTGCCCGTTTTTTGTTTGGAGCAGTCGAATTTGCCGGAACAGTCATAGGATTTCAAATGGGACTTGGTATGGCCAATGTTTTCGACCCGCAGTCACAGGAGCAAATATCTTTAGTTGGAAGATTTGAAAATACAACTGCTACATTAATATTTTTAGCAATGGACGGTCACCTGATTGTTCTTCAGGCTCTGGTCAGGAGCTACTCGGTTCTCCCTCCGGGAGGAGCAAGTATCAGCAGGCCTTTAGTTGAAAATCTAACTGAACTTTCTGCAAGTGTTTTTGTGATCGGATTGCAGATCGGAGCACCACTGATTGTGGCACTTTTTCTCGCAAATGCCGTTGTTGGACTTTTGGCACGTTCGGTCCCGCAAATTCAAGTATTTGTAGTCGGTTTCCCACTGACATTAATGCTTGGTTTTCTGTTTCTGTTTTTCGGAATGCCATTTTTTGCACAGGCAGTACATCAAATGTTTGAGAAGCTTGACACACAATATTTTGAAGCC
>CABXOR010000130.1 GCA_902513935.1 uncultured SAR324 cluster bacterium
TTGCTGGTTTTTGTATTGACTATTTTTCAGGATAACTATGTCAGAACAGGCACTTTACTGGGTCTGCTGTCAGGATTTTGGAGCACAGGAATTATAGACGGGGAGCCGACTACAAATGCTCTAATATACGGCTTCATCGGTTGGGGCGTTGGAGTTTATCTGGGCCATAATCGTTCGGAAAATTCACATTACCCCAAAAAAAAGAAATTCAAAGTCTTTCAAGGAGGACGTTAGTTCTTGTGATTTGCGGGAACTCACTTTAAGAGCTGTTTCTCTTTAATTTTTCGATTCGCACAGACTGCGATGCTTTCTCTCTTTGTTTGCTGAAATTTTCTGTCATGGTCAAAACCATGTTCAACAAAACTTTTTTCGGTACAGAACTTCACATAATTCAGGCTCCAATGGTCGGAGTTCAAGAAAGTGCTTTAACAATTGCTGTTTCCAATGCCGGTGGTTTGGGCAGCCTGCCCTGTGTGATGCTTCTACCGGATGTACTTCGTGCAGAATTGAAGTTCATCAAATCCCAAACCGGCAAGCCCTTCAACCTAAATTTTTTTTGTCATACTGCTCCCGATGCGATTATTGTCCGGGGGCTTGAAGTAGGAGGTCATCGGGGCATTTTTTTGAACAATGATCTCTCATCTCAAGTTGCAACGTATGAGCTTTTAAAACAAATTGTTGAGATTTCCAAATTGCCTGTAATTGCCGATGGTGTAATCTCAACCGCAAATGATGTTGCTAAAACACTTTCACTTGGCGCCTCTGCAGTCCAGATCGGCACAGCAAATCTGCTCTGTCCTGAAACAAAAACCAGTCAAATTCAACGGGCAGCTATAAAAAGCAAAAAAACGTAAGACTGCTATCACAAATATTTTTAGCGGCAGACCGGCCCGTGGGATCGAAAACCGAGGCATCCGAGAAATTGGTCCAATCAATGCCGATACACCGGAATTTCTGCTTGCTGCTGCAATTTCTGGTTTACGTACAAAAGCTGAAGCAGTTGGAGTTGACGATTTTACACCACTTTGGTGTGAAGAAAATATCAGAGGCTGCAGTGAAATTCCTGCTGCAGAATTAACACGGTTGCTGGTAACTGAACTTTAAATTATTTATAGAAGCAGTATGAGTAAATTATTTTTTATTATCCTATTTATTTTTGGACTGAGCTGCCTGACTTCACTCGCAACTTTTGCAGGAAAAGATCTTGAAAAAGCCATATTTGCCGGAGGGTGTTTCTGGTGTATGGAATCTGATTTTGAAAAAATTCCCGGAATAAAAGATGTCATTTCAGGTTATATCGGTGGAACTACTAAAAATCCAAGCTATCAAAATTATGGAAGAGCAGGTCATATTGAAGCAGTGTTGATTCCTTTTGACCCGTCTGTTATTTCGTATGCAGAACTGCTGGAAAAATTTTGGATAAAGATTGATCCTACTGATAAAAATGGACAATTTTGTGACCGAGGTCATGAGTATTCAACTGCTGTTTTTTATCTTTCTACAGAACAAGAACGATTGGCGGAAGAATCAAAATCTATGCTTGAAAAATCTGGTATTTTGAAAGAGTCCGTTAAAACGCCGATTATTATGGCCAGTGAATTTTATCCTGCAGAGGATTACCATCAGAATTACTACATTAAGAGCAAACTGAAATATCTTTATTACCGCTTTAGATGTGGACGAGATCAGCGGCTTAAAGAATTATGGGACGAAAAAATAAACGAGGTTAAAGAATTCAAAAAAACATCCAATTTTCAAATAAAAGATTTGGAAGAACTAAAAAAAATCCTGACTCCTTTACAGTTTGAAGTTACGCAAAACGATGCTACAGAGCCGCCATTCAGAAATAAATACTGGAATAACATGAGAGAAGGTATTTATGTTGATGTAGTTTCAGGCGAACCTCTGTTCAGTTCAACAGATAAATATAAATCCGGCACCGGCTGGCCCAGTTTTACAAAACCTATTGAAGGAACAAGTTTAATCCAAAAAGAAGATAGTGACTGGTTCTCTTTAAGGACTGAACTCAGAAGCAAGAAAGCAGATTCTCATCTGGGACACTTGTTTAAAGACGGGCCAAAACCGGAAGGATTACGTTATTGCATCAACTCTGCGGCACTTCGCTTTGTTGCAAAAAAAGATTTAGAGAAAGAAGGGTATCGTGTTTACAAGAATTTATTCCAAAATTAACGATCAGCTAAAGAAGAAT
>CABXOR010000131.1 GCA_902513935.1 uncultured SAR324 cluster bacterium
AGTTTTTGAAAAATCGAGTAAAAACGTTTGTAGCGGCCCTGGACTTCATGAGTGATTCCTGCATCTGTCAAAATATTACGAATTTTTTCTGAAATTATTTCAACACTTTCTGAACGATCACTGCGTTTTCGAGCAATTTTTTTCTTCAGGTTTTGGTAATTTTCATATTCCAGTTGTCTAAATGCACGGTCCTCCATCTCTGCCTTGATCCAGAAAATTCCTAAGCGTCCTGCTAAGGGGGCATGGACATGCAGAGCAGTCCATGCTGTTTCATCTCTCTCTTTCGGAGACAGGGAATCCAGCTGTTCCAATTGCTGAAGCTGCAGCACCAGGAACACAGTCAACAACTGGACGTCACCCAGAACTGTCAACAGCATACGCAGGGTAAGTTCAGCCTGCTCAGAACTTTTCGGACGTACAGGAAATTGCTGCACCTTGAGCATCCTGTGATAAAGCGGCAATGCATCTGAAAAAGAGCCCTTTGAATCAATTGATGTTTTGAATTCAAACTCTTTCGACAAATCATCGGCTGTTTGATATTGCAAAAACAACAACGCAGCCTGGAGAGTGGCGGGGCTCAAAGAAAGTTGTTTGAGATTCTTTAAGAGTGATGCCGCAGCATCGGGGTTGCTCTGCTTTGAGTACCAGTTTTCAAAAAGACTAGTTGCTTCCGGGCTTGTCAAAAATGCTTCCGGTACAACAGGACCGTTTATATCTGCAGAATGGCCAAGAGTGATTGTTGGCGACAAAATATCTTCTGAAATTTCAGTTCCGGAAAGATTACCCATTTGAAAGGTTGCTGAATTAAATGTTACAAAAGTTCCTGCACCATAAAATAGGTGTATAGTTTAACATCAAATTGGACACCATGCCTCTTTTCCTGCTTGAAAAATTCTGCAATTTCATCCGGAGATTTGACGAATACAGTTATGAATTCTCCGGGCTCATTTTCTGGTTTTGGCTGTAGGTTCTCTGCGGTGTTTTCATCAACCTGAACTTGTACAAATGAAACGGTCTCTGAAAGAATTCCGGGAGAAGAAAACAATCTTGGGCTAATATTTTCGACTGTACCAACATAACCTGTTTCTTCAAACAGTTCACGGATTGCAGTTGCTTCCAAAGTTTCACCAGGATCAACTAAACCTGCAGGAAATTCCAGGATATAAGAATTTGTTGGTGGACGAAATTGGCGAATAATAATAAATCGTCCAGAAGGTTGCATTCGGGCAACTATAATTACTGCCTCTGCACGGTGTTTACGATGCAATCCTTCCCATTTACGCACTAGTTTTTTGTCATCTTCATAGCTGAACTCTACAATCTCGGCCCAATTTCCGCGAAAGAGGAGTTGCTCGTCAAGAACGTGTGCTGTGCCTGCATTTGGAGGATTATTAGTTTGGATTTCAGACATTCAGATTCAACAGAAAAATTAATAAATGTGTTTACGCAATTGGTTTTGCAGTACAACTGTCCTTATAAAAAGATAGAGGATTTTATGACAATCACAATCCAATTTTGAAATTGTTTTTGCGTTGTCTTTTGTTGATGTCTGCAATACCATTCGGCTGATGAGATTTAATTCCTGAAAACCAGATTCTTGAAACAGTCGCCCCTATGAGAAGCATCCGCTTAATTTGGATTGGGAAATCGCAGGAGCCATTTGTTCAGGATGGAATTAAAGTTTATTTGAAGAAACTCTCGCATTACATCAAGGTTGATTTTGAAGAAATTAAGCCTGTCAAGTATAATTCAGGTACGACAGATCAGTGGCGCAGGCAGGAAACGGAAAATTTACTGAAACGTCTGGACTCTACTGAATTGAACATATTTTTGGATGAAAGCGGGAAGCGTGAAACCTCAAATAGTTTGGCTCGATGGTTTGAAAAACAAATACCACTCAGATGGCGGAAGGTCAACTTTTTCATTGGTGGTGCATATGGTTTTGACAAAACAATGCTGCCTTCGGGAGTAAAATTGTTGCGTCTCTCTGATATGACTTTTACACATCAAATGGTGAGATTAATTTTGTTGGAGCAACTTTATCGTGCGTTTACGATAATGCGTGGAGAACCATATCATCATGATTAATATTGAATTACGTGAAGAAACGATTAAAGGGCTCTTGCAGATTGGAAGTTTAGAAAAAACCAATGCGACAGAAAACAGCTACCTGGATCCCATGTTAGTTGTGGTTGGT
>CABXOR010000132.1 GCA_902513935.1 uncultured SAR324 cluster bacterium
ATGGGAATTGCCACTCAAGATGTTGAACTGGTGGAATACTTCTTTGCACATACAGTAGCTCCAGTTTTTGTTTCAATACTTGTTCCAGTTGCAGTAGTAACGGCCCTGGCAACAGCAAGTTTTTGGATGGCATTGTCGCTAATGCCTTTTCTGCTTGCAGTAGGTTTAAGTCCTTTATTAATGCGTGATAAAGTAGATCTCCTTGGTTCAAAAGCCAGAGAAGCTGCCGGCGAGCTTTCTGCACACGCAATTGATACAATACAAGGTATTGCAGAAATAGTTGCTTTTCAGCAGGCAGGACATCGAGCTAAAGACTTTGACAATCTTACGAATCGACATATCGCAATAAGGTTACCATTCTTCAAAGAGTTGACAATGCAAAAGACCCTTCTTGAGGTCTTAACGGGCTGGGGAGGCCTTGCTGTTGTCTCTACGGGAGCCCTGCTCATAACCAGTGGTTCCTTAGATGCGGGGTTGCTTCCTTTGCTTACTATTCTTGCTATGTCAGCATTTTTACCAGTTTCTGAAATAGCGCAGATAGGAAGGCAATTGGCCGACACCATGGGTGCCACAAGGAGGATTTATGCATTGGAAAATGAACCGGTGGTGATTGACGATGGAATAGATGAAACTCCCGGTGATTTTTCATCAGGTGTTTGCTTCCGCAATGTCAGCTTTGCATATCCAGGAAGATCAAAGCGTATCTTGCAGGGCCTGAATTTCGAAATACCTGCAGGAAGAACACTCGCGTTAGTAGGTCCTTCAGGAGCAGGAAAAACAAGCCTTGCCCAACTTCTCATGCGTTTCTGGGATCCTGAAAAGGGCTCCATCACATTGAATGGAATTGAACTCAAAGATTTTAAATTGGAGGAACTGCGTTCCAGGGTCGCATTGGTTGCACAGGATACTTATCTCTTCAACAATTCACTGAGGGAAAACATTCTCGTTGCTAAACCGGAAGCAACTGAGCTGGAATTAAGTGAGGCCGTTAAACTGTCAGCACTGTCGGAAGTTATCGAAAGCCTGCCAGATGGTCTAGATACTATGGTTGGTGAACGTGGCTCCAGCCTTTCTGGAGGTCAGAGACAGCGTGTTGCGATTGCTCGAGCATTCCTTAAGGATGCTCCGTTTTTAATTTTAGACGAAGCTACTTCACACCTGGACGCTCTCAGTGAACACACTGTCCACAAATCCCTTGATCTGCTTAAGACAAATCGAACTACTATCATCATTGCACATCGCCTCTCTACCATCCGTGACGCGGACCGGATAATAGTCCTCAATGAGGGTGAAATTGTGGAAACCGGCACACATAATGAGTTGTTGCAGAAAACAGGTCTTTATAGACAACTTGTTTCCAAACAGCTCAGCGGATCAGGATTAAAAGATTTCAAGGAAAACTAATTTATAACGAAAGATAACTAGCTTTCGAAACCCAATATTTTTTATGCTGAAACTTTTTTTCCAAGCTCTCAGGTGCAACAGTCATATTGGCAAATGTAGTCGTATTGGAGTCTACAAATTTTACATACACAAACATTATTACTAAATTCTAACAAGTAACCATATAATCCCATCTTAATCGTCATTGAATCAAATAACCGATGAAAATCATCCAGATAACTGACACACATTTAATGCCTCGCGGCACTGAACTTCATGGTCTCAATCCATGCGAACGTCTTGAGGTATGTATTTCCAGCATTAAAGAATCACATGCGGACGCAGAATTGTGTATCATAACCGGTGATCTGACCGATCGAGGCCATCGTAAGGCCTATTATGATTTTCGTGAAATTCTACAGCAACTCCCAATGCCTTATCATCCTCTGATCGGCAACCATGATCACCGTGAAATTTTCTCTGAGGTCTTTCCGGAAGTGCCACGTGACGAACACGGATTTGTGCAGCAAATGATGGAAACTCCAATTGGAAGATTTCTGCTGCTGGACACAGTTGAGCACGGGAATCATTGGGGATCATATTGTGAAAAACGAGGTGCATGGCTACGGTCTCAGTTGGAAACAGCTGGAAGTAAAGATGTTTATCTTTTCATGCACCATCCTCCTTTTAACATTGGCATTCCATCTCTGGACAGGATCAGTCTTCGGGAAGACGCACAGCGCATTC
>CABXOR010000133.1 GCA_902513935.1 uncultured SAR324 cluster bacterium
CCTGATTTAGGAATTACATTGCTGACTTCATCAGGACAAGGCACTGTTCTTGATAACAACCCTCACATTGATCAAGTCATCAGGCACAGTAGAAATGGATCCGGTGTTCTGCTGAAAACCTTGATACAAAAATTGCGGAGGGAAAGATATGATCTGATTTACGATGCTCACCGTTCTTTGAGAAGTATTTGGATTGTCTGGAATCTTTCCGGATTCGGGCTTTTTAAATATCCGCAAGTTTGGTCCATCAACAAGCGCAGTTGGAAACGTGATTTACTCATTCGTTGGAAACTAAATTTTTTCAAAAAAACACTATCTCAACGTCAGCACCTGCTTCGTCCTTTACAGGAACACACAAAGTTTGAATTGAATAACCGGACTGAACTATTTCCGGACAAAAATGCTGTTTTACTTATTCAGGAATTTCTAAAAAAAAACAACTATCTTCCCAAACGGTTTGTTGCTATAGGTCCGTCTGCATCCTATCCTCTGAAATGCTGGCCACTGGTTTATTTTAATGAAGTGATTTCAAGTTTGCTTGAGCAAGGTTGGTCTGTAGTACTAGTCGGTGGTACAGGTGAAAAAGAAACTATTCAACTTGAAAAAGAATTTTCAGGGAAGGTACAAAGCGTAGCAGGCCGGTTTTCTCCACTTGAAACTGCTGAACTGCTTAGGCAAGCCAGCATTGTTGTTACCAACGACACTTCTGTTGGTCACCTGGCGGAGTCGATGAGTACTCCTGTTATTGTTTTGTTTGGAGCAACTGTAAGAGAGTTTGGCTATGCTCCATTTTTGGAAGAAAGTAAAATGCTGGAAACAGAGGAAGTACTGGGTTGCCGACCATGTTCCCGTGATGGCCGCGGGAAATGCCGTAATCCGGACTATTTGCGCTGTTTAACCACTATTACTCCAGAAATGGTTTTGTCCCTAATTCCGAAGACTAAAACTAATTAGTGCTTGCTGAAAAAGTTTTTCTTTTGTCATCCCGGACTTGATCCAGGATCCAAATCTCTGTTAAGTTTGAGTATAAGATTTGAATCATATTCTCTTAATTCGGGATCTATGCAGCGCTTCGCCTGGAATGGAGAATGGGAAGAATAGAAAGAAGCAAAATTATTGTTCTCGTGAGGTTCCCTTGTTGAATAATGGATTCAAACGACAGAAGTGAAGGGCTTTCGTGCTTTTTCAGGAAACACCATGCAGTTTACTTCATCAATTAAATAATTACTTATTGATATTATTGAAAAGTAATATTTCTCAGCAAGTGCAAAATATATTGAATATAACCAGTACCCGGGAGCAAATCTTCCAGTTTCCTAAGATGTTAATTATTGTTCCGCAGATTCAGTTTGACTGCTTTCTTGAGTAAACTTTGTATTGACTTCCTGTAGGTTCAACCGACCGGCATCAGACATATCCCGCATAGATTGTACAAACAATTTACGGGCTGCACGGATTTCGTTTGAATCCGGTGATTTCGTTTTTAGTGAAGAAACGAGTGCAGGACGGCTTTTTTCAGGGAAACACATGATTGCTGCTTCCTTGATTTTTGAGGTAGTACCAGAAATTGCAGTTATCACATCATCAGGTTGTAATTTTCGTACAACTTCCAGCAATATATCTTTTGGAACAACTGGTATTGACTCAAAAATAAAGCAATGACTTTCAATGTTTTCGCTGAGTTTTATGTCTGAAGTACGCAAGCCCTTAACCAGTTCCTCCCTGGTTTTATTGTCCAAATCACCAAGGACATCTGCAATGAATTTTATTCCATCAACTCCAACTGTACCATCATCAGGCACATGTCTGGCTTTTTCCGCAAGGTTGTAGCCAATCTTCTCCACCAGTTCAAGGGGAAGTTCGTGCAGTTTCCCCAATTCCAATGCTACTTTTGTACGCTCGTCTTTGGATAAATCACGTAATAATTCAGCAGCCTCATCACTATCCAAACGCCCAAATATAAAGGCTTTTATTTTTGCAGGTTCGTCTTTAACCAAAAAACCGATTTGTGATGTACTAAGCTCATCCATGAAACTGAATGGATTTGATTTATTTTGTTCGGGATCAGTTAACTGTTTGGTAAGAAAAAATTTCTGTATGTCCTTTAACATCTCATTATCTTCTT
>CABXOR010000134.1 GCA_902513935.1 uncultured SAR324 cluster bacterium
TTTATTGGGAAGCATCCCCTTCGGCTTATTGATCAGCCGCTACTGGCTAAAAGTCGACATCCGCAGGCAGGGCAGCGGCAACATCGGCATGACTAATGTAATGCGTGTTGGTGGAAAGTGGCCCGGCATTGTGACCTTTGTTTTGGATTTTAGCAAGGGAAGCCTCGCAGTCTTGACTGCACAAATAGTTTTTCCCGTTTCAGAAACAGAACCCGAAGTTCAACTAATTTTTCACAGTCTGGCTGGAATTACAGTTGTTTGTGGACATGTTTTTTCCGTTTTTCTCCGTTTTAAAGGAGGAAAAGGGATTTCAACTTTGTTTGGAGTTTTAGCAATTTTGCAGTTTAATGTCGGCATCTGTGCAGCCCTAGCATGGGCTAGTATGTTTTTATGGAAAAAGATCTCAAGTCTTTCCGCAATCACCATGCTGATGGTCCTTCCGTGGTTATTTCTACTAGTTCCCTGGTTAGCAAATGAAACTCCTGTTTGGACTATGTTTTTCCTTTTTCTTCTGTTATCATTACTATTAATTTTCAATCATCGGGAAAATATTCAGCGTCTACTAAAAGGTCAAGAAGGCCAACTCAGTCCAAACAAAAAAGACTGAAAACATATTTCAAAAACACCAAATGAATTTATTCGCACCGTTCTTATTTTTCTTCGGCAAGGATATGATTAGGCACATGATCCTTTTTTCCGGAATTGCAATCATTGCCTGGTTCATGACACTCAGCGGAGTTGTCTGGGTAGGTTATTTATTGTGGATTTCACTAATTATAATTGCTACTTTAATCATTTGGCGGGCAGGTGATTTTTTCTCTCCAGCAGCTACTTATATCCAGAATAAACATGATATTCCACAATCAATTAAAGCCGCAGTCATTGACGCAATCGCGAGTTCCTTTCCGGAGTTTTGTGTAGCCATTATTGCTGTAATTTTGATTGGACGGGCGGAGGTTGGCATTTCAACTATCGTGGGATCTGCACTTTATAATGTACTTGTGATACCCGCGGCTGCAGGATTGGTTGCGGCAAGCCCAATGATCATAAGCCGGGAAGTTGTCTGGCGTGATAATATATATTATCTTGGCGTAACTCTTTTGCTCGGAGCAATGCTCTGGGTGTTTCCAAATGAGTGGGGTGCCAGTGTCGCTGTCATCTTTTTGCTGGCCTACTTAGGTTATGTCTTTCTTCTTCACCGGGACTTCAAGAAATCAAAAAAAACAAAGCGCTGATTATAAGGAAACTGATATATTGGAAACTAAGACTGAAGATGATGATGAGCTGGAATTGACATCCGAAAAAAGGCGTGGATGTGGGTTGCCGGTATGATGATTGTGATGGGAGGAGCATCTCACTTGTTGGTTGAAGCTTCAATTGCTCTCGGCGACATGTTGGGAATTGACGCAGTTATCATGGGATTTGTTGTGATTGCCGCTGGAACATCAGTGCCAGATACTGCCCTATCAGTCATCAGCGCTAAAAAAGGAAATTACGACGCTGCTGTTTCAAACGTATTCGGCAGTAACATTTTCGATATCTGCATTTGTTTAAGCATCCCTATATTACTCGCACTCGCCATTAGTGGAGAAGCAACAGCTATTGAGCTGCCGCAACTGGGTCTGATCTGGAGCCTGATAGGTGCAACTTTCCTTGCAGTCTATTTCTTCTGGAGTAATAATTATACTCTTACCAAATCAAAAGCCGGTATGATGGGTTTCATCTACCTGCTCATAATTTTAGTTTCCTTTTCGTTCTAATTCAATTCAAAGAGTAGAAACTCACTGGGGTGGCACGTATTTTTAAAACGCTTTCCTCACTGACAGCCGCACCGTCTCCAACTTGAAACTTATTTCCGTTCAGTAAAAGTTCTCCACTCGCAATCTTCACCCACACATGTTTCTTCACCTCCAACGAATGCTCAAATCTCCTGGTTGCCAAATAAAATCCCCATTTAGAGCAATGCGTCGTCGTGCATTGTCAGAGCACCACCCCATCCTTCCCGCGCAGCCAACAATCCCAGCTTTCCGGGTTTAACAACATCACGCACAAATTTTTGTGTACTCCAGCACAATCCCGTTTTTTCCCGGTTCAATCCAAATCTGAAGTACAT
>CABXOR010000135.1 GCA_902513935.1 uncultured SAR324 cluster bacterium
AGGATACATATTTAAACTTCTGGAATAAAAACGGTATGAGTAGTATAATAATTGGGTTAATATGATGTGGCATAGTTATTAAGTTGTAAAATGATACTAACAAATTAGAAAAACTTTTTTCATCATTTAAAAAACCTTGCGTTAAGTAATTTGCTGCAATATCCCAACTTGCGATATTTGCAGGAAATATTTTTGTTAATGCAGGCCATACAGGATTACCAATATAGAAATAATTCATAATATACGGATAAACAGAATGTAACAACAAATAAAAGAGGAATAATATTATTTTATAATCTATTAATTTGATAATATTTTTATAATTTAATAAAATCCAAATACCATATGCAGGCAAAATAATTAGAGCGTTATACTTTATATTTAGTGCATACGCCATCATAACAACGGAAAACAAAAAAGCCTTCTTTTTATTTGTTGAATAATATAGGATCGAATACATTATTCCAGTAAATGATAGTATAACAGGCATATCTGAAAGAATTACTGTTGCCGAAAGCGTGATTAATGGATTAAATATAAACAGTAATAAGCAAGAATATGTTACATATTCATTATCATAATAATTACAAATCCTAATTAATAAAATGAGAATACCTGCAAAACAAGTATATATACTTAATTGAAATAATTGACCATCCCCTATTTGAATTAAAGGTAAGTGAAATAAGGTAAAAACATCAGGTGTGTGATAATGAGCATAAGGGCGCAGAATTTTTTCACCGTTAAGTAAAATATCATAAATTTTTGCAAGCCACACCCTCATTGCGTCAGCGTTTCTGGGTGGAGCGTATACAAATGTCAAAAACAATAATAATTGAATTGCGACTATGATTATCACATATTTTGAAGATAGGCTTGATAGTTCCTTATATAAAGCAATAAATACAAATATTACGGCTGACAAATATATCACTAAATATGAAATATTTACTTGATTAGCAAATATTGTAAATCTAGCATTGTATGACATAGATATTAAGTTTCCCATTGACATCCATGTTAGAATAAAAAATGCTATAGAATACATAGCAAAATCGTCTTTTCTGTATAATTTTAAAAACTTATCAGATACAATGCGAGCTGTGTACATGAGGCAATATCCCTAGCTTTTAGTTAATTGGTATATAATACTATTTTAAATGATAAATATTAAAAGAATATTTTTAGTATGAGTGTGAAATAGATTGTAAGGTTTTGTTTCAATAATAATTCGAATACAGTAAATCGGTTATAATTCCTTTTCAATTGAAGAAGATTCACACTAATCAAGAAGGGCCTACATCTCATATTTACCAGCATACAACAATTATAAACTGTATAAGATCATGTCTAGGAAGGAATTACAGTATCACAAGTATGTGAAGTCAAAATGCCATATTCATTTAAACTAGAATATTTAGTCAACAAACAAAGAAATCTCATCACTATGAAGATAGCTTATTTAGGCGAGAGAACAATGAAGAGGAATCTAGGTGCATTCTAATGCACCTCATACCACTTGCAAAGTACCAATCAAATAAATATCTAGCAGAATAAAAGAAGATAATAATAACGATTTATTAAATTTAAATCAATAATTTAACTATTCACTTTTTTATCACTAACTCGGCGATTTGTGTGCTAAATATTAGAGAATTTATATAGAAGAGAATAGTAACAACGTTAATGTAATAATTCTTAACTCTAATGAATACAGATTTAAATAACTGATGAAGGGATATAAATAATTACATCGTTGTAATTGCAGGTGGTATTAGTGGAATAATAAATACTATAATTGTCTTTTTCAGCTATTTCTGCTGGTTTTATAATTTTGTACAAATTCAATAAAGAAGGTCAGCATAATTCCAATAAATAGCCCTATCAAAGTTATAACTAGAATCATCTTGTATTTTTTGTTCATTATGGTTGTTATTGTAGGGGGCGCATCTAGATTAATTGTTTTAGACTGAATTAATGAAATTTCTTTTTTTATATTGCGTAATAAATTACGAGTACCAACTAAATTAGATAGGTTTTCTTTAGGATTTGAAAATATCTTGTATTGTCTTTTTCGTATTACATCTAATTCTGCTTCAAGTGCCATC
>CABXOR010000136.1 GCA_902513935.1 uncultured SAR324 cluster bacterium
ATCGAATTATAGATGCGGCACATGAACATAATGCTGCAATTCCGGTTTTGTCATTAGAGGACACTATCCGCCGAATTACTGAGGGAAAAACGGAGGTTCTGGATAGGCGCGCATTATTTGCCACTCAGACACCGCAAGGATTTCGAACAAAGTTGATTCTGGATGCTTCAAAACAGGCAATAGAAAATAAGTGGTTAGTTACTGACGATGCATCACTGGTAGAAAACAACGGTGATCAAGTTTCAACAGTAGAAGGAGAACCACAAAATATAAAAATAACAACTCCTGCTGATTTGGAGCAGGCAAATTGGATACTGAAATCAATGAGTAATTCCTGAAATACTAAGTTTTAATTTCTCTAGTCTTACATGATTTTCTTTCTTTCCACCCTATCGGAGCACTGCCGTAAATTTCATCGGTTGTCTGGAATAATATTTTTAAGCCTCTTTCTGTTTCAGGCTTCATTCCCCGTAGAAATTGAAGCAGCAAAAAAGAAAAAAAGCTCAAGGGTTACAATAAATCTGCCTCAAACACTGATCCTCAAAGAATTCATCAAAATAATTTCAAGACATACCGGCACCGTTTTCGTGTATGAAGAAAAAAATATGCGAGGACAAATGTCTATCACTGCTCCTCGTAATTTCAAAGTATCTGCAGAGGACGCCTTTTACTTCTTTGAAAAAATATTGGCCAGTCAGGGACTGGCTATGGTACGTAAAAAGGGCAGTAAGGTTGTGGAAATACTGACCGCTGCAGATGCACGCTTCTCACGCTTACCGATTTCAAAAGATGGTGGAAAGGTGAACGCCAAGGGGGGGAACTATGTCATGCGTCTTATTCCAATTCGTCACGCAGACCTGAAAGGGATTCAGGCAACATTGCAGCCAATTTTTTCAAAGACAGGAGCATTGCTTGTTTACGAACCGATGAACATGTTGATTGTAATTGATGTTGAATCGAATGTGAGTAGAATAGTAGAACTAATTGATGTGCTTGATATATCTGTGCCAGAAGGAGTAGAGCAAATCGTCACATTGCTACAAATAGTTCACAATGATGTTACTGAAATACACAAAACTGTTTCTGAACTGTTTTCCAACATTGTCCGCAACGGCAAAACTCCTAAATTCAAACTCTTGATTGAGGCTCGCTTGAATTCCCTTTTTATTGTCGCAAATAGAGAAACAACAGCTGAAATAATTGAGTTAATTGAACAAGTTGATGTGCCGGTAGAAGGTGCTACAACAACCATTCATGAACTACAATATTCTGATGCAGCAAAACTTATTCCACTCATAACGACGGTTTTTCCCAAAACTTCATCGATTAAAATTCTACCTTTTGCACCTTTCAATGCTCTCATAATTATTGCAAATCCGGTGACAACCCAGCAAATTATTGACCTGGTAGATCAGCTTGATATTCCCCGAGGGAACCGTCAGATAAAACTACAGGCATTGCAATATGCTTCCGCCACAACATTAGCACCGCTGCTTTCAAAAATTTTTGCAGATAAAATAGTTGCGGGTAAAGGTGAAGGGAAAACTGCAACAGGCAGTGCCGTCAAAATAATCGCAGAACCTCGACTGAATGCTCTAATCATCATCGCAGATCGCTTGGCAACAGATCGAGTACTGCAGCTAATTGCAAAACTTGACACAGTACAAGGAACATCCGGAGAAACTCAGTTAAAATTGGTTACACTGGAATATACTTCTGCAAAGAGGATGGCCGTCCTACTATCAAAGATATTTTCTGACAGTGTAGTATCCGGAAAAGGAGAGGGTAAAACCGCAAAAGCCAGTCCTGTTAAAATAATTGAGGAAGAACGCCTGAACTCGTTGATCATTATTGCAGGACGGATTGAAATCGAACAAATATTATCTCTTATTAAAAAGTTAGACGTTTTCCAAGAAAGCGGAAAAATAAAAAGTAATTTTAAGCTCTATCATCTCAAGCATGCTGTGGCAAAAGATATGGCTGTTATGCTCAAAGAAGTTACTGGAAGAATTACTGAGGTTGCCAGAAAAGATGAAAAACCAAAGCCTGAAGGACAAAATCAATCCAAAAC
>CABXOR010000137.1 GCA_902513935.1 uncultured SAR324 cluster bacterium
AAAGGAAAAAACTATGTATGTTCAAAAAATACTAATTTTGCCCATCTTCTTGGTTTCTACTGTTTTCAGTAATGTACAGGAAATTAGTGCTGCTGGAAATTCTTTAGGCAGTCAAAAACCGTTGCGTATTTATGAAAACCTAGGTGGAGATTTTGAATTGACTGGATCGGATGGCAAAGAATTGTCATCTGAAAGTTTTCGGGGCAAAGTAGTACTGATTTTTTTTGGTTATACATATTGTCCGGATGTTTGCCCGATGTCACTATCCCATCTAAAAGTGGGGATGCTCAATTTGAAAGAACAGGCTAAGGATGTTCAGGTTTTGTTCATTTCGATTGATCCTGAACGTGACACGCCGGAAAAACTGAAAGAATACGTACCATACTTTTATCCAACTTTTATTGGACTGACCGGTTCAGTCAACGATATTGCCGAAGTAGCCAGGCAGTACGGTGCTGGATATTTTAAACAAAATGTTGAGTCTGTTGAGGGGTATTTCATGGCTCATACAGATGCTGTTTCACTTGTTGATCAGCAGGGACGCTATCGAGGACGTTATAAAACAAAGTGGGATATGGACAAATTAGTAGCCGATATTCAATGGCTTCTATCAAATTAAACATTCAAAAAAAATAAATATGTACAGCTTAAATTCACTTCGATTAATGCTCAGTGTACTGTCTATTTCTGTCATTTTGTCCGGTTGTATTAAAAACATTCACCAGACTGAGCTTCATCACGGGCAAACCAGTAATATGATTCAAATACATAACCAGTGGGTGAGGGCTGTTCCGCCCGTTTCACACATCTCTGCTGCCTATATGAGTATTATTAATCACGGCAGCATGGAAGATCAGCTATTAGCGGTACAAACCTCAGCCGCCGAAGTTGTTGAAATCCATAATGTTAAAAAAGAAAACGGCATGATGAGCATGTCTCCGGTTAAATTTGTTGATGTTTCTGCCGGAGGGTCCCAGGAACTCAAGCCTGGTGGCTATCATGTGATGCTGATTAAGCTGGTAAAACCTTTAAAAGTTGGAGATGAAGTTGAATTGACCCTGCATTTTAAAAACGCAGGTATGGTCAAAGTTACTGCACCAGTCATGGATAGTATGCCAAAGGGAGAAATGAAACATGATACAAAAGAACATGATTCATTAGATCATGCTGGCAGTCATGATTAAGTAGAATAACTGGAAATTCAGAAATATATTAGTGCTGACTTAGATTACTCTCTAATTTAAATGCTCCAAAAACATTATACTGTTTTGGAAAAATGCTGATGTGTACTTTCTTCAAGATATCTGTCAAAAGGCATGGCCAGGTTCCTGGTAAATAGTGATCCCACATGTGTCAGCTCAATTTTTTCTAAACTTAAGTTCACTAGTCCTTCCTGTTTGAATTGTTCCAGCTTTTTCCAGGCCTGAGCAAAATGATCCTGAAATTCTATTTTATAACGTGTTTCAAAATCCGTAATTGAAATTTCTCCATGACACATCAGAGTTTCAATTAGATCACGACGTAACAGATCTTCTTCATCCAGTTTCATTCCTTTGCGAGGTATGAGCTTTTTTTCTGTGGCTTCGTTCATGTATAGATCAATTTCTTTCGTGTTCTGCCAGTAACTGTCTCCAAAATCTGAAATTGCAGATACGCCCACACCTATCTGAGCCATGTTGTGCAGAGTTGTGTACCCCATGAAATTTCGATGCAGAGTTCTGTTTTTTACTGCAAGAGCAAGTTCATCTGTGGGAAGCGCGTAGTGATCCATGCCGACCATTACATATCCTGCCTCAGCCATAAAGCGGATAGTTTCCAGATATATTACTATTTTCTCTTCAGGTGAAGGTAAATCTTTCTCCCTGATTGCACGCTTATGTGTTTTGAACATTCCAGGTAAATAGGCAAAGCTGTAAATCGCCAGCCGATCCGGACACATTTTATAGACTTCTTCAAGGGTTTTTCTGAAACTCTGTCTTGTTTGTAGCGGCAGTCCGTATATCAGATCCATATTTATGCTTTTATAACCCAGATTGCGGGCAGTTTCC
>CABXOR010000138.1 GCA_902513935.1 uncultured SAR324 cluster bacterium
CGAAGTTGAGCTTCCTGAAATTCGTGCGGTTTTGGTTAATCTGCACACTGCTGTCATTGGACGCCGCAGACCGGTTCCCTTGACTTCCCTGATTTCGGTAACAGAACAAAAAGCGAAGATTGAAGATTGTAAAACTGCAATCCGTCAAGTCTGGTTTGAATCCGGCTGGAAAGAAACCCCAATTTACAAAAGGGAGTCTCTTTCACTAAAGGCAAGTTTCAAAGGCCCGGCTATCATTGAACAGTTAGACACAACTATTATCGTAGAACCTGATAATAAGGTGGAAGTGGATTTGGATGGTAATCTGATCATTTCACTCTAAATATGTAATCCTGTAAAATTCAAGAAAGAAACACAATGAAAATTCTTGACCCCATTACTTTAACCGTAATTCAAAGCGGATTGGAGCAGGTATGCAACGAAATGGATTTGGCCTTCGTACGTTCCGCTTTCAGTCCGGTGATTTCAGAGGCACTGGATCGTTCTGACGGTATTTATGACAAAACCAACGGCGAACTGATTGCGCAAGGTGAATTGGGATTGCCGGTTTTTGTCGGAACGATGCAGTTCGGAACTCAATGCGTGATTGAACGGGCCAAGGATTTACAGCCCGGAGATGTTTATATCGTCAACGACCCCTATCTCGGCGGAACGCATTTGATGGATGTACGCTTTGTAAAACCGTTTTTTTACCAGGGAAAACTGTTTGCCTGGCTGGCCAATACCGGACATTGGCCCGATACCGGAGGAGCAGTTCCGGGAGGATTTTCAGCAAATGCGACAGAAGTGGAACAGGAAGGACTGCGCCTACCTCCGGTAAAACTTTACAAAGCCGGTGTGCTGGACGAGGAAATTCTGTCGATTGTACTTTCCAATATCCGCATTGCCGATCAGCGAATCGGCGACATCAAGGCCCAGGCTGCAGCACTGACTGTAGGTGAAAAACGCTTTACTGAACTCCTCGATCGTTATGGTGCAGACACAGTAACTGCTGCAATCAAAGAACTTAAAAAACGTGCGGCTCAGCAGATGCGTACACGAATTAAAGAAATTCCAGACGGCCTTTACGAAGGAGAGGGCATTGTGGATTCTGACGGCGTGGTCAATGAACCTTTGCGGATTGAGATGAAGATCCGTAAAGAAGGTACTGAACTTTATTTCGACATGTCCGGTTCCAGCCCACCTTGTTTGGGACCGATGAACAGCGTTATTGCCACAACAAAATCCTCTGTTTACCTGGCTATCAAACACATTTTTCCGGAGGTTCCACTAAACGCAGGCACCTTTGAACCCCTCCATATCAAGGATCCGGAAGGCACATTTTTATACGCAACCTATCCGCGGCCGGTGTCCGGATGTGCTGCGGAAGTTAGTCAGCGCATTGCAGAAGCTGTGTTTAGTGCGCTGGTAAAAGCCATTCCGGAACTACTTTTTGCGGCGCCTGCGGGAACCAGCGGCAATCTCTGTATCGGTGGATATGACCCAAAGCACAACCGCAACTATGTGATGTATGTTATCAGCGGCGGAGGGTACGGAGGCAACTTAAACGGTGACGGCCTGTCAAACGGATGCTCGACGATTGGTATCTCCAAGACCACCCCGGTTGAAGTCATGGAGCAATTTTATCCAGTCTTATTTGAAGAATATTCGTTACACGAAGGTTCAGGAGGTGCGGGAAAGCAGCGCGGCGGATTTGGAGTAAATTATAAAATTAAACTCCGTAGAGGAAATGCAAAAGTATCTATGGTAATGGACCACGGACGCTTTGGTCCTCAAGGCGTTTTGGGAGGCAAAGACGGCGGTGTGAATAAAGTTCAAGTTGAACAAAATGGAGAAACTTACATTCCTCCACACCTATCCAAAGATCAAAATATTCTCGTTCAGACAGGAGATACAATTCGGGTATCAACGCCCGGAGGCGGTGGTTACGAAAATCCATACCTCCGTAATTCGGAATTTGTCAGGCAAGATGTTCAGAGGGGTTACTACACCCCTCAAGAAGCAAAGGAGTACTTT